>NZ_JABERD010000091.1 GCF_013044505.1 Streptomyces sp. S3(2020) | reverse complement strand
TTCTCATTTCGATTACTACATATCAAATCGTGTATGTATTTTTGTGTTTCAAGCAGAAGACGGCAGACGAGGTGCTCAGGTGCACCGTGGGCTCGGATATGTGTATAGGGGACAGGGGCCCGGGCCGGCCGCCGGGCCCGGGCCCCGGCCCTGTGTCCAGGGCCGCAGGTGCTGTGGGCCGTGGCCGCGTCCGTTCTCACTGCCGCAGCCGCGGCGCCCGTACTCCCGCTTCCACCGTCCCACCGCCTCGCTCCACGTCCGCCGCCAGCTCCCGGGCCCAGGCCGCGAGCCCGGTCAGATCCATCCCGTACGGCCGGCCCCGCCCCGTGTCCGATGCCCACTCCTCGACGACCCCGGCCCCGCGCCGCAGCAGCCGTGCCCCGCCCGTGACGTTCCCCCGGGCCGCGTGCGTGAGCCCCACCGCGAGCTGGGCCAGCCCCCGCCACAGGGTCCGTTCCTCCTCGGGCCCGGACTTCCAGGCGTCCTCGAAGACCTCGTGCGCGTGGAAGGGCTTGCCCGCATCCAGCAGCTCCTGCGCCTCCGTGACGCTCTGCTCGGGGGCGCGGACGACGCCCTCGGGCTGCCGCTCCACCCCGTCCGTGCCGTACGGGAGCGGCCGCCCGAGCCCGTCCCGGGGCCGGGCATTGCGGGCCCGCCCCTCGCCGTCGCGGTCCCTGGCGTCGGCCTGCCGTCCTGAGGATGTACTGCCCATATACCGATTGTCCCGCGCCGCCCGGACCGTCTTCGAGGCGGCCCGCCCCGTGGGGTAAAGTGCTCTTCGCGCGATCACGCGGTTCACCGCGCGAGAACGCACCGGGACGTGGCGCAGCTTGGTAGCGCACTTGACTGGGGGTCAAGGGGTCGCAGGTTCAAATCCTGTCGTCCCGACGGTGTTCACCGGCGGATCTGCCTGAGGCAGGTCCGCCGGTCGCGTTTCGGCGGTCGCTCAGCGGTCGCCCTGGGCCGCCCCGCCGCGATAGCGCGCCGCCACATCCCCCAGATACCCCCGCAGCATGACCTTCGCCTCCTCCAGCAGGGCCGCGTCCCCCGCCCGGTCCCGACGGAAGGCCTCCTGGGCCAGCGCGTCGGCCGCCAGCATCGCCGCGTGGCAGGTGCGGGCCAGCGCCTCGTCGTCCTCGGCGAGGTCCAGGGCGAGGAGGATACGGCGGATGCCGTCCGCCATACGGCGCTTGTGCTCGCGGTCCGCGGCGCGGGTCTGCTCGGTGAGGCCGCTGCCGAACCACAGGGCGCGGAAGCCGTGTTCGGTGCGGTAGATCGCGGCGAAGGAGTCCATCAGGACGCCCACCGGATCGGGCCAGCGATCGGCGGCCGCCGCGCCGACCAGGTCGTCCATCGCGGCCTCCAGCTTCGCGAAGTACCCCGCCGCGAGGGCCTCGATGATCGCGCCCCGGTCCGGCAGGTACTGGTACAGCGAGCCGACCGAGACCCTCGCCTCGGCCGCGATCCGGGTCGTGGTGAGCGCCTCGACGCCCTCCTCGACCAGCACCCGCTCGGCGGTCTCCAGGACCCGGGCGAGCCGGGCCCTGCTGCGGGCCTGCTGGGGTGTGCGGCGCAGGGAGGCGACGCCCGCGGCCCAGTCGGTGTCGGCGATGGGATCGGCCACGCAACAACCTCCGAACGTGAACGTGACTTTGTTTCATGTTTAGGTTAGCGTCGCGCGCATGACCGACTCAAGCTCGGCGTGGAGCGTGGAGCGGGCCGCCGTCGCCGACGCCTGCCGTCGGCTGGGCGCCGAGGGACTGCTCATCGGCACGGCCGGCAACGTCAGCGTGCGCAGCGGCGACCGGGTCGCGATCACCGCCACCGGCGCGGTCCTCGCCGACCTCACCCCGGACCAGGTGACCGTCGTCGACCTGGACGGGAAGATCGTGTCCGGCACTCTCCGGCCGACCTCGGAACTGGACCTGCACCTCGGTGTCTACCATCGCTACGGCACCGGCGCCGTCGTCCACACCCACGCGCCCATGGCGACCGCGCTCTCCCTCGTGCTCGACGAACTGCCCTGCATCCACTATCAGTTGCTCACTCTCGGCGGCACCGTACGCGTGGCACCGTACGCCACCTTCGGCACCCCCGAACTCGCCGAGTCGGTGCTCACCGCGCTGGAGGGCCGCGGTGGAGCCCTGATGGCCAACCACGGCGCGGTCACCCACGCGCCGACGCTCGACAAGGCGGTCGAGCACGCCCTGCTGCTGGAGTGGGCCTGCGGGGTGTACCAGAGCGCTGCCGCCATCGGGCAGCCCCGAGTCCTCGACGAACAGCAGCAACTCGCGGTCATCGAGGCCGCCGTCGCACGCAACTACGGCAGCACACAACCCGCATCACCCGAGCAGTCATCCGCGCAGGAGGAGACTCGATGAAGGCGCAGCAGGTCGTCACGATGGGCGTCCACGTACTGGACGTGCTGGTACGGCCGGTGGAGGCCATACCCGAGGGCCAGGGCGCCACCCTGGTCGACGACATCCGCATGACCGCCGCCGGCACGGCCGCCGGCACCGCGCTCACCCTCGCCAAGCTCGGCGCGTCCGTCCGCACCGCCGGTGCGATCGGCACCGACCCGACGGGCGATCTGCTGGTGCAGCTGCTCGACAAGGCGGGTATCGACACCGGGCTGCTCGTCCGCCGTATCGACACCTCCACCTCCGCGAGCGTCCTGCCCATCCGCCCCAACGGCGACCGCCCCTCCCTCCACCTCCTCGGCGCCAACATCACCTACGGCCTCGACGACGTCCCCTGGGACGCGGTCGCCGAGGCGACCCATCTCCACCTGGGCGGACCGGAGTTGATCGGCGCCGAGGTCGCCGCGCGCATCCTGGCGCACGCCAAGGAGCATGACGTCGTCACCTCCGTGGACCTTCTCGCCCCCGGCGAGCTCGGCACGTTCGACCAGATCGAGCCGCTGCTCCCGTACGTCGACTACCTGCTGCCCAACGACGACCAGGTCCTCGGCTTCAGCGGCGAGGAGGACCTCGTGACCGGCGCGAAGAAGCTGGTCGCCGCCGGGGCCGGGCTCGTCGCCGTCACCCGTGGCGGTGACGGCGCGCTGCTGGTGACCGCCGAGGGCACCGAGACCGTCCCCGCCTTCGAGATCGACGTCGTCGACACGACCGGCTGCGGCGACGCCTTCTCCGCCGGCTTCCTGCGCGGCGTCAGCCTCGGCCGTACGCCGCGTGAGGCCGCCGTGCTGGGCAGCGCCGCGGCGGCGCTGGTCGCGCAGGGGCTCGGCAGCGACCACGGGGACTTCGACCTCGCCGAGGCCGACGAGTTCTCCATGACCAGCAAGGTGCGCGCGTGAGGTGAGGCCGGGGCGGCGGCACGGAGCGCGGGACGCCTCCGTGCCGGCCCCGGTGGCGGGGGCCGCCGTGAGGTTCCTCGCGCGGGAAGTTCCCGGAGCTTGATAGACAGGGGACATGACCACCTTGATCTTCCGCACGGCCGCAGGTGTCCGATGACCGCCGGTATCGACACCCCGGACCGCCGAGGCCGCACCGGACTCGACCGCACCGGCCTCGATCTGACCGGCAACCCCCGCGTCAAGGTCCGTGATGTGACACTCCTGTCCAGCCACTGGTACGTCGAGCGGGCCACCACCTTCGACCTCCAGCTCGCCGACGGCAGCTGGAGCACCCAGCAGCGCGAGACGCACGACCGCGGCAACGGCGCCACCATGCTGCTCTACGACGCTGAACGCGAAACCGTCCTCCTCACACGGCAGTTCCGCTTCCCCGTCTACGTCAACGGCCACCCCGACGGCATGCTGGTCGAGACGCCGGGCGGGTTGCTCGACGACGATGACGAGCACCCGGAGATCGCGGTACGGCGCGAGGTGATCGAGGAGACCGGGCACACCATCGGTGCGGTCCGGCACGTCTTCGACGTCTATATGAGCCCGGGGTCCGTGACCGAACGGGTCAGCTTCTACGCCGCCGAGTACGGCCCCTCCACCCACACCCACGAGGGCGGCGGCCTGGACGAGGAGGGCGAGGACATCGAGATCCTCGAACTGCCCTTCCGCCGGGCCCTGGAGATGATCCGCGCGGGGGAGATCGCCGACGCGAAGACCATCATGCTGCTGCAATGGGCGGCCCTGGAGGGACCGTTCGCCGGCAAGACCTGAACCCCCTTGCGTTGAAGTGCACTTCACGTTGCAGACTCCCGTTCACCAGCCGTGAACGGGAGGACTCCCATGAAGTACCGCACCATCGGCACCGACCCGAAGACCCGCCGCGAGGTCAGCGTCCTCGCCCTTGGCGCGATGCTGTTCGGCTCGCGCACGGACGAGGACACCGCCTTCGCCGTGCTCGACCGCTATGTCGAGGCCGGCGGGAACTTCATCGACACCTCCGACAACTACGCCTTCTGGACCGACGGCGGCCAGGGCGGCCAGAGCGAGGAACTCCTCGGCCGCTGGCGGCGCAGCCGTGGCATCGGCGACGAGATCGTGATCGCCACCAAGCTCGGCGCCCGCCCCCTCGCCCCCGGCACCAGCTACGTCGACAACGCCGAGGGACTGTCCGCGAAGGTGATCCGCGAGGCCGCCGAGCGCAGCCGGGAACGGCTCGGGGTGGACCGGCTGGACCTGCTCTACGCCCACATCGAGGACCACGAGGTATCCCTGCGGGAGACCGTCGAGGGCTTCGCCGAACTGGTCGCCGAGGGCACGGTCGGCCTCCTCGGCGTCAGCAATCACGCCGTGTGGCGGGTCGAGCGGGCCCGGTCCGTCGCGGCCGCGGCCGGGCTGCCCGGCTACGAGGTGCTCCAGTACGCCCACAGCCATCTGCGGCCGCGCTACGACGTCCCCGAGGACCTCTTCCCCGACGGCAGCCTCGGCCACGCGGGACCCGACCTCCTCGGCTACCTCCGCGAGGAGCCCGGACTGACCCTGGTCGCCTACTCGCCCCTGCTCAAGGGCGCCTACACGCACCCGGACCGGCTCCCCGCCGACTTCGACCACCCGGGCACCCCGGCCCGGCTCCGGGTCCTGCGCGACGTGGCCCGCGAGACCGGGGCGACCGTCAACCAGGTCGTCCTGGCCTGGCAGATCGGCGGCCCACTACCGATCCTCCCGCTCGCCGGCGTCTCCTCGTCGGCCCAGCTGGAGGAGAACCTGGCCGCGGTCGACCTGGAACTGACCGAGCGGCAGCGGGCCCGGCTGGACGCGGCGCACTAGGCTCGTCAGGGAGCCGAAGGAGTGTCGGTCATGACCTCACATCCGTTCGCGAAGAGCATTCGTTCCACGCCGGAGGGACTGCTCTGGGAGCCCTGTGGACGCTGGGTGCGCGGCTACAAAGGCGCTGTCGCCGTCGTCGACAGCCGACGGCCGGTCCTCGTCTGGGAGCCCGGCGTTCCCGTTCCGTGCTACGCGTTCCCCCGCGAGGAGGTCCGCACGGACCTCCTCCGCCCGGCGAAGAACCCGCGCACGGGCGCCCACACCGGATCGCAGACCTTCTACGACCTGGAGGCCGACGGCGAGCTCGTGGAGAACGCGGCGTGGACCTTCCCCGCCGAGGACCTCGCGGGGCACATCGCCTTCGAGTGGTTCCGGCACCGGTACAGCGGCCTGGACCACTGGTACGAGGAGGAGGAAGAGATCTTCGTCCACCCCCGTGACCCGCACAAACGGGTGGACGCCCTGGCCGGCAGCCGCCATGTCGTGGTCGAGATCGCCGGCACCGTCGTGGCCGACACCCGCCGGCCGGTCCTGCTCTTCGAGACCTCGCTGCCCACGCGGTACTACATCCCCCGCGAGGACATCCGCCTCGACCTGTTCACCCCGACCGACCACCACACCGGCTGCCCCTACAAGGGCACCGCCGAGTACTGGAGTTGGCGAGGCGACGAGGACGTCCCCCGCAACATCCTGTGGAGCTACCCGGACCCGCTCGCCGCGGTGACCCCGGTCAAGGGACTCCTCGCCTTCTACAACGAGGCCGTCGACATCACCGTGGACGGCGAACGCGAGGAACGGCCCGTCACACCGTTCACCGCGAGCCTCAGGACCTGACCAGCAGCTGGAAGTCGAACGCGTACCGGGACGCACGGTAGATGTGCGTCCCGTACTCGACCGGCCGGCCCGTGTCGTCGTACGCCGTGCGCTGCATCGTCAGCAGCGCGGCCCCGGCCTTCTCGTCCAGACGCGCCGCCTCCTCGGCGGTGGCGCAGCGGGCCCCGATGGTCTGGTGGGCGCTGTGCAGGGTGATGCCCGCCGAGCGCATCAGCCGGTACAGACCCGTCGACTCCAGCCGGGCGGAGTCGAGTTCGAGGAGAGTCGCGGGCAGGTAGTTGCACAGGATCGCGACCGGCTGGCCGTGGGTGGCGCGCAGCCGCTCCAGGACGACGACGTCGCTGCCCTCCGCGACACCGAGAGCCGCGGCCACGTCGGCGGAGGCCGGGGCGTGTTCGTTGCGCACCACCTGAGTGGTCGGCCCCTGTCCGGCGGCCTCCAGGTCGTCGTAGAGGCTGCTCATGTCGAGGCCGCGCTTGACCTGGCTGTGCACCACCTGCGTGCCCACCCCGCGCCGCCGGACCAGCAGTCCCTTGTCGACGAGGGACTGGATCGCCTGGCGGACCGTCGGCCGGGACAGTCCCAGGCGCACCGACAGGTCTATCTCGTTGCCCAGTAGGTTTCCCGGGGCGAGGGCCCCGTGCTCGATCGCCGACTCCAGCTGCTGGGCGAGCTGGTAGTAGAGCGGTACCGGACTGCCCCGGTCCAGGGCGAAGTCCAGGGAATCGAGCGCGGGGGCGGTAGCGGCACGTGAGGAGCCGCCGGTCTTCGCCATGGAACGTCCCTCCCTTCTGAGGAAGTGTCAGGAGTGGCTGGGGAAGCCGACGGGCTTGCCGTGGATCCAGTGGGTGAGGGTCTTCATCGTGGGGGGCCTTTCATGGGGGTGGTTCAGAGGTGGCGGCGGCGGTCGGCGACCTGGCGGTCGTAGTGCTCGCGTGCCTGTACGGCCGACTCGCGGGAGGCGACCTCGGCGACCGGTACGTCCCACCACGCCTCGGTGGGGGGAGCGGCGGGGTTGGCGGTGTCGGTCTCGACGTAGACGCAGGTCGGCCGGTCCGAGGCGCGGGCCGTCGCCAGCGCCTCGCGCAGTTCGCGCACCGTCTTGGCGCGCAGGACGTCCATGCCGAGGCTGGCCGCGTTGGCGGCGAGGTCGACGGGGAGCGGGGCGCCGGAGAAGGTGCCGTCGGCGGCCCGGTAGCGGTAGGCGGTGCCGAAGCGCTCGCCGCCGACCGTCTCGGAGAGGCCGCCGATGGAGGCGTAACCGTGGTTCTGGATGAGCACCAGGTTGACCGGCAGGCCCTCCTGGACGGCCGTGACGATCTCGGTCGGCATCATCAGATAGGTGCCGTCGCCGACCAGCGCCCACACGGGGGTGCCGGGGCTCGCCTGCTGGACGCCGATCGCGGCCGGGATCTCGTAGCCCATGCAGGAGTAGCCGTACTCCAGGTGGTACTGGCGGGGGCCGCGGGCCCGCCACAGCTTGTGCAGGTCGCCGGGGAGCGAGCCCGCCGCGTTGATCACCACGTCCTCGTCGCCGACGACCGCGTCGAGGGCGCCGAGGAGCTGGGTCTGGGTGGGGACGGCGTTCTCGTCGGCGGCGGTGAAGGCCGCGTCCACCACCTGCTCCCAGCGCTCCTTGCCGGTGCGGTACTCGGACTCGTAGGCCGGGTCCACACGGTGACCGGACAACGCCTCCGTCAACGCCGTGAGCCCCGCCCGGGCGTCGCAGACCAGTGTTCGCGCCGCCAGCTTGTGGGCGTCGAAGGCGGTGATGTTGAGGTTGAGGAACCGCACGCCGGGGTCGAGGAAGAGCGTGCCGGAGGCGGTGGTGAAGTCCGTGTACCTCGTCCCCACGCCGATCACGAGGTCCGCGGTGCGGGCGAGGTCGTCGCTGACCGCCGTGCCGGTGTGGCCGATGCCGCCGAGGTCGGCGGGGTGGTCGTGGCGCAGGGAGCCCTTGCCGGCCTGTGTCGAGGCGACCGGGATGCCGGTGGCGTCCACGAGCGCCTTCAGCGCCACCTCGGCCCTGCTGTGGTGGATGCCGCCACCCGCGACGATCAGGGGGCGGGAGGCGGCCCGCACGGCCTGTACCGCCTCGGCCAGTTCGACGGGATCGGGGGCGGGACGCCGTACGCGCCACACGCGGTCGGCGAAGAACTCCTCCGGCCAGTCGTAGGCCTCGGCCTGGACGTCCTGGGGGAGGGCGAGGGTGACCGCGCCGGTCTCCGCGGGGTCGGCGAGGATCCGCATGGCGGCCAGGGCCGAGGGGATCAGGGCCTCCGGGCGGGTGACGCGGTCGAAGTACCGGGAGACCGGGCGCAGGGTGTCGTTCACCGACACGTCCGCCTCCGTCGGGTGCTCCAGCTGCTGGAGGAGCGGGTCGGCGGCGCGGGTGGCGAAGTAGTCGCCGGGCAGCAGGAGGACCGGGATGCGGTTGATCGTCGCCAGGGCGGCTCCCGTGACCAGGTTCGTCGCGCCCGGTCCGATCGACGTGGTCACGGCCTGCGCGGAGAGCCGGTCGAGATGGCGGGCGTGGCCGACCGCCGCGTGCACCATGGACTGCTCGTTGCGCCCCTGGTGGAACGGCATCACGGCCCCTGGCCCGATGCCCGCCTCCATCAGGGCCTGCCCCAGACCCGCCACGTTCCCGTGGCCGAAGATGCCCCAGGTCCCGGCGATCAGCCGGTGCCGTACCCCGTCCCGCTCGGTGTACTGGACGGACAGGAACCGCACCAGGGCTTGGGCGACGGTCAGGCGGCGGGTGGGCGTGCTCATCAGGACTTCTCCGGTGCCGTGTAGAGGGGGAGGCGGGGGTCGACGGGCCGCTGGGGCCAGGTGTCGCGGATGGCGGCGTGATCCGGGTGGTCGCGGATCAGCCAGACACGCTCGGCCTCGGGGCCCGCCATGACGTTGAGGTAGTACATGTGGTGACCGGGCACGGCCATGGAGGGCCCGTGCCAGCCGTCCGGGATCAGCACGACGTCACCGCCGCGTACTTCGGCGAGAACGTCGGTGTTCCGGCCTTGCCCGGACGGTGAGACGCGTTGGTAGCCGCAGCCGCCCGGGCCGTCGATCTCGAAGTAGTAGATCTCCTCGAGCACCGACTCCTCGCCGGGGCGGTGCTCGTCGTGCTTGTGCGGTGGGAAGGACGACCAGTTGCCGCCGGGAGTCAGCACCTCGACCGCGATGAGTCTGTCGCACTCGAACACGCCCGCCGCACCGAAGTTGTTGACCTGGCGGGAGCAGTTGCCCGTGCCCCGCAGTTCCACCGGCACCCGCGAGGCCGGTCCGTAGCGGGCGGGCAGCCGCCGCGTGCAGCGCGCGCCGGTGAGCGCGAACCGTCCGCCGCCGGCCGTCGAGAGCGTCGTACGGGAATCGCGTGGGACGTACGCGAAGTCGCTGACGCCCGTGAACACGCTCTCGCGGCCGTGGAGCGTGAACGTGTCGCCGCTGAACTCGTCGGCCGTGGTGACCGTGCAGCCGCCCGCCAGGGGGAGGACGATCCACTCGCTCTCACCGGTGTCGAAGGCGTGGGTGCCGCCCGGGGGCAGCTCCAGGACACGGAGGGCGCAGCAGCCCCAGCCGGCCGACTCGGGGGACACGTCGACCAGGTAGGGGCCGCCGAGGGCCTTTCCCGCGGGAAGGTGATACGTCATCGGTGCCTCCGTACCTCGCGTGCCTCTCGTGTCACAGCAGCCCGACGGCCGTGTCGACCGCCGTCTCCACGCTGCCCTCGGCCGGGTAGAGCAGGGAGCGGCCCACGACCATGCCCTGGACGGTCGGCAGCCTGAGGGCCTTGCGCCAGCGCTCGTAGGCGGCCTCCTGGTCGTCGACCTCGCCGCCCAGCAGCACCGTGGGCAGGGTGGAAGTCTCCAGGACCTCCGCCATGTCGTCCGGGTCGCGGGTCACGGGCAGCTTCAGCCAGGTGTACGCGGAGGTGCCGCCGAGGCCCGAGGCGATGGCGACCGACCGGGTGACGGCCTCGGGGGAGAGGTCGTTGACGACCCGGCCGCCGAGCCGCCGGGAGATGAACGGTTCCACGAACAGGGGGAGCCGGTGGGCCGCCATGTCGTCGATCGCGCGGGCCGTCGACTCCAGCGTGGTCAGCGAGCCGGGGTCGTCGTAGTCGATGCGCAGCAGCAGTTTGCCCGCGTCGAAGCGGAGCCGGGTGAGGTCCTGGGCGCGGTGGCCGGTGAAGCGGTCGTCCAGCTCGAAGGCGGCGCCCGAGAGGCCGCCGCGGTTCATCGAGCCCATGACGACCTTGTTCTCCAGCACCCCGAGCAGGAGCAGGTCCTCCAGGATGTCCGCGGTGGCCAGCACCCCGTCCACGCCCGGCCGCGACAGTGCGACACAGAGGCGTTCCAGCAGGTCGGCGCGGTCGGCCATGGCGAGTGCGCGGTCGCCGACGCCGAGGGCGCCCCGGGCCGGGTGGTCGGCGGCCACGATCATCAGCCGGCCGCTGTCGCCCAGCAGCGGGCGCCGTGCGCGGCGGGCGGCCGCCTCGGTAATCGCCTCCGGGTGCCGGGCCCTGAGGGAGGCGAGGTCACTGATGCCGGTGCTCACGACGGGACCCCGTTCAGCAGGCCCTCGACCTCGGCCGGCGTCGGCATCGCCGAGGAACAGGCGAGACGGGACGCGACGAGGGCGCCGGCCGCGTTGGCGTACCGCATGATCCGCTCCAGCTCCCAGCCGGCCAGCAGACCGTGGCAGAGCGAGCCGCCGAACGCGTCACCGGCGCCGAGGCCGTTGACCACCTCGACGGGGACCGGCGGGACCTCGGCGCTCGTGCCGTCGCGGTGGACGGCGAGCACACCCTTGGGGCCCTGTTTGACGACGGCCAGCTCGACGCCCGCCGCCAGCAGGGCCTCCGCGCAGGCGCGGGGTTCGCGGACGCCGGTGGCGATCTCGCACTCGTCGAGGTTGCCGACCGCGACGGTCGCGTGCCGGAGGGCTTCCGCGTAGTAGGGGCGGGCCTCTTCCGGGTCGCCCCAGAACATCGGCCGCCAGTCCAGGTCGAAGACGGTGGTGCCCGCCCTGTCGCGGGCCTTCAGCGCGGCGAGCGTGGCCGAGCGGCTGGGCTCCTCGCTCAGACCGGTGCCGGTGATCCAGAAGATCCGGGCCGCGCGGATCGCGAAGTAGTCCAGCTCGGCGGTGTGGATCTCCAGGTCGGGAGCCTTGGGCCGGCGGTAGAAGTACAGCGGGAAGTCGTCCGGCGGGAAGATCTCGCAGAACGTCACCGGCGTCGGGTACGCGGCCACCGGGGTCACCCAGCGGTCGTCGACGCCGAACTCCTTGAGCGCGGTGTGCAGGTAGGCGCCGAAGGGGTCGTCGCCGGTGCGGGTGATCACGGCGGCGGAGCGGCCCAGCCGGGCGGCCGCGACCGAAACGTTGGCCGCCGAACCGCCCAGAAACTTTCCGAACTTCTGCACATCGCTCAGTGGCACGCCGGACTGGAGTGGGTAAAGATCAACTCCTATGCGGCCGATCGTGATCAAGTCGAAGGGCTGGGATGAATCGGCCATGTGTGACGCTCCTCGAGTCCCAGGGGGCCTGTCGCCTCCCAGATGTAGGACCCGGAGGGCAACCCTGTCAAGACTTTGTACTTACATTCGGACCTGCTTGTGAAATGATGTCTTAACAAAGTATTGACAGCGGGCTCCGGAAGGGATGGAATCCCGTCCCAGTACAACCGCCGTATTTGCGGCACGCGACCCGGACATGCCAAGATCCCGGGCCTCGGAATCCCCCGGGATCTCTCTCCCTTTCCCCCGTAAGCACAGTGAGGTGCAGGAAAGATGGACCGCTCTTCTCACTCCCGTTCCCGTCGATTCGCCCCTGTTGTGGCGATCGCCGCGGCGGCTGCCCTGACCCTCGCAGGCTGCTCCAGCAGCTCCGGGGGCAAGAAGTCCGAGGAGAGCGCAGACGGCGCCTCAGCGGGCAAGGCCTCCACTCCTCGGATGACGGTCGCGCTGGTGACGCACCAGTCGGCCGGTGACACCTTCTGGGACATCGTCCGCAAGGGTGCCGAGGCCGCGGCCGCCAAGGACAACGTCAAGCTGATCTACTCGAACGACCCCAGCGCGGCCAACCAGGCCAACCTGATCCAGAACGCCATCGACCAGAAGGTCGACGGCATCGCGGTCACCCTCGCCAAGCCGGACGCCCTGAAGGACGTCATCGGCAAGGCGAAGACGGCCGGCATCCCCGTGGTCGGCCTCAACTCCGGTGTCAGCGAGTGGCAGAAGCTCGGCCTGATGGAGTTCTTCGGCCAGGACGAGACCGTCGCCGGTGAGGCCCTCGGCAAGCGGCTCAACGAGGCCGGCGCCAAGAACGCCGTCTGTGTCGTCCAGGAGCAGGGCAACATCGGCCTGACCCAGCGCTGCGACGGCGTCGACAAGACCTTCGACGGCAAGCTCCAGACGCTGAACGTCAACGGCACGGACATGCCGTCCGTGAAGTCGACGATCACCGCCAAGCTCAGCCAGGACAAGTCCATCGACTACGTCGTCACCCTCGGCGCGCCCTTCGCGCTGACCGCGGTGCAGTCGGTGTCCGACGCGGGCAGCAAGGCGAAGATCGCCACCTTCGACCTCAACAAGGACCTGACGGGCGCCATCAGCAAGGGCACCATCGAGTTCGCGGTCGACCAGCAGCCGTACCTCCAGGGCTACCTCGCGATCGACTCGCTGTGGCTCTACAAGAACAACGGCAACTACATGGGCGGCGGCGAGCAGCCCGTGCTGACCGGCCCGGCCTTCGTGGACAAGACCAACGTCGACAAGGTGGCGGCGTTCGCCGCGAAGGGCACCCGGTGATGGGTATGACCCAGCATGCCGAGCCGGCGGTGACCACACCGCCGGCCCCCGGCCCGAAGGAGACCGACGGCCGGACCGCTCAGCGCCCCCTGGCGCTGCGTCTGCTGGCCCGCCCCGACATCGGTGTCTTCCTCGGTGCCATGGCGGTGTGGGTGTTCTTCCTCATCACCGCCCCGCCGGTGCGCGACGGCAGCTCGATGGCCAACATCCTGTACCAGTCGTCCACCATCGGGATCATGGCGCTCCCGGTCGCGCTGCTCATGATCGGTGGCGAGTTCGACCTCTCCTCCGGCGTCGCGGTCATCACCTCGGCGCTCACCGCGAGCATGCTCGCGTACCAGCTCACCCTGAACGTCTGGGCGGGCGTCATCGCCGCGCTCGTCGTGTCGCTGGCGATCGGGTTCCTCAACGGCTGGCTGGTGGTCAAGACCGGCCTGCCCAGCTTCCTGATCACCCTGGGCACGTTCCTGATCCTCCAGGGCGTCAACCTGGCGGTCACCAAGCTGGTCACCGGCAATGTGGCCACCGACGACATCAGCACCATGGACGGCTTCGCCGGCGCGAAGAAGGTCTTCGCCTCGTCCTTCGAGATCGGCGGCGTCCAGGTCAAGATCACCATCGTCTACTGGCTGGTCTTCGCCGCGATCGCCACCTGGGTGCTGCTGCGCACCAAGTACGGCAACTGGATCTTCGCCGTCGGCGGCAACAAGGACTCCGCGCGGGCCGTCGGTGTCCCGGTGACCTTCACGAAGATCTCCCTGTTCATGCTGGTCGGCTTCGGTGCCTGGTTCGTCGGCATGCACAACCTGTTCTCCTTCAACACCGTGCAGTCCGGCGAGGGCGTGGGCCAGGAGCTCATCTACATCTCCGCCGCGGTGATCGGCGGCTGTCTGCTGACCGGCGGCGCCGGCTCCGCGATCGGCCCGGTCTTCGGCGCGTTCATGTTCGGCATGGTGCAGCAGGGCATCGTCTACGCCGGCTGGAACCCGGACTGGTTCAAGGCCTTCCTCGGCGTGATGCTGCTCGGCGCCGTCCTGATCAATCTGTGGGTCAGCCGCACGGCGACCCGGAGGTGACCGCAATGACATCCAGCAACGAAGCCGGCACCCACGGCGCCGTCCTCACCGACGACGCCCCCGCCACCGACGGGGCGATCGTCGAACTCCGCAACGCCGGCAAGTCGTACGGCAACATCCGGGCCCTGCACGGTGTCGACCTGAAGGTCTTCCCCAACCAGGTCACCTGCGTCCTCGGGGACAACGGCGCCGGCAAGTCGACCCTCATCAAGATCATCTCCGGGCTGCACCAGCACACCGAGGGCGAGTTCCTCGTCGACGGCTCCCCGGTCCGCTTCAGCACCCCCCGCGAGGCTCTCGACAAGGGCATCGCCACCGTCTACCAGGACCTCGCCGTGGTCCCGCTGATGCCGGTGTGGCGCAACTTCTTCCTCGGCTCCGAGATGACCAAGGGCCCCTGGCCGGTGCGTCGCCTCGACATCGAGCAGATGAAGAAGACCGCGGACGAAGAGCTGCGCAACATGGGCATCGTCCTGGACAACCTGGACCAGCCCATCGGCACCCTCTCCGGCGGCCAGCGCCAGTGCGTCGCCATCGCCCGCGCCGTCTACTTCGGCGCCCGCGTCCTCATCCTGGACGAGCCGACCGCCGCCCTCGGCGTCAAGCAGTCCGGTGTCGTGCTGAAGTACATCGCCGCCGCCCGCGACCGCGGCCTCGGCGTCATCTTCATCACCCACAACCCGCACCACGCCTACATGGTCGGCGACCACTTCAGCGTCCTGCGCCTGGGCACCATGGAGCTCAACGCCTCCCGCGACGAGGTCAGCCTCGAAGAGCTCACCAACCACATGGCCGGCGGCTCCGAACTCGCCGCCCTCAAGCACGAGTTGTCCCAGGTCCGCGGCGTCGACGTCGAGGAGCTCCCCGAGGAGCAGGACCTCAAGGCACCGGTGGCGACGACCAAGGACGACGCGTCGTGACCGCCCTGGACCGCATCCGGGTCGGTTCCGCCCCCGACTCCTGGGGCGTCTGGTTCCCCGACGACCCGCAGCAGGTCCCCTGGGAACGCTTCCTGGACGAGGTCGCCGAAGCGGGCTACTCCTGGATCGAGCTGGGCCCCTACGGCTATCTCCCCACCGACCCCGCCCGGTTGACGGACGAGATCGCCCGGCGGGACCTCAAGGTGTCGGCCGGCACCGTCTTCACCGGCCTGCACCGCGGCCCCTCGGTGTGGGAGTCGACCTGGGAGCACGTCAGCCAGGTCGCCGCGCTCACCCAGGCGATGGGCGCCCGGCATCTTGTCGTCATCCCGTCGTTCTGGCGCGACGACAAGACCGCCGAGATCCTCGAACCCCCGGAGCTGACCCACGAACAGTGGGCCCACCTCACCAAGGGCGTGGAGCGGCTCGGCCATGAGGTGAAGGAGGCGTACGGCCTCGACATCGTCGTGCACCCGCACGCCGACACCCACCTCGACACCGAGGACCATGTCGAGCACTTCCTCGACTCGACCGACTCCGAGCTCGTCAACCTCTGCCTGGACACCGGTCACTACGCCTACTGCGGCGGCGACAGCGTCAAGCTGATCGAGACGTACGGCGAACGCATCGGCTACCTCCACCTCAAGCAGGTCGACCCGGCGGTCCTCGCCGACGTGGTGGCGAACGAGGTGCCGTTCGGGCCGGCGGTACAGCGCGGGGTGATGTGCGAACCACCCACCGGCGTACCGGAGTTGGAGCCGGTCCTGGTGGCCGCGCAGAAGCTCGGCGTGGAACTGTTCGCGATCGTCGAGCAGGACATGTACCCGTGCGAGCCGGACAAGCCACTGCCGATCGCGGTACGCACCCGCAAGTTCCTGCGGTCCTGCGGGGCCTGATCCCGCAGCGCCTCATCCTGCGGAGCCTGATCCTGCGGGGCTTGATCCCGCAGTGCCTGTTCCTGCGGAGCCTGAGAGGACGGTCATGACCCAGCGTGCGCCGCTCCAAGTCGCGGTCATCGGTACGGGAAAGATGGGCGCCGACCATGTGCGCCGGATCGAAGAGGTCATCAGCGGCGCACGGGTGAGCGCCGTCGTGGACGTCGACGCGGAGCGGGCCAAGGCCGTCGCGGCCCGCGTCGACGGCTGCACCGCCTACACCGACGCGGCGACGGCGCTCGCGGCGCCCGACGTCGACGCCGTACTCGTCGCCTCGTCGGGGCCGGCCCACGAGGCGGCACTGCTCACCGCCCTCGAACGCGACCTCCCGGTCCTGTGCGAGAAGCCGCTCACCCCGGACCCGGCATCCGCGCTGCGGGTGCTGGAGGCCGAGCGGAAGCTGGGCCACCGCCGCATCCAGGTCGGCTTCATGCGGCGCTACGACGCCGAGTACATGAAACTCAAGTCCCTGCTGGAGACAGGGCAGTTGGGCCGCCCCCTGATGGTGCACAACCGGCACCGCAACGCGGCCAGCCCGCCCTTCTTCACCAGCGACATGTTGGTCAGCGACTCGGTGGCGCACGAGACGGATGTGACCCGCTGGCTGCTCGGCCAGGAGATCACCGCCGTCACAGTGCTGCGCCCGAGACCGACGGCGAGCGCGCCGGACGGACTCCAGGACCCGCAGTTCGTGGTGTTCGAGACGGACGGCGGCGCGGTCGTCGACGTGGAGATCTTCGTCAACTGCGGCTTCGGCTACCAGGTCCAGGCGGAGGTGGTCTGCGAACGTGGCACCGCCCGCATCGGCGACGGCCACGCCATGGTCACCAACATGGCGGGGCGTTGGGGCGGCACCATCTCCCAGGACTTCATCGACCGCTTCGCCGACGCCTACGACCGCGAACTCCAGGTCTGGGTCGACGCGACACGGCGGGGCGAGGTGACGGGGCCGAGCACCTGGGACGGCTACGCGGCGGCCGCCGTGTGCGAGGCGGGCGTGCGGGCACTGAACGAAGGCGGCCGGGTGGAGGTGGAGTCGGTGGAGCGGCCGTCCCTGTACTGATCCACTTCCTCGCGACTGGACCTGCCCGGACAGGGGTCGGCGTCGCTAGGCGCTCCGCTGGATGTGCGGCGAAGTGTCGTTGTTCGGTTGCGGCGCCGTCGTGGCTGGTCGCGCAGTTCCCCGCGCCCCTGTGCGGCGGTGCCGAACCGTAGCGGACTTCGCCCGACCCGCTTAGCGTCCGGCCATGCTCCCTCTCCACGTCGTCGACGCCTTCGCCGGAAACCCGGCGGGCGTGTGTCTGCTGCCCGCCGGCGACTGGCCCGACGAGGCCTGGATGCAGCGGGTGGCGGCCGAACTGCGCCACTCCGAGACCGCGTTCGCCCTCCCCCTGTCCGCAGGGGACGAGGCGGACTGGGCCATCCGCTGGTTCACACCCGTGGTCGAGGCCAAGCTGTGCGGTCACGCCACCCTGGCCACGGCACACATCCTGCGCACCACCCGCGGGCTGCGCGGCGCGATCCGTTTCCGCAGCCGACCGCACGGCACACTCGTCGCCCACCTGGACGACAGCGGCGCCATCACCCTGGACTTCCCGACGAGGCCACCGTCCGGGCCCTGGCCCCCGACATGGACGCGGTGGCCGCGCTCACGGTCCGCGAGGGGCTGCGCGCCGTCACCGTCACCGCGGCGGCGGACGGGGCCGGAGGGCCGTACGACTTGGTGTCCCGCTTCTTCGCCCCCGCGAACGGCATCCCCGAGGACCCGGTCACGGGCAGCGCCCACACGGGCATGGTCCGCACCGAGGCGCGTGGGGACCGCGTCCGTCTGACCGGGGAGGCGGTCACGGTGCTCCGGGGAGAGCTCGTGTGAAGACGACCATCGCCCGACCGGGGCCGTTGTAGTCCTCCTCGACACGCGCCTGGAACCCCAGGCTGCGATGGAAGGCGACCGACCCTTCGTTGGCCACCGACGTGATCGCCTTCAGCCGGACGGCACCCTGCTCACGGGCGGCCTCGACGAACGCGGCGTACAGGTCGCGCCCGAGACCGGTGCCGCGGGTGTCGTCGCGGGTGGCGATCAGATGGACGTACCCCGTGCCGTCGGGGGTGACGAAGCCGATGAGGTAGCCGCGGATGCCGTCGTCGGCGCGGGCGGCCAGGCAGGTCGAGCCGAACTCCTGCACCAGGGCGAGGAGATGGAGCGAGCGCAGGTCTCGGTCGCCCCAGTAGCGGGGGTGGTCCGCCAAGACCCGCTGGACGTCGGTGACTTGGGCGGGGACGATGTGCACGGCCATGGGTCGATCATGGCAGGCGTGCAACCGGGGCGTGGACTCGGCTGTCCTTCCCAGGAGGGGGTGCACATGTGGGTTCTGCTGCCCGTCGTCCGCGCACTGGCCCGGCTCGCACCGGGGAGCGGCGGTCCGCTGCTCGGCGCCGTCCTGCTGCGCTGCCTCGCCCCCGACTGGGTGCTGCTGCGCCCGCGCCCGCCCGCACGGCAGCTGGCCTGGGCCGAGGAGGCGGTCGCCGTGCATCGCGCGTACCCGCGTGACCCGGACCGTCTGTCCCGAGCCCTGGCCGTCCACGCGCAGACCCTGCTCGCGGTGGGACGGTACACGGAGGCGTGCGCGGCGGCGGACGCCTCGGCCGCCGTACCGGGAGCCGACCCGTCGCCTGCGGAGACCGCGCACCTCCTCCATGTCCGGGCGCAGGCGCTCCTGGAACAGGGCGGAGCCGAGGAGGCGCTGGAAGCGGCCCGCAGTTGCGTCGCGGCGTACCGTCGTGGCCCGGCTCCGGCCGGCCGGGACCGCTCCCTGGGCTCGCTGCCGGGCGCCCTGCGCACCTATGCGCTGGTGCTCGGTGAGCTCGGGCACACGGAACAGTCCGTGCTGGTGTACGAGGAGTGTGCCGGGCTGCTGCGGTCCATGTCCTTTCGGGAGTCCGCGCGGTTCCTGCTCGTCCTACCGCGTGTGCTCGTGGAACTGGTCGGCGGGCTCAGGACTCTCGGGCGGTACGAGGAGGCCCTGGCGCTCGGTCCGGAGGCGCGGGAGTCATTGGGCGGCGGGGTCGCCTTCGCGTACCCCGTGATCGTTCCGCCCTTGCGCATACGGCTGTTGGTGGACCTGGCCGGCTGTCGGGATGCCACGGGCGACCGGGCGGGGGCCCGCGACACGGCCGAGGAGGCGGTCGACGCGGCGTGCGCGTGGACCACCCGGAACCAGTCGCAGGGCATACGGTGGCAAGGCGTGACGCTCTCCTGCCTGGCCGGGATCCTGGGCGAAATGGACGCGCCGGACGAGGAGTTGAGCACCCGCGAGCAGCTGGTCGCCGTCTACATGTTTCTCGCGAGCGAAGAGCCGGACCCGTACGACCCTCTGCTCGGGGAGGCCTTCGACGACCTGGCCCGCTGCCACCGGCGGGCCGGCGACCACACCGAGGCCGTCGTGGCCACCCGGCACGGCGTCGAGGCGTACCGGCGCGCAGTGGCCCGCGACGCGGCGCACGAGCCCGAACTGGCCCGCGCGCTCGCCAATCTGAGCATCCGTCAGGACGACGCGGGTGACGCGGAGTCGGCCGTGACGAGCGCCCGCGAGGCACTCGCCCTCACCCGGAGGCTGGCCGAGTCCGACTGGCAGACGTACCACCCGCTCACCGCCCGCCGCCTCCACGTCCTCGGCCAGGCACTCCAGGCCACCGGCGACGTCACCAAAACCGTGTCCTGCTACGAGGAGGCGGAGGCCGTGCTGGAGGAACACCGCGACCGCCCCGGCGCCGATGCCGACCTCGCCAGGATCCGTGACGTCCTCTCCGACGCCCTGCTCGCCAGGGTCGTCGTCGACGACCTCGACGCGAAGGTCGCGGACCTGCGCTCCCTCCTCGACCTCGCCGACCGCGCGGACACCGACTACGTCCACGCCAAGTGCTTCAGGGCGTTCAACCTGGCGCGCTCCGACGAGGTGGCGCGCGCCTGGCAGAGCGCGACGGGGGAGCCGTACCCGGGGTCCGTCTACCCCTTCAGGACCGACCGCGGCCGCGGCTCGAACCCCGCCGCACGGTAGCTCTCGTCGATCAGCGTCATCGTCGCCACCGCGTCGTCCGCGTCCAGCGGCACCGGCGTACCCTCACGCACCCGCGCCGCGAATGCCTCCAGCTGGTAGGTGTACGACGACCGGGTGCCGAGCCGCTCGGTCCGCTCGCCCTCGGAGGTGCGGACCACGACCCGGTCGTCCAGGTGCGGCAGCACGAAGTTCGGGGCGCTCACCTCGCCACGGCTGCCGATGATCCGGATGCCCATGTCCAGCCCGTCGTACGCCATGTGGCAGCGCGCCGACCCGGTGGCCCCGCCGGGGAACTCCAGCTCGGCGTCCAGCCATTCGTCGACGCCCGGCGCGCTCGCGCGCTCCCCGCCCCGCGCGGAGACGAGGCGTGGGGCGCCGCCCGCGAAGGGGGCGAGCATCCGCAGGGCGTGCAGGCTGTAGCAGCCCAGGTCCATCACGGCGCCGCCGGCCAGCGGCAGGGACCAGCGCGGGTCGGTGTCGGGCGGCGCGCCGATCGCGACCAGGGCCTCCACCCGCTCCAGGTCCCCGATCTCACCGCTCGCGAGGATCTCGTGCAGACGCCGGGTGACCGGGTGGAAGAGGTAGTGGAACGCCTCCATGAAGACGGTCCCGGACTTCGCCGCCGCCTCCCGCACCTCGGCGGCCTCCTCGGCGTTGCTCGCCGACGGCTTCTCGCTCAGCACATGCTTGCCCGCCGCGAGGGCGGCGAGGTTCCACGGCCCGTGCAGACCGTTGGCGAGCGGGTTGTAGACGACGTCGATCTCCGGATCGGCGAGCAGATCGGCGTACGAGTCCGCCACCCGCTCCACGCCGTGCTCGTCCGCGAACGCCTCGGCGCGGGACCGGTCGCGGGCGGCCACCGCGACAAGGCGGTGGCCGGTGATGCGGGCCGGGCCGACGAGGGAGTTCTCGGTGATGCGTGCGGCGCCCAGTACTCCGATGCGCAGTGGTTCCCGGCCCGGCTCGCTCATGCCTGCCGTACCTCCTCGATGGTGACAGGACGGTGCTCGTGCAGGGACAGTGTGCACGCCTCGGCGATCCAGCCGGCCTCCAGGGCGTCCTCGACCGTGCAGGGGGACGGGCGGTTGCCCGCCACCACCTCGGTGAACGCGGTGAGTTCGGCGCGGTAGGCCTCGGTGAAGCGGTCCATGAAGAAGTCGTGCGGCGTCCCGGCGGGGAAGGTCACGCCGGGTTCGACCGAGCGCAGCGGCAGCTTGTCCTCCAGGCCCACCGCGATGGAGTCCGTGAAGCCGTGGATCTCCATGCGGACGTCGTAACCCCGGGCGTTGTGACGGGAGTTGGAGATCACCGCGATGGTGCCGTCGTCGAGGGTGAGGAGCGCGCCGGTGGTGTCGGCGTCGCCCGCCTCCTTGATGTACTCGGCACCCCGGTTGCCGCCGACGGCGTACACCTCGACGACCTCGCGGCCGGTCACCCAGCGGATGATGTCGAAGTCGTGCACGGAACAGTCGCGGAAGATGCCGCCCGACGCGGCGACGTACGCGGCCGGCGGCGGCGCCGGGTCCAGGGTCGTCGAGCGTACGGTGTGCAGCTTGCCCAGCTCACCGGAGTGCACGGCGGCGCGCGCGGCGACGAACCCGGCGTCGAAGCGGCGGTTGTAGCCGATCTGGATCGGCACGTCCTTGCCCTGGATCGCCTTGAGGACCTCGACACCCTCGCTCATGTGCTTGGCGACGGGCTTCTCGCAGAAGACGGGGATGCCGGCCTCGACACCGGCCAGGATCAGCGCGGGGTGGGCGTCGGTCGCGGCCGCGACGACGATGCCGTCCACGTCGGCCGCCAGCAGGGCCTCGGGCGAGTCCACGACCTCGCCGCCGAACTTCTCCGCGGCGGTCTTGGCGGCGTCGGCGAACGGGTCGGTGAGCACGAGCGACTCGACCACGTCGAGTCCGGAGAGGGTCTCGGCGTGGAAGGCGCCGATGCGGCCGAGGCCGAGGATTCCGATGCGCATGGGGGTTGCAGCTCCTTGAGGGTTCTTACGAAAACGGTGGTGCTTGTCCCGCTGGTCGAGTCCGCCTAGTCCAGTCCGCCCAGCACGTTCTGGTCCCAGTCGATCACCGAACCGGTGACCACGCCCGACCGGTCCGACAGCAGCAGGACCACGAAGTCGGCGATCTCGTCCGGCTGGCCCAGCTTGCCCATGGGCAGCTTCTCGGCAGCCTGGTCCAGCCAGTCGTCCCCGGCGCCGTGGAAGGCCTTCTGCGTCGCGTCCTCGCCCTCGGTCGCGGTCCAGCCGATGTTGAGGCCGTTGATCCGGACCCGGTCCCAGCGGTGGGCGTGCGCCGCGTTGCGGGTCAGCCCGATGAGGCCGGCCTTGGCGGCGACGTAGGGCGCGAGGAACGGCTGCCCGCCGTGCGCGGAGGACGTGATGATGTTGACGACGGTGCCGGGGGCCTTGCGGGCCACCATGTCGGCGACCGCGGCCTGCATCGAGAAGAACGGCGCCTTGAGGTTGATCGCGATGTGCTGGTCGAACAGCTCCGGCGTGGTGTCGAGGAGCGTGCCCCGCGAGGTCAGCCCCGCCGAGTTCACCAGGCAGTCGATCCGGCCGTACGCGGCGACCACCTCGGTCACGGACGCCTTGGCCTGCTCGGCGTCCGCGAGGTCGGCGCGGACGAACAGCGCCTTGCCCCCGGCGGCCGTCAGCTCGGCGACCAGGGCCTCGCCCGGCTCCGGGCGCCGCCCCGACACGGCCACGACCGCGCCCTCGCGCACCGCGGCCCGTGCGATCGCGGCACCCACGCCCTGACTGCCGCCGTTGACGAGGACGACCTTGTCGTCGAGAAGTCCCATGAAACCCACGTCCTTTCCGCGTTCCTTCTAGCTCTCGCGCCGCTCGGCGCTCGCCCGCAGCTCGTCCCGCAGCGTCCGCGGCGTCCACCGCTCACGCAGCGCCCGCCGCACCAGATCCGCCTGCGAGGGCGGGGCCAGACCGTCCACCGGCGGGTCGCTGTCGAGGTTGGTGGGGAAGGGGTAGCCCTCCGCGCTCGCGGCGATCACGTTCTCCAGCCACTGATCGCCGACGCCCTCCGACGCGCGCCGCAGCAGCACGGGGTAGACCGCGTTGGTCACCGTCTCCCGGTCCACGGTCTCCATGGCGCGACCGAAGGCCGAGGACACCTGGAGCAGATTGGCCATGCGGCGTACGTCGGTGGTGCGGTTGGTGCCGGCGGCGTGGAACAGCGCCGGGTTGAAGAAGGCGGCGTCGCCCCGGGCGAGCGGGAGCTGGACGTGGTGCTTCTTGAAGTACTTCTGGAACTCCGGCCGCCGCCAGGCCAGATAGCCCGGCTCGTACGCCTGCGAGAACGGCAGGTACAGCGTCGGCCCCGACTCCACCGGCATGTCGCAGTGCGCGACCGCGCCCTGGAGGGTGAGCACGGGGGAGAGGCGGTGCACATGCGCCGGGTAGGCCGCGGCGACCTCGTCGGAGAGGAAACCGAGGTGGTAGTCGCGGTGCACGGTCTGGGCGAGGCCGCCCGGGTTGACCACGTTGATCTGGGAGGTCACCTGGTAGCCGGGGCCGAGCCAGGCCTCGGAGACGAGCGCGAGCACCGGGTTGGCGTAGTAGTCGGCGAAGGTCGACGGGTCGTAGAGGGCCGCCTTCTCCAGCGCGTTCCACACCCGCTCGTTCGCGCCGGGCTTGGCGAAGTGGTCGCCGGCCGTGGTGCCCGCCGCGTCCTGCTCGCGGATCAGTGAGTCGAACACCTTGGTGGCGCGGTCGACGACCTCGTGATCGCGGAACGCGCCCTTGAAGACCACCACTCCGGGCCCGTCGGAGAGGGCTCTGACGAGCTCCTCCTGGACGTCGCGGCGGTGCCCGGCGCCGAGCAGGCGCTCGGTGTCGTACAGCAGGACGTTCCGCTCCACCCCGGCGGCGTGCGGGTAGTCGGCGGGGTCGACGTTCCGCTCGACGAGCGCGCGGAAGGAGTCGAGGTCGCAGTCCTGCTCGGACAGCCAGGCACGGTGTTGTACGGCGGTGAAGGACATCTGTGTCCTCTCGGTGACAGGGGCGACTCAGCGCTGCCATTCTTGTCAGTACAAACCCGTCGAACAACCGGCAGGCGGCCATCAAAAACCCCTCAAGGAGCCAGTCCATGGGCCACCCCTTCCCGATCCGGGAGATCGCACGTCAGGCGGGCCTGAGCGAGGCCACCGTCGACCGCGTCCTGAACAGCAGGGGAGGAGTCCGTGACAGCACGGTCCGTGAGGTCCAGCAGGCCATCGCCGACCTGGACCGGCAGCGCACCCAGGTCAGGCTGGTCGGCCGCACCTTCATGATCGACATCGTGATGCAGGCGCCGGAGCGCTTCTCCACCGCCGTCCGGGCGGCCCTGGAGACGGAGCTGCCCGCCCTGCACCCGGCGGTCGTGCGCTCCCGCTTCCACTTCCGTGAGACCGGCCCGGCCCAGGAGCAGGTCGCCATCCTGGACCGGATAGCCCGCCGCGGCTCGCAGGGAGTGATCCTCAAGGCGCCGGACGTCCCCGAGGTCGCCGCCGCCGTCGGCCGCCTCGCCCAGGCCGGTATCCCCGTGGTCACCCTGGTCACCGACCTGCCCGCCACCCCGCGCCTCGCCTATGTCGGCATCGACAACCGTGCCGCCGGCGCGACCGCCGCGTACCTCATGGGCCAGTGGCTCGGCGACCGCCCCGGCAATGTCCTCACCAGCCTCAGCAGCGGCTTCTTCCGCAACGAGGAGGAGCGCGAGATGGGCTTCCGCAGCGCCATGCGGGCCCGCCACCCGGACCGCACCCTGGTCGAGATCGCCGAGGGTCAGGGCCTGGACGCCACCCAGTACGACCTCGTCCGGGCCGCGCTGGAACGCGACCCGGACATCCGTGCGGTCTACTCGATCGGCGGCGGCAACATCGCCACGCTCAAGGCCTTCGAGGACCTCGGCCGCAAGTGCGCGGTGTTCATCGCCCACGACCTCGACCACGACAACGACCGGCTGCTGCGCGAGCACCGGCTCTCCGCCGTCCTCCACCACGACCTGCGCCAGGACATGCGCGAGGCCTGCCACCTGGTCATGCGCGAGCACGGCGCGCTGCCGCCCGCGGGACCGACGGTGCCGTCCGCGATACAGGTCGTGACGCCCTACAACATGCCGACAGCGCTCACAGGCTGACCCACGAGCTCCGCTCCCTGCCGGCCGCGCTCGCTGGCTGACCGGCGAGTTGTGCTCCGTCGGCCGTGTTCACGGGCTGACCCACGAGCCCCGCTCTCCGCCGACCGCGCTCACAGCCTGACCCATGAGCCCCGCTCTCCGCCGGCCGCGCTCACAGGCTGATCCACGCGCCGCTCTCCGCCGACCGTGTCATCGCGTCCAGTACGACGGCACTGTGCACGGCGTCCGCGAGCGTCGCCCCGTACGAGGTGCCCTCGGCGATGGAGCGCAGGAAGCGGTGGCACTCGATCACCTTGAGGTCGTCGTAGCCCATCGCGTTCGCCGCGCCCGGCTGGAACGCCCCGAACTCGCCGTCGCCCGGCCCGACGTACACCGTGCTGACGGGCTGGTCCTGGTAGCTGGTGCCGCGGCTGACGCCCAGCTCGTTCATCCGCCGGAAGTCCCAGAACACCGCGCCCTTGGTGCCGTGCACCTCGAAGCCGTAGTTGTTCTGCTCGCCGACCGAGACCCGGCAGGCCTCCAGGACACCGCGGGCGCCGGAGGCGAAGCGCAGCAGGCAGTTGACGTAGTCCTCGTTCTCGACGGGCCCCAACTCGCCGCCGGAGGCACGGGAATGACCCGCGGTCGCGCCGGTGGGCCGGGCCCGTTCCGGCACGAAGACGGCGGTGTCGGCGATCAACGAGGCGATGTCCCCGAGCAGATACCGGGCCAGGTCGGCGCCGTGCGAGGCGAGGTCGCCCAGCACTCCGCTGCCGCCCCGCTCCTTCTCGTACCGCCAGGTGAGGGCGCCCTCGGGATGGGCCGCGTAGTCGCTGAAGAGACGGACGCGGACATGGGTGACCGTGCCGATGTCACCGGAGGCGATCAGCGCGCGGGCCGCCTCGACGGCGGGCGCGTTGCGGTAGTTGAAGCCGACCGCGCTGTGGATCCCCGCCTTCGCGGCCGCGTCCGCCACCGCCCGCGCGTCCTCGGCGCTCAGCCCCACCGGCTTCTCGATCCACAGGTGCTTGCCGGCCTGAGCCATCGCGACCCCGATCTCCCGGTGCAGGAAGTTCGGCGCGGTGACGCTGACGGCCCGCACCCGCGGATCGGCGGCCACGTCCCGCCAGCTCCGGGTCGTCGAGGCGAACCCGAACTGCGCGGCGGCCTCCTCGGCCCGCCCCGGCACCTCCTCGGCGACGGTCACGAGCTCCGGACGCAGGCCGAGGCGCGGATAGTGGTGCAGGACGCGGGAGTACGCCTGGGTGTGCACCCGTCCCATCCAGCCGAACCCGACGACGGCGACCCCGAGCGAATCCACCATGACAGCCCCTCTTTGGACCGGTCCACAATCTGTCCAGGCCACCCTGAGTCGCATTCCGCGAGGTGTCAACCCTTTGACAGGACAATGGCCCTCATGGAACGGTCCATACCATGAGACCTCCGACGATCCGCGACGTCGCCGACCGGGCCGGCGTCTCCAAGTCTCTGGTCTCCCTCGTGCTGCGCGGCTCCGAGCAGGTGCGCGAGGAGAAGCGGGAAGCCGTCCTCAGGGCCGTCCGCGAGCTCGGCTACCGCCCCAACGCCGCCGCCCGCAGCCTCAGCGAGCAGCGCACCCGCACGGTCGGCGTCCTCCTCAACGACCTGCGCAACCCCTGGTTCGTCGACCTCCTCGACGGCCTCAACTCCCTGCTGCACGACAACGGCCTGCACATGCTGATGGCCGACACCCGCCTCAACCGCCGCATCGGCCAGGACGTGACCGGCCCCTTCCTCGACCTGCGCGCCGACGGCCTGGTCGTCGTCGGCACCCTGCCCGACCCGGCAGCGCTCGGGGCGATCGCCGAGCGTATCCCGGTCGTCGTCGCGGGTGCCCGTGAGCCGGTCCTGCCGGGCGTGGACATGGTCGCCAACGACGACGAACAGGGCGCCCGCCTGGTCACCGAGCACCTCATCGGCCTCGGCCACCGCCGGATCGCGCACATCGCGGGGTACGGCGCCGTCGGTGAGCTGCGCCGGCGGAGCTTCGAGGCGACGATGCGGGCGCACGGCCTGGAGGGGGTGGTGGCGGCCAGCGACATGACGGAGGAGGGCGGCTACCGCACCACCGTCCGGCTGCTGAGCGGTCCCGACCGGCCCACCGCCGTCTTCGCCGTCAACGACATCGCCTCGGTCGGCGTCCTGTCGGCGGCCGAGGAACTGGGCCTGCGCGTCCCGCGCGACCTGTCCGTCGTCGGCTACGACAACACCCGCATCGCGAGCCTGCGCCACGTCTGGCTCACCACCGTCGACAGCGCCAACCACGAGGTCGGCCGCCGCGCGGCCCGCTGCCTCCTGGACCGTTTCGAGGACGGTGGAGGAGCGGGCCGGGTGCACCTGGCGGCGCCCACGTTGGAGATCCGCGGCACCACGGCGGAGCCACCGCCTACAGGTTGATGGCGTAGGCCTTCCGCAGCGTCTCGTGCACCGTCCACGTCGTACGGTCGCCCGCACGCAGTACGGCCATGTCGCCGGGCCCGACCGTCAGCGTCGCCCCGCCCTCGACCTCGATGGTCGCCGACCCGCTGATCACCACGAACAGCTCGTCCGCCTCGGTGTCGGTGACGACCCCCGGGGTGATCTGCCAGATCCCGCGGATCTGCTTGCCGTCCTGCGACTCCCAGACCACCTTCCCGGTCACCTCGGGCGTACCGGAGACGATCTGCTCCGGGGCGAGGGGCTCGGCGTCGAGCTCGGCGTCGGGAATGTGGACAACGAAACTGTGGGTCATGCGACGACCCTAGCCTCGCGGAACCGATCACCGCCGTGGACAGCATGTGCGGTATCGGCCCAGGTGAGAGGACACTCCGTCGGGGCCGAGCGGACTGGCGTGCGGCCCGGCCCCGGGCGATCGTGGAGGGCATGGCGGACACCCGGACTGCTGCCGCGGCCGAGCGGCACGCGCACGACACACGCGAGAGTCTCCTGTTCGGCGGCGTCTACGGCGCGGTCCTGGCCTGCTCGATGGTCGCCGCGCTCACCCAGTACGGCCACACCGACCAGGAGACCCGCCGCTACGACGCCGTCTGGCTCGTGGTCACGGCCCTGGCCTCCGCCCTCGCGCACGGCTACGCCCACTACATCGCCGAGCGCACCCCGCACCGCCGCGGCGACGCCCTGCGCACCCTCGTCAACGAGTGGCCCCTGGTCACCGCCGTCCTGCCCACGGTCCTCATCCTGGCGGGCGCGGGCTGGGGGTGGTGGCCCGCGAAGGGCGTGGAGTACGCGGCGTTCACCCTGAACATCACCCTGCTGTTCACCCTCGGCGTCGTCACGGCCCGCTGGTCGCACCGCTCCTGGCCCTACGCCCTGCTGATCGGCCTCGTGGACGCGCTGCTCGGCGTGGGGGTCGTGGTGGCCAACGCCGTCATCAAGTGAGTCGGCGCGCGGTGGACGCCGTGCACCTTGGGCCGGGCCGGGACCGCGAGGCCACGGGACGCGCAGCGTGAGCTCCTCGGCCGGCGCGGGCTCCTGGGGCCACTGCCGACACCTTCGACGGGCGCTGGCCGCTTGCCCCGTCCGGGTGGCCACCGGACGGTGAGGCGTCGCTCGACGGCGTGGTGCGCCGGGCCCTCCGGTTCGACCGACCGGCACGCGGGGGAAGGTGCCGACATGACCGAAGTCACCGACGAGGCGATCCACAGCCTGCACGCCACCGCCGACCCCCGCCTGCGCGAACTGCTCACGGCCCTGGTCCGCCACGTGCACGCCTTCGCGCACGAGACCCGGCTCACCCAGCGGGAGTGGGAAGCCGCGATCCGCTTCCTCACGGCGACCGGACAGTCCTGCACGGACACCCGGCAGGAGTTCATCCTCCTGTCGGACGTGCTGGGACTGTCGATGCTCGTCGAGACGATCCACAGCGAGGGCCACGGCACCGAGAACACGGTCCTGGGCCCCTTCCACATGACCGAGTCGCCGACGCGTGAACTCGGGGCGGACATCGACCTCATGGGCGGCGGCGAGCCGTGCGTGGTGAGCGGCCGGGTGCTCTCGACGGACGGAACTCCGCTGCCCGGCGCGGTGGTCGACGTCTGGCAGGCGAACGACCAGGGCTACTACGACGTCCAGCAGCCGCAGGTCCAGCCACCGGGCAACGGCCGCGGCCTGTTCACCACGGACGCGGAGGGCGGCTTCCGGTTCCGCACCTGCGTGCCCAGTTCGTACCCCATCCCCACGGACGGCCCGGTCGGCGACCTCCTGCGCGCCACCGGCCGGCACCCCTACCGCCCCGCGCACATCCACTTCATCGCCTCGGCCGCCGCACACGTCCCCGTCACCACGCACATCTTCGTGGCCGGCGACCCCTACCTCGCCTCCGACGCCGTGTTCGCCGTCAAGCAGAGCCTGGTCCGCGACTTCACACCCACCGACGACCCCTCCCTGGCAAAGGAGTTCGGCGTCCCGGCCCCCTTCCGGCACGCACGCGTCGACCTGGTGCTGGAGCGCTCATGACGGAGTTCGTCCACGAGTCCCCGCCCATGAGGGTCGTGCTGCGCCCCGGCGCCGCCACGACGGCGACCCCGGGCGAGGCCCAACGCCTGGGCCTGCGGCGGCTGTTGGTCGTCTCCGGCGCCCACGGTGCGTACACGGCCCGGGCGGTCGCCGACGCCCTCGGACCGGCCTGCGCGGGCCTGCACACCGGGGCCCGGATGCATGTCCCCGTGGAGGTCGCCGACCGGGCCGTCGAGGTGGCGCGGGCCGCGGGCGCCGACGGATGCGTCGCGGTCGGCGGCGGTTCGTCCATCGGCCTCGGCAAGGCGATCGCCCTGCGCACCGGCCTGCCGCTGATCGCCGTACCCACCACCTACTCCGGCTCCGAGGCGACCCCGGTCTGGGGCCTGACCGAACACGGCGCCAAACGCACCGGCCGCGACCCCTCCGTCCTGCCCCGCAGCATCGTCTACGACCCCGAACTCACCCTCTCCCTGCCCGTACCGCTCTCCGTGACCAGCGGCGTCAACGCCCTCGCGCACGGAGTCGAGGCGCTGTACGCCCCCGACACCTCGCCCCTCGTCGCGCTGATGGCCGAGGCCGGCGTACGGGCGATGGCCCGGGCGCTCCCGGCGGTGGCCGCCGACCCGGGCTCCCTCGACGCCCGTGGCCGCGCCCTGTACGGCGCCTGGCTCTGCGGCTCCTGCCTGGGCGCCACCACCATGGGCCTGCACCACAAGCTGTGCCATGTCCTCGGCGGCACCTTCGGCCTGCCGCACTCGCCGACCCACACGGTGGTCCTGCCCTACGCCCTCGCGTACAACGCGCCCGCGGTCCCCGACGCGGTGGCCGCCGTGGCCCGAGCCCTGGACGCGGACGAGGCGCCGACAGCCCTGTGGCAGTTGGCCACCAGCCTCGGCGCGCCCCGCTCCCTCGCCGAACTCGGCCTGAAGGAGGCCGACCTGGCGGTGGCCGCCGAACAGGTGGCGGGCCAGGCGTACGCCAACCCCAGGCAGGTCACGGCGGACGGGGCGCTCGCGGTGCTGCGGGCGGCGTACGAGGGCGGGCCGCCCTGACCGTCCGCAAGGAGCAAGGGCCCGCCCCCGGAGCGTGGAACTCCGGGGGCGGACCCTTGCCGTCGAGGAGCCTCAGGCCTTGACGCCGGTGACCTGCGCCGTCTGGGGCGAGCTGTCGTCAGGCGTCTGCGCCGGGACGGCGGCGCGCTTCTTCGGGATGAAGGAGGCGAGGACGAAGGCGAGGAGGGCCGCTCCGGCGCCGATCGCCATGACGACCTTGAAGCCGTTCTCGGAGGGCAGGGCGTAGCCGCCGAAGTCGGTGGTCATCTGGGCCAGGATCACACCGGCGATGGCGCTGGCGAAGGAGGTGCCGAGCGAGCGCATCAGGGTGTTGAGGCTGTTGGCCGCGGCGGTCTCGGACTCCGGGACGGCGCCCATGATCAGGGCGGGCATCGCACCGTAGGTGAAGCCGACGCCGCCGCCGATGACGCAGGAGACCAGGACGAGGTGCCAGACCTCGCTCATCAGGACGATGTTGAGCGCGTAGCCGGCGGCGACGATCAGCGCGCCGATCATCAGGGTGACCTTGGGGCCCTTGGCCTTGGTGATGCCCGCGGACACGGCGGACATGGCCATCATCACCAGGCCCTGCGGGGCGAGCACCAGACCGACGGTGAGCATGGACTTGCCGAGGCCGTAGCCGGTCTGCTCGGGCAGCTGGAGCAGCTGGGGAAGGACCAGGGACATCGCGAACATCGAGAAGCCGAGCGCGATCGAGGCGAGGTTGGTGAACAGCACCTGCGGGCGGGCGGTGGTGCGCAGGTCGACCAGCGGCTGCTTGGCCTTGAGCTCCCAGAAGCCCCAGGCCAGCAGGATCACGACGGCGGCGGCACCCAGGCCCAGCGTGGTGCCGGAGGTCCAGCCCCAGTCGGCGCCCTTGGAGACGGTCAGCAGCAGGGAGACCAGTCCGGCGGACAGACCGAACGAGCCGACGAGGTCGAAGCGGCCGCCGGTGCGGACCCTGGACTCCGGGATGACCAGCATGACCAGCGCGAAGGCCACGGCGCCCAGGACCGCCGAGGTCCAGAAGAGGAGGTGCCAGTCCCACTTGTCCGCGATGAACGCGGCGGCGGGCAGACCCAGGGCGCCGCCGACACCGAGCGAGGCGCTCATCAGGGCGGTGGACCCGGCGAGCCGCTCCGCGGGCAGCACATCGCGCATGATGCTGATGCCCAGCGGCACGACCGCGGCGGCCAGCCCCTGGAGCGCACGGCCGACGATCATCGGAACCAGCGAGTCGGCCAGGGCGCAGACCACCGAGCCGGAGACCAGCAGCACGATGCTGAGCAGCAGCATCCGGCGCTTGCCGAACATGTCACCCAGGCGCCCGACGACCGGCGTGGCCACGGCCGCGGCCAGCAGGGTGGCGGTGACGGCCCAGGCGGTGTCGGAGGCCGGGGCGTTCAGCAGCTTGGGCAGCTCCGGGACGATCGGGATGACCAGCGTCTGCATGAGGGAGACGACGATTCCGGCCAGGGCCAGCACCGCCACCACGGCGTTCGGCTTCGGCGAGGATGTCCCCGCCTCGGCGGGTCGGGCAAGGGCGTCGGACATGGCAGGGCCTCCGTGGACAAGAAGGATTGCTTGAGTTACTCAACCATAAGTGTATTGCTTGACTTAAGCAAGTGGATTCTCGACGGGTCCCACGGGCAGCTCGGCGACGACCTCGAAGCCGCCCTGCGCACGACGTCCCGCCCGGACGCGGCCGCCGACCGAAAGGGCGCGCTCACGCATCCCGACCAGGCCGTATCCGCCCGGGGCCGCGGTGGCGGGGACGCTGCCGCCGTTGGTGACCGCGATGCCGAGGAGCCCGGGGGAGTAGGTGAGCCGCACCTCGGCGGAGCCGGTGTCGGCGTGCTTGGTGACGTTGGTGAGCGCCTCCTGGACGATGCGGTACGCCGTGAGGTCCGCGCCGGCGGGGAGCTGCCGCGGCTCGCCTTCGGTGACGACGTCCACCGTGAGACCGGCGTGCCGGAACGAGGCGGCGAGATCGGGCAGCCGGGCGAGCCCGACCGGTGGGTTCCCCTCGTCGGGGGCGTGCCTCAACAGGCCCACGGTCGCCCTGAGTTCGCGCATCGCGGCCGCGGTCGTACCGCCCAGGTCGAGGGCCAGCCGTCCGGCCTCCTCGGGTCGCGCGGGCAGGTGCCTGGCGAGCGCGCCGGCCTGGAGGTTGGCGAGGACGAGGTGATGGGCGACCACGTCGTGCAGGTCCCGGGCGATACGCACCCGCTCCTCGGCGACCCGGCGCCGTGCCTCCTCCTCCCGCGTCCGCTCCGCGTCCTCGGCCCGGGCCCGCACCGCGTCGAGATAGGCGGTGCGCAGCCGGGCCACCGTCCCGAGGGAGGTGGGCAGCAGCAGCCATGCGGTGGGGCCGAGCAGTTTGAGCACCAGGGGTTCGTCGGTGGGGCCCGCGAGCAGCGAGGTGATCACCAGGACGGCGATGGCCGCGCAGGCGGCGGTGTTGGCGGTTCTGCGGTCGGTGCGCACGGCCAGCGAGTACAGCGCGACCATCAGCGGCCCGAGCAGCAGGACCGTGAGGAGGTAGCCGAGCGCGGACGAGACCGCGGCGCACGCCAGGGCCACCGCGACTGTCGTACGGGGGCGGCCGCGGTGCCACAGCAGGGCGAGGCAGCCGCCGCCGGCGAGCAGGATGCCGGGCCACCAGGGGACCTGGAGGTCGTGGCCGGGAAGGGTGACGACACTGCCGGGAAACGCGCACACGAACAGTGCGGTGGACACGGCCGCGTCGACGGGGAGGGGGCGGGTTCGCCGGTTGTCGGTCATGAGTGGGGGGTTCCAGTCCGGGTACGAGGTTCCCGCGGTCGGCGGGAACCCCGTAGGCCGATGGCCGTCTGCGCGGGGCGGCTGAAGCGCCTCAGCGGGGTACGGGGCCGCTGCGCGCGGGGGCGCGACCGGCCACGACGGCGCCGCGGTGGACGACGGCCTGGTTCGGCGTCACCGACGGACCGTTCACGCCTCGCCGTCGAACGTGACGACGACCTTCTCCGCGGCCCCCGGCGTCAGCGCCAGCTCGAAGGCCCGCTCCACCTCGTCGAACGGCACCCGGTGGCTGATCAGCTCGGCGAACCGCTCGTGGTGCTCGACGAGTTCGGCGGTGACCTCGAAGATCTCGGTGGGGTAGCCCTGCGAGGCGATCAGCGTCAGCTCGCTGCGCAGCATGCCGCCGAGGTCGATGGCGTCGGACTTCTTCTGCACGGCGACCATGACGAGCTTGGCGTGCCACTTGGCGTTGTCGACGACGGTCTGGAAGACGGCGGGGGCGCCGGCGGCGTCGAGGTAGATGTCGGTGCCGGGCCGGGGCTGGCCGAGGGCGTTGGCGGCCCGGCCGTGCAGTTCCGTCAGCCGTTCGGTGACGTTCTCCGTGGCCGAGTTGATGACGGCGTCGGCGCCGACCGCGAGCGCGGTCTCCAGGCGCTCGGGAAGGATGTCGACGACCACGACGTGCTCCACGCCCCGCAGCTTCAGCCAGATGGCGGCGCCCAGTCCGATGGGCCCGGCACCGAAGACGACGACCTTGTCGGCGGGCTCGGCCCCGGAGCGGTTGACGGCGTGCCGGGCGACCGCCATCGGCTCGTTCAACGAGGCGACCTCGAAGGGCACGGTGTCGGGGAAGACCGCGACGTTCTTGCCGGTCTCGACGCCCTCGATGAGCAGGTACTCGCTCATGGCACCGTGCGCGCCGCCGCAGCCGATGATCCCGGAGGGCACGCCCTGCGGGTTCACCACGACCCGGTCACCGACCTTGACGTCGGTGACCTCGGCGCCGACCTCGACGATCTCACCGGCGGGCTCGTGGCCCAGGGGGATCGCCCGCATCGAGCCGTCGGCACCGGCCGGCATGCCGCCGAGATGCAGGAAGAAGGTGTCGGTGCCGCAGATCCCGCAGGCGCGGATCCTGACGAGCGCGTCCGCGGGACCGGGGGCGGGGCGCTCGACGTCCCGCACGTCGACCTTGTCCTTGGCGGTGAGGACGGACTTCATCGTGGCCATGGAGAGTCTCGCTTTCTGGAGGTACTGCCAAGAGGTGTTGCCGGACTCGGGCGAGTCCTGACGGGCGGGGCGCAAGGGTGACCCGACCGGAGTCGTGGATGTCACCGGGGCCGGCGGCGGGCGGGGGGAGTTGCCCGGCCGCCGGGCCCGATGACCGCGCCGTACCCCGTCCCCACGGGTCGGGCGCGAGGGGCCGCATCCGCTCAATGCGGCCCCGGTCCGGGGGTGCGTGGTCAGGGGTGGTCGAGCACCTCCGACCGACGCGGACCGGTTTACTTGAGTTAGGCAAGCACAGTTGCATTACTTAAGTCAAGCAACCAACTTCATATTGCTTAAGTTAGGCAAGTACCTCTAGGGTGGTGCCATGACCGCAGAAGCGCCGGCCTCCGCGACCCTGGCAGAGATAGAGCGGGTCCTCAGCCGGGTCACCTACCTGGCCGGGCGGAGCCGACGCCACGAGCGACTCATGGCGATGGCCGGGGTGCCGCTCGACCGCGCGGCGGTCGCGATCCTGCGGCACATCGCGGAGAGCGAGCCGCTGCGCCCCGGGGTGCTGGCGGTCCGGCTCTCCGTCGAGGCCTCCCATGTCACCCGTCAGCTGCGGCAGTTGGAGCGCGGCGGGTATGTGATCCGGGTCGCGGACCCGGACGACCGCCGGGCCCAGCGTGTCCAGCTCACCGACGCGGGCCTGGCCGCGGTCGGCCGGGTCCGCGAGGTCGGCCGCCGCTACCTCGAACAGGCCCTGGGTGACTGGTCCGACGACGACCTGAGACAGCTGGCCGCCCTCTTCCACCGGCTCGTCGACGACTTCGCCGGCCATGCCGAGGACCGTGTCGACCCCGCGCTCTCCGTCTGACCGTACCGCCGCCCGGACCCCACGATTGGTCGTGCCATGTACGCGCATCTCCTGGAGAAACCGTCACCGCCCCGCGGCGACGGACAGCACGTCCTGGTCGTCGTGGGCGACCCCGGCGACGCCGAACTGCTCACCACCACCCTGGAGTTGGCCGGCTACCGGGTCGGCACCGCGGACAGCGGCGCCGAGGGCATGGCACGGCTCACCCGGCAGCGGTTCGACCTGGTGGTCCTCGACGCCACGCTGCCCGACCTGCCGGACCTCGCCCGGGGCCGCCGGATGGCCCCCGCGGACCGGCCCCCACTGCTCTTCCTGGCCTCCTGCGACTCCCTGCACCGGCTGCTGCCCGAACTCGGCCTGGGCGAGGAGGACTACGTCATCAAACCCGTACGCGTCGCCGAGGTACTGGCCCGGGCGCAGGTGCTCCTGCGCCGCCGATGTCCCGGGCGGTATGCCGGGATGCCCGGATACGGCGATCTGGTCCTGGACGACACGACGTGCCGCGCCCGCCGGGGGTCCCGGCCGCTCGACCTCACGCCCGCCGAGTACCGGCTGCTGCGCCATCTCCTCGCCAACGCGGGGCGCGTGCTGTCGAAGGAGCAGATCAGCCGGCATGTGTGGGGGGAGTTCCGGGGACACCAGGCGATCGAGAAGCTCGTCTCCCGACTGCGGCACAAGGTGGACGAGGAGGGGCCCTCGCTGATCCACACGCGTCGGGGGTTCGGTTACTGGCTCGGCGGCTAGGGGCGTCCTGCGGATCGGGCGTCGGTATCGAGGGTTCCTCCTCGCGCGTGAAGCTGAGCACCGACGGTGACACTGTCGGGGTCCGACGCCCTTGAGGCCATGGGGGCACGCGCGAGGGCGGTCCTGGGGCGCCCTGGGCCTTCGGCCGGGACGTGCCGATGCTCAGCGCGTTCGGCGCGACGACGGCCCGTTCAGGCCGACCGAGCACCTGTCCGACGTCGAGAGGACGATCCACCCGACCGCGGCGGCCAGGACCGGGTCGACGTTCTGAGCAGGCCGAACGCCGGAGCAGGTACCCGGCGCGGCGCGTGCCTGTGGCCTCCCGTCGTGTGCCGTCCCGTGGATGAGCGGCGGTTGCGGTTCGAGTCCGCCGTCGCCGGTAGGGAGCGGCGGAGGTGTGTCACGGCCGCCGACGATCCGCACCCCCACACCCCCCCCTGTCCCTTATCCACATCTCCGAGCCCACGAGCCTCCTGAGCAGCTCGTATGCCCTCTTCTCCTTCAAAACACAAAACCACACAACACCAG
>NZ_JABERD010000090.1 GCF_013044505.1 Streptomyces sp. S3(2020) | reverse complement strand
TCCCCCGACAGATCGACCACCTGGGCGAGTTCGGCCCGCCAGTCGCCGTCCCCGACGACCCCCCTCGTACGCCCGGCCCAACTTCCCTCCGACCTCGGCACGTTCGCGGGCCGCCGGGCCGAACTCGCCCAGGTGGTCGATCTGTCGGGGGACGCGGCGCCGGTCACCCGGATCGCCGTGATCAGCGGGATGGGCGGCATCGGCAAGACCACGATGGCCGTGCGCTGGGCCCACCGGATCGCCCACCGATTCCCGGACGGGCAGCTGTACGTGAACCTGCGCGGCTTCGACCCGGGCGGCACCGCCACGGACCCGGGCGCTGTCCTGCGCGACTTCCTGGAGGCGCTCGGTGTGCCACCGCAGCGGATACCGGCCGGCGCCGCCGCGCAGGCGGCCCTCTACCGGAGCCTGCTGGCCGGACGCCGGGTGCTGATCGTGCTGGACAACGCGCGAGACGCCGAGCAGGTCAGGCCCCTGCTGCCGGGCAGCGCCGGCTGTCTCGTCGTCGTCACCAGCCGGGACCGGCTCTCCGGGCTGGTCACCGTCGAAGCGGCCCGGCCGGTGGTGCTGGCGCAGTTGCAGCCGCCGGAGGCCCGGGAGTCGCTGGCCCGGCGGCTCGGCGCGGAGCGCGTGTCGGCGGAGCCGAAGGCCGTGGCGGAGATCATCGCCCGCTGCGCGGGGCTGCCGCTGGCGCTGGCCGTGGTCGCCACGCGGGCCGCCGCACACCCCGGCTTTCCGCTCGCCTCGATCGCGGCCGAGCTGGCCGAGGCACACGGCAGTCTCGACGCCTTCGCGGACCCGGACCCGACCAGCGACGTACGGGCGGTGTTCTCGTGGTCGTACCGCGCGCTGAGCCCGGACGCGGCCCGGTTGCTACGGCTGCTGTCCCTGCACCCCGGCCCGGACGTCGCCGCGCCCGCCGCCGGGGCGGTCGCCGGGATCGCCCCGGCGGCAGTGCGCCCGCTGCTCGTCGAACTCACCAGGGCCCATCTGCTCACCGAGCACGTGCCCGGCCGGTACAGCTGCCACGACCTGCTGCGGACGTACGCGATGGAGCTCACCGAGGTCCATGACCGCGCCGAGGAGAGGGACTCGGCCGTGCGCCGGCTCCTGGACCACTATCTGCACACCGCGCACGCCGCCGGCCGCAGGTTCTCACCCTGGTGGACGACGTGTCCGCTGGACGAGGCCGCGCCCGGCGCGGGGTCCGAGGCGTTCGAGGACGACCGGCAGGCCCTCGGCTGGTTCACGGCCGAACGCCAGGTGCTGCGCGAGGTCGTGGCGCTGGCCGTCCAGTCGGGGTGCGACGGCCACGTCTGGCGGTTCGCCTGGATGCTGGAACGCTTCCACGACCGGCAGGGCCACTGGCACGACTCCGCCGCGCTGCAACGCGCCGGTCTCGACACCGCGATCCGTGAGGGACACGCCACCGCGCGGGCCCATCTGCACCGCGGGCTCGCCCGTGCCAGTGCCCGGCTCGAACGGTACGACGACGCCCAGGCCCACATCCGGCTGTCCCTCGACCTGTTCGCCGAGCTCGGCGACGGGCTCGGCCTCGCGCACGCCCACCGCAGCCACGGCTGGCTGCTGGACCGGCTGAACCGTCACACCGAGGCGCTCGACGCGGCCGGGCGGGCGCTCGCCCTCTACCGGGCCGTCGGCGACCACGTCGCGGCGACGAGCGCGCTGCACGCCCTGGGCTGGACCCATGTCCTGCGCGGCGACCACCTTCGGGCCGCCGCCTACTTCGAGGAGGCCCTCGCCCGCCTCGCCGACTGTGGCACCGAACACGGCGTCAACCGCTACGGCGAGGCCGGCGCCTGGGACAGCCTCGGCATCACCCGTCACCATCTGGGCCAGCACGAACGGGCCGTGGCCTGCTACCAGTGCGCGCTGCGGCTCTACCGCGAGGTCGGCGACACCTTCAACGAGGCCGGCACCCTGCGCCACCTCGGCGACACCTACCTCGCGACCGGCGACACCGGGGCGGCCCGTACGGTCTGGGAGCGCGCGGTGCAGCTCTTCGCCCGCACCGATCCCACGGCGGCCGACGAGATCCGTACGCGGCTGTACGCACTCGGCGACACCAGGCCCGCTCCGCGCATCGCCGTGGTCCCCGCCACGAACGACGCACTCGATTCCCACAACTCCTTGCCGGGCTCGACTTGTTCACCCGGCGGAGAGAAGCCGGTGACCTGACGGGACGGAGCACCAAGCTGCGCGAAATGGGCCTCGATAGGGAACATCATGACCGCCGCCGACGGCACGTGTTTCCGACCCTGACGACTTCCAGCAGTTCCCGAATCGAACCCGGCAGGCGGGCATGGCCGCTCCTCACCTGGGGGCCAGGGCCAGGAAGTTGGTCTCCGGACCGCGAGGGGATCGGCCCTCTTCGTGCGGGCGGTCAGCACGTCGCGCAGGATGCCGTCAGGCCAACTGCCCGGCGGCCATGCGCAGCAGCTGATGACGCTGGTCTGGTCCGGAGGTCGAGATGACGTCTGCAAGTTGTCCTGCGGTGATGCCCGTGCACCTTCGACGTTGGCGTCCCGTACCGCCGGACAAGGATGACCGGGGTGGGCGCCCGCTGGAACGACAGGGGACGCTCAGTAGCGATCTGCGGCGATGAGGTCTCCGTAGTAGCGGTCGGGCAGGGGATGCCGGGGGTCGCCGAAGTAGCCGTAGCCGCGGTGGTGCCGGTTGTAGGCGCGGGCGTCGCGGACGAGGGTCTTCAGGTTGTGGGAAGGGCTGGAGTCCTGGCATCGGTGGGTGTGGATACACAGGGCGAGCACGCCGGAGACGGCGGGTGCGGAGAAGCTGGTGCCGTCACCGACGGCGTGGTGGGCGGGAAGGGGGTAGTTGCTCTCCACACATACGCCGGGGGCGGCGACCGTGTGGCGGCGGTCGGTGGCCGAGCGGGCGAAGTTGCTGAACTCCAGGCTTGCTTGGTCGTCCACGTGCCCGTACAAGCCGTAGTCCGACCCGTAGCACACGGGTGCGACCCTGGCCCCGGGCCTGCCGTCGAAGTCGGCCATCGCGGTCACGGCGACGACTTCGTCGTAGGCGGCGGGTGCGCTGAGCGCCAGATCGTTGGAGTCATTGCCCGCTGAGGCCACGCTGGTGACGCCGGCGGCCTTCAGGTTGCACACGGCCAGGTGAATGGCGTCCTGGTTCGCCGTTCCGCACTGTCGGTCATCCAGATCCGCGGGCGGGCTGGTCTGGAAGCTCCCGAAACTCATGTTGGCCACGGCGATGTCGTTGCCGGGGTCGGTGTCGCCGCGGGTGGCAAGCACCCAGTCGAACCCGCACATCAAGGCCGCGTCCGAGATGAAGCCCTCGTCGTCGGTCGACACTCTGACCGCCCACAGCGGGGTTCCGGGCGCCACGCCGACCAAGCCCTGGCTGTCGTCGCGGGCGCCGATGATGCCGGCGGCCATGGTGCCGTGGCCGCCGGCGGCCACCAGGCTGTCGCCCGGAACGACGGGGCTCCCGGTGAGGCAGTCCACTCCGCCGCGGACGTTGAGGTCGGGCACGTCGCCGGCGATTCCGTCATCGAGGACGGCCACGTTGACGTCGACGGATCCGGTGCCGTCGCCGGAGCGGGTGGAGGAGCGGTCAGCACGGATCCGGTCCGCGAAAACCGGCTGGCACTGTCGGCCGGTGGGCGAGATCCGACAGTCCGGGTTGGGCGCCGGCAGGCGGGGCGGGGAGGTCTTGTAGGTGCGCTGCGGGGAGACGAAACGCACCTGAGGGTCCGTGGCCAGGGCGGCGGCCTGGCCTGGTGTCAGGGTCGCCGCATAGCCGTTGACGGCGTGCGTGTACACAGCGGTGGGGTTCCCGCCGGTCCTCTTCAGCTGTTGGCCGGCCGCGGCGGACGGGTTCTTCACCGAGTCCTTGAGCACCACGATGTAGCCGCGGGCCTTCCCGACGGCCGTGGCATCGGCCGCCGATGTGACCGGCAGGCTCAGCAGTGCCAGCGCGGCAGTCGCAGCCGCGGCAAGGGTACGGCGACGTTTCACGGACAGCCCTTTCTGCGGGAGGCCTCAGGCAGGCGGAGACCCGAAGGGGGCCATGCTGACCCGCCATCAGTGTCGAGGGCCGCAAACTCACCCGGACGTGGGCGAAGTCGAGAAGCCAAGCAGCCCTCAAGGCAGCCGTCGGCTCTGATGGAACTGCGTACCGGGTGCCCGGGCCACGCGCCTGGAGCAGGTCGGGTGGCGGCCGCTCACAGGGGTGATCGTCTGGGGGTGCCTGTGTACCCAGCGGGCGTTGGCGTGTGGTGTTGGGCGAGGCGACCGCATCATTTCGACGTGAAGGGACCATTCGCCATGGACCGAAGCCAGGACCGTGCGCCAAAGGGCGGGATGACGACGGGCTCCGCGGGCAGTGACCGACTGGAGAGAAGATGTCTGGCAGACGGTCCGGCCAGCACGTGGTGCGGCTGCTGTTGTCCATGGCGATGGCGGCATCGACGGTCGTGGCAATCCCGGTCGGCCAGGCAGCAGCCGTGCCATCAGGGGTCTACGCCTACGCCCTCCCCCGCTACAACAGCGACGACGGGTCGGTGATCGACACGGCCACCGACACCGTGACCGCCACCATCCCGGTCGGCGCCACTGTGCCCCGATGTTTCCGCCCTCCTCCACACGCCCGGCGACGCCTGACCATCGACGCCGTGCACGGCGTCGGCCTCGGGCCGTGGGCGTCCAGGCTGGTCGCGTGGCACAGACCATCAGCTGCGGTCCAGGCCGACGGGCCTCAGGTGCACACCCTGCGGTAGCCGACCTCCGGCAGATATGCCCGCCACTGAGCCTCCGTCAGGTCCTTTCCTTGAGCCCGGACGCAGACCCGGGACACCGACCGGCCCGTGTCCACCGCGTACTGGTGCAGCGGTACGTGCAGCCCGCCGGCGTAGAGAGTCCGGTTGTCCGTGCTGAAGGCGAGGGTGTCGATGCTCTCGCCGGGTGTCGCAAGCGGTCCGCCGAGGGGCTGTTGGGTCGCTGTGTCCCAGAGTTGGAGCGTACCGGCGTCGCCGCCGACCGCGAGGGTGTGGCCGTCGGGGCTGAAGGCCAGGGACCGGACCGCTTCGGGGGATGCGCCGAGGGGAGCCGGGAAGAGGTTGCGCAGGACACCTGCCCGGTGGCTCACATCCCCGTCCCACAGGGCCACCCGGCCCGTCGGGTCGCCCGCCGCCAGTATGTGGCCGTCGGGGCTGAAGGCGACCGCGCTGACCATGTCTCCCTGGACGAGGTCCTGCGCCTTCGTTTCGCTGCCGTACGCACGGGCCACCCGGTTGTCACCGACCACCAGCTCTCCTCCTGGCCTGACCGCCATGTGAACGCTGGCCAGTCGGGTGTCGGTGGTGGTGTGCAGACGACGGCCGGTCGTCAGGTCCCAGGACTCGTTGCTCAGTTCACCGCTCGCCGGTGTACGGGTGGTGTAGAGGTCACGACCGTCCGAGGAGAGTGCCAGGGCGATCACCGCCGCACCGGATTGCGACCGCGACAGATCCAGGGCCGTGCGCTCGTGGCCTCCGCGTGCCAAGTCCCAGATCGTGACGCGCAGTGGAGACACCGAGTGTCCCGGTGTCGACACGCCGTACGCGAGCGTCTTCCCGTCGGGGCTGAAGGCCAGCAGCGGTTTCGTCTGCTGCGGTACGACCGGACGGTCAGGGTCCCGGGAGACCGGTAGCGGCAAAGCCGGCGGGCTCCGCAGCAGGCGGCCGTCCCGCGTGTCGCGCAGTTCGAGACGATACGAAGACCCCGTGCGCGAGGCGGTGGCCAGGACCCGGCCGTCGGGGCTCAGCCACACGCCCGCCAGTGGCGACGCCCGCCAGGCCGATGTCGTGGCGGCCGACAGGTCGAGCGTGTGGACCGTGCCCCCCTCCATTTAGCGCAGGAAGCGACGGGAGGGGTCCCAGGCGAGACAGTCGTGGAGGCGCTGGTTGTTCAACGAGTGACGGAACACCGGGGTGCCCGGATCGGACAGCCGCCAGATCTGGATCTCGGCGGCGTCGGCCGTCGCCAGAAACCCGCCGTCCGCACTGATCGAGACGTATCCCGCGACCGTGGTGCGCACTTCGGCCACGTGGCGTCGCGACCGTGTGTCCCAGACGTCGACGCCGTGTCCGGAGACGGTCGCGAACCGGGTGGCCGTGCCGAAGCCCAGCGCCGAGCGGTCGCCGCAGATCCGACCGGCCCTGTCCCACGCACCGGGCAGCCTTCGGTGGCGAACGATGTCCCACACCTGCGGGGCGTCACCCGGCGGGCACAGCGCCACCAGGTGGTCGTCCGGGCTCGCTGCCACCCTGACCCGGTCGGTCCGGTGGGTCTCGTAGAGGAGTCGGTTGTCCGAGACCGAGCGGATCCGGACGTGGGGGTCGCCGGTACCGCCCTCCAGGTAGCTCCGGCCGCTCGCGCCGATGCCGACATCCGGCATGGAGGGGTCCGGGCGGGCCTCGGCCCACCGACCGGTGGCCATGTCCCACAGCCGTATGCCTCCCGCGGCCTGCGAGATCGCGAGCAGCCGGCCGTCCCGTCCGACCGCCTGCACTCGGCCCGGTGGGAGCGGGCCCCGGCCGGTACGACGGTGCGTGGCAACGTCCCAGCGCTGCCAGACATCGTTGTCAACGGTCAGCAGGGCACGGCCGGAATCGACGAGGAAACGCTGGGAGGCGTACCCAGGGGAGGGGTCGGTGAAGGTGTCGGATTCCGTCTGGGCGACAGATCCGAGCAGGGAGCGCCGGGTCTCGGGCAGCGGGGCGATCTTCCAGGCGGCGGCGCCGAGCAGGAGGGCGGCTCGCGGGTCGGTGGTGCGCAGTCCGTCGGCGACGGCCGCGATCCGGCGGGCGGCGTTCTCGGTGCGCTGCCGTGTGTTGTCCCCGTGCTGCCGTACCGCGACCAGAGCGACCATCAGTGCCACTGCGAGGACCCCTGACAGCGCGCTCACCAGCATTCGGCCCCGCTGTCTGGAGCGGATGCGAGCCGTGTCCTCCGCCTGGCGAGCGTCGACGGCGGCGATGAGGAAGGCCCGCTCCGCCGCGGTCAGGGCGGGCTCGGTCCGAAAGTCGGGAAAGTGCTCCTCCATCCGCTCCAGGGCGCCGCCCCGGTACAGGTCGCCAGGGTCGCGGTCGTGCTCCAGCCAGGTGTGGGCCGCCTCGGTCAGTCGACGGTGGTGACGCAGGCGCTCCCGGTCCTCCTCTATCCACCCGTGCAGCCGCGGCCAGCCGGTGATGAGTGCCTCATGGGCGAGGTGTACGCCGTCCTCGTCCATGGCCAGCAGTCGGGCGCGGGCCAGACGCTCGACCACCGCCGGTGCCTCTGGGTCAGCGAACTCGTTCAGGTCGGCCCTGCTCAGGGGCCGTCGGGTGTCGTGGGTGCCCTGCCCCGGCTCCACCATGCGCATCAGCAGGCGACGGGCGGTGCGCGCCTGCGCCGGGGACAGCCGCAGGTACGCCACCTCCGCGCTCGCCCCGATCGCGCCGCGCACTCCGCCGGCCGCCTGGTACGCGTCCAGTGTCAGAGTGCGGGCCCTGCGTCGGCGCCAGGTCTCCAGCAGGACGTGGGAGAGCATCGGCAGTCCGCCCGGCTCGTTGAGGACGTCGTCGACGAGCTGCGCGGTCAGTTCCCGCTCGACCAGGTGTCCGACCGACTGCGCGGGCTTGACGATGGCGTCCCTCAGTTCGTCCGCCGTCATCGGGCCGAGCAGCAGCCCGGCTTCGTCCAGGGCGTCCGCGAGCCCTCTGTGCTCGGCGCAGCGGGCGTAGAAGTCGGCCCGTACGGCGATCAGGACCCGAAGCCGACTGTCCGGATCGCAGGCGGACAGCAGCAGGTCGATGAAGTGGGAGCGCTCCCGCGACTCCCGGCAGAGGGTGAATATCTCCTCGAACTGGTCGACGACCACCCAGCTCTCCGGCTCACCGGGCGCGGGCGTCAGCAGGTGCTCGTACGCGGTAACGGGCCGCGCTCCGGGGGTGAGCACCCGCAGCACCGACGGGCAGTCACGCCGTTCCATCTCCTCCCGCAGACGGGGGATGAGCCCGGCTCGCAGCAGCGAGGACTTGCCGCTGCCGGACGGCCCGAACAGCACGACGAGCCGCTGGTCGCACACCAGCCGCCGCAACCGGTCGATCATCCGGTCCCGGCCGAAGAACAACGCTTGGTCGCCCGGCTCGAAGCGGGCCAGTCCCCGGTACGGCGACGCGACGCCCTCCGGATCCTCTCTGCCCACCCGGTCGACCTCCGCCTCGGCGTCCTTCCACCGCGGCTCCCACTCCCCCGGGTCGCCCTCACAGGCCCGGACGTACCCCTGGACCACGGCAAGTGACGGCAGCCGCTCCCCGCCGGCGGCATGCGCCAGCGTCGTCACCGAGAACCCGGCAATCACCGACATGGAGCGGTACGACGGACAACCCGCGGCCCGGCGCAGTTCCCGTAGCTCGTGGGCGAAGCGCTGGACGGGGCCGGCCTCGGGGTCCAGCGGTCGCTCGGGACGTCCCACGGTGCACCTGCTTCCACGGCTAATGAAAACGACACTCAAGAGCGCTCAACATACGTTTCACCCGGTCTGGGATGAAGCATCCGCAGACGTGAGATGGACGACACGCCCACGGCGCCCCGGACCCAGCACGTCGTGCAGAAAGTTTGTTTGTCCTGATGAAAGGACGTGCCGGACAACCCTTCGACCACCAGTGTCGGTCTCAGCCCGCCGCAGTCCGGCGTGGCGCCACCTCCCACCGCACGAACCGGAGAGCATCCACATGTCCCAGACACTCAAGACCGCGAGGCAGTCCCGGCTCCGCAGGGCCGCCGTGATCACGGGCAGCGTCGCGGCCCTGACCGCCGGCCTGTCGGGCAGCGCGTTCGCCGCGGCCCCCGACCCGCTGCCGTTCCAGGCCTCCGCGTTCCAGGAGAAGTACCAGCCGTTGTTCGACTACGACCACGACGGCTGCTACCCCTCCTCCGCCGTCGACAAGAACGGGCATCTCAACGGCGGCCTGCGGACCGTCGGGGACCCCGGGGGCGACTGCCGGTACATCGGCCGGGCCAACACCTACGTCCGGTCCGCCTGCGACGCGAACTGGTGCGCGTACGCCTACGCCCTCTACTTCGAGAAGGACCAAGGCCCGATCGGTGGCCACAAGCACGACTGGGAGGCCGTCGTGGCCTGGCAGAAGCGTGGGCAGGAGGCGCCGTCGTACATCTCCGTCTCGGCGCACGGCGGATACAGCAGCAAGTCGTTGAACTCGATCGAGCACTCGGGCAACCGCGCCCACATCGTCTACCACCTCGACGGGTTCGAGACGCACGCCCTCCGCTTCGCCAAGAGCGGTGAACAGCCGGAGGCCGTCAAGGGCGTCTGGGACCGGCCGGCCCTCGTCGCCATCGACAAGCTCAAGCAGAGCAATCGCACGGCGTTCGACGCGCTGTGGAACAGCAACTGGATCGAGGAGGGCCTGAACTTCGGCGCCAACTTCCCCATCCAGGACAGGGACAACCACTTCAAGACCACCCTGGACCGGGCGCGGGCGAGCGTGAACAAGGACCTCGGCAACCCCATCCCCAGCTTCAACCCGAACGTCGCCTTCTGACGCCGTTCCCCCAACCGCGGCCGTCGACGCACACTCCCCCGGCGTCGGCGGCCGCGCTGCATGCGCTGCGTCCGTAGGCTCCACCGGGAACCGCACCCACCGCCGACCCGTACGGTCTGCACCGGACCTCGGGATCCGGTCCGTGCCGCCGGGCTGACCGAAGCCGCCTGCACATCTTGTGCCCTTACGGCTGTGCTCGCCGCACAGTGTGGTCGGCGGTTGCTCTCTACTGTGCGCGGAACCACTGCGGGGCCGGCTCCCACATGGGCCGATGCTTACACTCGGATGCCCATCGGCAGGGCACACGTCCTCGCCGCCTCCGTCCTGTTCATCGCGTTCGTGATCGAGTCGTGGGAGCAGCTGGCCCTGGTCTACGTGGCCGACAGCCTCGGCAGCGCCTTCCACATCGGCCAGGGCCGGGTCGGCTGGGCTCTGTCGGCCGTCGCGCCGGGCATGATCCCGGGATTCGCTGGTGTGGGGCCCGATCTCGGACCGGATCGGCCGACGGAGTGAGCTGCCCCGAGTTTCGCAGCGATTGCACGACGACGTGTTCGACCTGGTCAGCATCCCGCCAGGGGCCTTGGTGCAGGAGTCTGCGACGGAGCCCACCGACGCGGCCGCGGCGACGTCCATCAGCCGTTCGCTGTAGCGGATGGACACGTATTGACTGCCGCGATCACCGATCATCCGCGAGCACGCGTCGAGGACGAACGCGACGTAGCCCCAGCCGGATCAGCTCACCGCATGCCGCCGGGCCCCGGGCCGGGACGGATCGCACCAGCCTTGCCAGACAACCGGCTCGTGGCGGGCACGCGCAGGGTCAACGACGGCGCACTTCCCACCTCTGCACAGAAAGCTGGGGCGCAGCACACGGATGCCCGTGTCGATGCCGATCGGGACGTGCCGACCGGTTGGCGATCCGGAGCACCCGCTTCAACCGCCGGCGTTGGCCACTGCCCCAGCTGCGTTCCTGCGCTGAGAGATCGTGACTCGGGATTCAGGTACTGACATCCGTAGAACTACCGGTTCCCGGGGGACCCACTGCGCCCGCAGTGTTGGCCGTCCTGAGTGATCCCGTTCGGCAACCCCTGACCACGCGCAACAAGGCATCGAGCCATCAGAAAACCAGTCGTCCTGATACTCCTCGCGGCCCTCTTCGCCCTCGCGTTCCTCCAGTTCCCCCTGGGAACCACGAAGGCCGAGGCCGCAGGGCAGAGCTGCAACGGAGGCTCCTCGTCAGGACAACAGCCATTTCCCTTCTCGAACCTGCGCAACGTGAACCTTCTGCCGAGCATGACGTTTCGGGGTGACTCGCGCAGCCCGTACGAGATCTTCAGCAACGGATTCATGTCACGGGGCGGCAACAACAACATCCAGCACGTCCAAGGGGACCGGGCCGGAAACAGCAACTACATCTCGACGAGCGGCACACTCAACATCACCGAGCCATTCGCCCTGAGCCAGGGAATGCGCAACCTCGAAAGCGCCGGCCGCCAGGAACGCGCTCTACCTGCCCACCCAGGTCCGCGGAAACGCCAACGTCTACAACCAGTACGCGGTGCAGGACGAGTGGGCCTACATCCATCGGATTCCGCGTGAGGCGATCATGGGAGTCCGCGTCTACCGGATGACCGCGCAAGTGACCGGAACCCTGATCAACACGCGCACCATCACCTTCGCGTACAACCGGTTCATGATCAACCCGAGCTACAACCCCTCGACGGGGGTCTGCAACCCCTTACAACGACAAGATCACCCACTTCGGTCTCTACACCGACTGGTGCTGAGCCTTCCGCCCAGCGGGTTCTGGAACAGGCGGGTACGGTCTGCTGCCGTACCCGCCTGTCGGGTTGGGTCGCCGGGGACAGCCGACACACACCGCGCTCCGCCGCCCCTTCGGCGATCAGTCCGTCAGTAGCCGCGCCGCCCAGCCGTCGGTACCGTCCGTCGCGTAGGCCATGGCCTCTTCGTACGGCATGGCGCGCCCCTCCGCGTAGGCCCGCTGGTACACCTCTGCACCCGCCCTGTCGCGAATCACGCGCTCACGCTGGGAGGCGAGGAGGTCGGGAGCGCCGATCTGCCGACGGCCGGTGAGTTCCCATCGAATCCTGCCCTCGTCGCTGCACCGCATCCTTCCCGTGCCCACGAGGATCCCGAACTGCCGGCCCTGGTTCGCCGCGGTATCACACCCGAGCGGCGTCACATGAAGCTCCGCGCATGGCGATTCCCGTCAGATGATCAGTGGGTTGGCCACTCGCAGGTCACCGTGGTCGATCAGCCACCTCACGGATTCCAGGACAGCCGCTTCCGGTTCGTACCGGGGCGCGAAGCCGAGGCGCAGTCTGGCCTTCTCGATGGTGAGGCAGTGGCTGCGCCAGAGATGCTCCCAGCTGTTGTCGGCGTGTTCCCCGCTTGTCCCCTGGCGGAACTCTTCCCACGTGACGGGCTCCAGCGTGGCGGTCTGCCCGAACCAGCCGGCCGCGATGTCGGCGAACCCGCGGACGTTCAGGGCGGTGGGGGCTACGACGTTGAAGTCCTCGCCCGCGGCCGCCTCGCGGTGCTCGATGGCCCGCTCGAAGGCCTGGGCGACGTCATCCGCGTGCACATGGTGCATCATCTCGACGCCGATGCCGGGGATCCGCAGCGGCAGCCCGGCCGAGAGGGCGTACCAGACGGCGGGGTCGAGGTTGCCCACCGGATTGATCGGCTGCCAGCCGGGGCCGACGATGTGCCCGGGGTGCAGTGACGTCGTCACCAGGCCACCGGACGCGGTCTCCTCCTTCAGCATCCGCGCGATCCGGTCCTTGTGGACGCCGTACTCCCCCACCGGCGGGGTGCCCGTGGTCTCGGAGATCGGCAGCTTGTCGCTGGGGCCGTAGCGCCACAGGGTGCCGCAGTGCAGCAGGTGCCCGACCTCGCCCCGCAGCCGCTCGACCAGGGCGGTGGCCGAATCCAGGGTGAAGCAGACCAGGTCGACGACGATCGCCGGGTTCAGTGCGGCCACCCGGTCGCCGAAGGTGCCAGCGCTGTCCTCCTGCTCCCGGTCGGCGACGACCTGTCGTACCTGCTGCCATTCGGGAGCCTCGGCGTAGGCGGTACGGGTGCCGCGGCTGATGTTGATCACCTCGTGGCCGGCCCGCACCAGGCGGGGGACGAGGAAGGTTCCGATGTGTCCGCTGCCGCCGATGATGACGATGCGCATGGCTGTCCATTCCGTGCGAGACGTGGTTTCTGCTCGGTGTTCCGGACGTCCGGTCAGCTGGACCGTATCCCTTTCCACGGGGCCCCGAAGCGGACGCGGCCGGGCTCAGGACGCGGTGCTGCGGTGACTGTCCGGCAGTGGACATCGTCACAGGCCGGCCAGTGCCAGTGGTTGACCGGCTTGTCCTGGTCCAGCGGGTAGTAGATGGCACTCGACACGGCCGAACTCCGGCCGACAGCCCCTACCTGGAGAGCAGAGCGGTGGACAGAGGCCCACCAACCGGACTCGACGGGCTGTGCGGGGTGGACCAGAGGAGAAACCACCGGCGCTGTCGGACAGGGTCACCGCCGGGCCGGGTCACCATCAGCGAGCGCCTGGAGGAGCTGACGCTTGAAGCGGTCTCCGTCGACATCGAGGATGAGCCTGCGGAGTGTCTTGTCCTCCGTGACGGGCGGTCCGTCGGTCGACCACCATCATGCCGCGCGTGTGCTTTCCGCCGAGTTCGACGGCGACGGGCAGGTGCCGGGCCTCGCGCACGAGGGTGGGGTCCATGGCCAGGCCGAGCAGGAGTCCGCAGTGCATGGCGCACTCGCGTACGCCGAGGATCGACTCGTAGAAGTCCATGTAGTACGGGGTCACCGCGCACGCCTGCCGGACGGCCGGGTGTGCGTTGTGGCGCTGTTGCTCCAGCTCGGTCTCGGTGAGGCGGACGTCGATGGCGCCGCCCGTCCAGAGCACCTGGCCGACCGTCCGCATGAGAGCCGGGTCCAGGGCACAGGCGAGCGCGATGTTGGTGAGTCGGCCCATCGCCGACGGGGCCGGGCCGTCACGCCGGGCCCCGTCGGAGTCGGGTCGTCAGCCGGTGAGCGGTGCGACGGTGACGCGGTCGATGTTGGGGGCGTAGGCGCTGGGGTTGCCGAAGGTGATGGTGTTGGTGCCCGCCTTCAGGGTCACGGGGACGGGCAGGTCCCAGTAGTTGTTCCAGCTGTAGTTGTTGCGGAACATGACGGTCTGGGAGGTGCCGTTGACGTTGATCTGCGTGGCACGGGAGACGACGTTGGTGTTGTAGTTCCCGGAGCCCGCGACCTGGTTGTTGGCGTAGCGAACGTTCATGACGTACCGCCCGGCGCTCGCGGCACTGACCTTGACGGTGAGGGTGTTGTCGGCGCCGTTGCCGATGTAGCCGACGTACTTGCCGCCGGAGGCCCACGTGTCCGAGGTGACGACGGCGGTTCCGGCGAGGGTGGCGTCCTCCGCCTGGTAGGTGCTGACGCCCGAGGTGTCGACCGCGCCGGTGACCCGCAGGTCGCGCAGGGTCAGGCAGGTGTTGCCCGAAACGGCGGCGGTGATGCGGTTGTTGCCCGCCGACAGGTACAGCCGCAGGCTCTTGTCGGTGAGTCTGCCCTTGGTGGAGGGGAGGGTGGCGGCGGTGGCGCCGTCCAGGCTGAGGGTGGCGCTGCCGGTGGAGGCGTAGTCGGCGTGCACGGTGTAGTAGCCGTCGGCCGGGGCGTAGACGTCGAAGGCGGCCTTGTCGCCCTTGTCGAGCTTCAGGGCGCCGGCACCACTGAGACCGGAGGCGGAGTAGTCGTACGCCGGGGATCCGCTGATGTCGGCGTAGACGGCGGGGTAGACGGTGTCGGGGGTGGTGGACCTGGTGAGGTCGATCTTGTCGAGCGTGACCTCGTTGGTGCCCTTGGCCAGGGTCAGGGTGTGTGTACCGGCCGTCAGCGTGACGGAGGCACGGGCGGTGGCGCGGTAGGTCCAGTTCAGGGTCGAGCCGTAGGTGAGGGTCTGGGCCGGGCCGTCGTCCACGGTGAGGGTCTGGGTGGCCGGGGCTCCGGCCTGGTTGCCGTAGAAGACATCGAGGTCGTACGTGCCCGTGGTCGGGACGCTGACGCTGAAGGCGACCTTGCTGGTCGACTGGTTCAGGCTGCCGACGTCCTTGGTTCCGGAGGTGGCGAAGCCGTAGGGGTTGGTCACCGAGCCCTGGGAGTAGACCGTGCCGCCGGTGATCGTGGCGCTCTCCGCCTCGTACGACGCGGACCAGGGCAGGCTCGCCTCGGTGGGCGATCCGGTGCCGGCCGGGTTGACGGTGACGCGGTAGGCCGACATGGCGTCCAGGCCGGTGAGCGGCACGGTGACGCTGCCGTCCGAGGCGACGGTGGCCTTGGTGCGGGAGACCACGCCCGGTGCGGCGGCGGCGCCTTCGTAGCCGCTCCAGCCGGTGCGCTCCACGGTGACGTTCACCTTGCGACCGAAGGACGAGGGGACGTGCCGGATCACGGTGTCGACGGACCCGGAGGTGCCGCCGAGAATCACCTGCGCCTGCTTGCGGCGGGTGTCCAGTGAGGCGATGCCCTGGACGGTGTCGATGGTGTTGAGCTGCGGCGGGGTGAGCTTGACGGTCTGTCCGGTCAGGCCCGCGTACCAACGCAGTAGCCACCAGGTGCCATTGGGGATGTTGGTCTGGGCGGCGTTGTCGTTGAGGTTGCCGGCGATGTTCCAGTACGCCTGGTTGGCGTAGACCTTGTTGCGCTCGAACATGGACAGCCACTGGACCATCTGACCCGGCACGGACTGGTCGCGCCGGTTGCCGTACTCGTTGATGCTGACCGTCAGCGGCGAGATGCCGGCGTTCTTCTCGATGGTCCGGTAGGCGGCGAGGTGCGACTCGAAGCCGGACAGGGAGCCCGGGTCCAGTTCGTGCCAGGTGGTGATGTCCGGCAGGACGTCGTTGGCCTTGGCCCACGGGTAGAAGTCGCCCATGAGCCGGGCGTCGTAGTGGGTCTCGTTGGGGCCCGCGATCCGGGCGTCCGGGATGATCGACCGTATCTTCTTGTACACGGCCGTCCAGTCGCTCTTGAAACTGGCCAGCGCGCTCGCGTACGTGGTGCTGTTGGAACTCCCCAGGCCCGGGTACCAGTTGCCGTTGGGCTCGTTGAACGGCACCCACACGAAATCGTCCGCGTCGGAGCGCTCGGCCACCGCGCCGACCATGTTCTCGACCTTGGACAGGTAGTCGCTCAGGCCGAGGTTCTCGTAGGGCCAGTTGGTGTACGCGTCCTGCATGTAGACGTGGACCTCGCCGCCGCCGTTGCGGTCGTAGCCCGTCTTGACCGTCAGCGCGTCCCCGTTGGGGTGCTGTGTTCCGCCCTGCGGCTTCTGGATGACGGTGGTCATGTGCAGCGGGGCGACGAGCTCGTCGCCGGGGACGCCGTCGTCACTGAGGCCGTACAGCGTGCCGTTGGCACCGTGCATGACGGCACCGGTGGTGGTACCGAGATCGACGGTCACCTGTGGGGTTGCTGCCTGCGCGACCGGGACGGTCAGCGCCGTGCCCACGAGCGTGGCGCTCACCACGACCGCGCCCAGGAGGCTGCGGGAGATGCGGGGTCTGCGAGCTGTTCGAGGCATGACTGCCCTCCTCCCCCGCACCGTTGCGGGGGGTCTGTGGGTACTGCGGGGAACGCGGGACGGTTACTTGACGGCGCCGCTGGTGATGCCGGAGACGATGCGGCGCTGGGCGATGACGAAGACCAGGATCATGGGGAGGCTCATCATCACGACGTAGGCGAAGATCAGGTGCCAGTTGTTCAGGTAGAGCTGGGCGCTGGCGACCTGGTAGAGGTTGAGCGGCAGGGTGGCCTTCTCTCCTCCGCCGAGGACGAAGAACGCGTAGAAGATGTCACTCCAGGCGAACAGCATCACCATGATCGTCGCGGTGGCGATGACCGGCCGCAGCAGCGGGAGGATGATGCGCCAGAAGACCCGTACGGGGCCCGCGCCGTCCATGCGCGCGGCCTCCTCCAACTCCTCGGGCAGAGCGCGGATGAAACCCGTCATGAAGAAGATCGACGTGGACAGGTACATCCCGGCGTAGACGCCGATCATTCCGGGCCGGGTGCCGGCCAGGCCCAGCTGGCGCAGTTCCATGACGATGGTGATCACGGCGGGAGGCAGCAGCAGTCCGCTGATGCTCAGCGCGTAGAGGGCGTTGACCAGCTTTCCCTTGCGGCGGGCGAACACCCAGGCGGCGCCGGCCCCGAGGAGCAGGACGAGGACGACCGAGGGGGCCACGACCAGCAGGCTGTTGACGAAGCCCTGGACGATCTTCCCCTGGTCGAAGGTCTGCTGGTAGTTGTCGGCGGCCTGGGCGTGGTGGGGCAGGGCGAGGTTGGGCTTGATGGCCTCGGCCTGTGGCTTGACCGAGGTCACCGCGACCAGCCACAGGGGGATGCCGATGGTGACGGCGGCGATGAGCAGGACGGTGACGGGCTGGACCCAGCGCCAGGGCCGTCGGTGGGCAGGGGCGAACGCGGTGGCGGTGGTCACTGGTTGTTCTCCCTGCGGCGCAGTCCGACGATGACGGGCACGGCGAGGACGACGACGATGAGGAAGAGGATCAGGCTCATCGCGGAGGCCTGTGCGTACAGTCCTTGGCCGAAGATGCGGAACATGTAGATGTTGAACACCTCGGTCTCGCTGCCGGGACCGCCCGCGGTGGTGGCCTGGACGATGTCGAAGGTGTTCATGGAGCCGATCAGCGCGGTGGTGACGTTGAACGTCACCGCGGGTGCCAGCAGCGGGAACCGGATCGACCAGAAGGTGCGCCAGCCGCCGGCCCCGTCGATCCGGGCGGCCTCCAGCACGTCGTCAGGCATGCTCTTCAGGCCGGCCAGGTAGATGAGCATGGCCAGACCCATCCACTTCCAGCCGTGGATGAGCGTGACGACGACGATCGTCCAGGTGGTGGAACCCAGCCAAGGAGTGTCGACGGGGTGTCCGGCCAGCGAGGACAGCACGCCGTTGAGCGCTCCGTCCTGGGCGAGCAGAGCCCGGAAGATGTAGCCCACGGCCAGGGCGGAGATCAGCACGGGGAGGAAGAACACCGCACGGAAGAAGCGGTTGAAGCGGGTGTCACGCTCCAGCAGCAGGGCGAGGCCGAGACCGAAACCGTTCTGGAAGACGGCCACCAGGACCGCGTACACCAGGGTGATCCGGATGTCACGGAGCATCGACCCGTCATGGAGGATCGTGGAGAAGTTCTCCAGGCCCACGAAGCCGATCTGCGGGTGGAACGCCGACCAGTCGGTGAACGGGTAGACGAAGTTCAGCAGGTTCGGCAGCAGGAAGAACACGCCGAACACGGCGAGTGCGGGCACCGCGAACCACCATGGCTGGTTGGCCCTGCGACGGGGGCGGTCCCGCCGGACCGAACGCGGGGACCGGTCGGGCCCCTTCGCACGCTCGGCGTCACTGACGCCGATGGTGGCTGTGTTCGCCACTTTTCAACCTCCGGTACGGTCCCCGGGCGCGCCGTCGGCGGACGGCCCGGGGAAGGATCGAGCGAGGGGGCGGGCGCCGGTCAGAAGCCGGAGATGCCACGTGCCTTGAGAACCTGCTCGAACTGGTCCTGGGCTGCCTGGGCGACCTGCTTCGGGGTCTTCTTGCCGTAGATCATGTCGGCGAGGGCGAGGTGCATGTCGGGCGCGGTGAGCGCCTTGACCTGGAAGACTCCGGTGGCCGTGGAGAGCGCCTCGGCCTGGGCGACGGCGGTCTGCGGCAGTCCGTCGGGGTTGGGCACCGACGGCTGCACCGAGACCAGCTTGTTGGCCTTGATGTAGGCGGGGTAGTCCTGGCCGAGCCAGAAGGACAGGAACTGCCGGGCGGCGTTCTGGCGCTTGGTGTCGCCGGTGTTGAAGGCGACGACGCCGTTGGTCTGGTCCGGGGAGTACTCGGCCTTGGCGGCGCTGTTGGAGATGGGGAACCAGCCCAGCTTCTCGTCCATCTCCTCCGTGCTGGCGGTGGCCTGGATCTGGGACTGGAGCGAGGTGACGTTGAGGGCCATGGCGGCACTGCCGTCCAGGACCGCCTTGCCCTGGTCGACGAAGGTGGCGGTCTTGTAGTTCTTCTGCGCCAGCCCGCCGTCGAGGATCTCCGTCTTGTACTTGGTGATGGCGTCGACGATGACCTTGTTGGTCCAGGAGTCCTTGTTCTTGTTGAGGTCGTCCCAGAACGACTGGGGCAGGTCGGTCATCTGCGCCTGGACCTGCCACTGCAACGGCCACTTGTCGCCGCCGACCTCGAAGAACGGGGCCACGCCCGTCTTGGACTTGATGGTCTTGGCCTTCGCGAGCATGTCGTCGTAGCTGGTGGGCATCTTGGTGATGCCGGCCTTCTTGAAGACGGCCTTGTTGTAGTAGACGCCCAGGACCGCGGGGCTGGTGACGATGGCGGCGTACCGGTGGCCGTCGACCTGGCCGAGGCTCTGTTCCGTCTTGCCGAGCTTGGAGACCCAGTCCTCGTTGTCGAGCTGGAGGAGGTTCTTCTCCGGCTGGACGAACGGCAGGGTGCTGCCCGTGGGCTGCCAGAACATCAGGTCCGGCTTCACGCCGGAGGCGAGCTTGGTGGGGACGTTCGACTCGTAGGGGTCGGGTATCACCTCGGTGGTGATCGTCGCGCCGGTGGCCTTCTCGAACGCCTCGATGGCCTGCTTGGGCTGGTTGACGCTGTTCTGGGCGGTCCACATCGTGAGCTTGACGCCCTTGAGGGAGGCGGTGGCGTCCACCGACCCGGTGGGTGCGGCACCGCTGCCGCCGGCAGTGCTGTCGCTGCACGCGGTGGCGGTGAGTCCGAGGACACAGACCGTGGCAAGGACGGAGACGGCTCTTCTCATGCGAGATCCTTGAGGGTATGGAGAGGCTTGAGGGTAGGGAGAGGGAGGGCGGGGCGGAGCTTGGGGAAGGCGGGGAACAGACGCGGAGCGAGCGGGTGCCGGGGAGGATCACACGGCTCGCGGCCCGGAGCTTTCCCGTAGGACGAGGGTCGGTTCGGCCGGGACCGACGTGGGCGCCTGTTGGCCGGAGTCGAGCTGGGACCGCAGGAGACCGAAGGCGGCCCACCCCAGTCCGTTGAAGTCCAGGCGGACCGTGGTGAGGGACGGCGTGACGAACCCCGAGTGCGGGGCGTCGTCGAAGCCGATGACGCTGACGTCCTGCGGGACCCGCCGGCCCGCGTGGTGCAGAGCCCGCAGCACACCCAGGGCCAGGTCGTCGTTGCCGCACAGGATCGCGGTGACGTCCGGGTTCGCGGCGAGCTTCTTCCCCGCCTCGTATCCGGCCTGGGCGTCCCAGCCCTTGCCCGAGGGGCGGGGAGGCGTCACGCCTGCCGCTCGCAGGGCCTGACGCCAGCCCTCGGCGCGGGGCGCCACCGCCTGCCGGGTTCCGGCCGAGGCGGGGATCGCCACATAGTGCACGGTCTCGTGGCCGAGGGACAGCAGGTGCGCGGTGGCTGCCCGGGCCGCCTCGCGGTCGTCCGCCCACACGGCCGGACGGTCGGGGGTGCGGCCCGGTGGCGGAGCTTCCACCAGCGCCGCGCACGGCACGTGCGCCGGTACGCGGTCCAGTGCGGCGGCACCCAACCGGTCGAAGCCGATGACGATGAGTCCGCCACCGGTGTCGGCTGCCGAGGCGATCGTCCGGTCCAGGTCGTCCTCGGGTGTCACCACCCGGACGCCGAGGGTGTAGCCCGCCGCGCGGGACGCCTCCTCCAGGCCCTGCAGGGTTGCCGCGTAGCCGTAGAGGACGGTGTTCGACGTGAGAACCGTGACCGATCGGGTCACGCCGCTGGCCAGGGCGAACGCGGTGGCGTTGCGCCGGAACCCCAGACTCTGGATGGCCGCCTCGACCCGCTTGCGGGTCTCTTCCTTGACGTTCGGGTGGGCGTTGATGACCCGCGAAACGGTTTGGTAGGACACCCCTGCCGCCTGGGCGACATCGCGGATGCTGGCGGCCTTCTGCTGTCCCTGGGGTGGGGTCGCGGCGCTGTCGGAGCTTGTGTGACCGGTCACAGACATGCGAGGATTGTGAGCGGTCACAACGTGGGCGTCAAGAGAACGTAATCGAGGATTTACTCTCCGGGCGCACCCTCCGGAGTGCCACCTCTCCCCCGTCGAGCGCTAACAGCAAGGTCAGCACGCACGAGGGGCCTCGCAGTAAAAACCGTCCCGGAAGGGGAAATTGCGTTGACCGCTGCCGCCGAAACCCTCGAGAGAGCCCTCCTCTGGTCGCACCCGGAGCTCGGGGTGCACGCAGTAGTGGACGCCACCGGCTCGGTCAGGCTCGGTACAGGCGACGAGGACTGGGCGGCTCTGGTCCCCCTTGTCGAGGTCACGGCCACCGGCCATGGCCGCCTGTGGTCGGGCGAACGCTTCATCGAGACAGCCATCGGCGACCGGCTGACCTACCGTGACCACGAGACGGTCCTGGCCGGAGACCGGGAACGAACGACGATTCGCCTGTCGGACCCCCTGACCGGTCTCGCCGCTGACGTCGTCCTCGAGTCGAGACCGGGCGCCGGTTTCCTGCGCGCCCAGGTACGTCTGGTCAACGAGGGAAGCGCACCACTCAGGCTGGAGAGCGTGAGCACACTGACCCTCGGCGGGATCACCGACTCGGGCGGCGGCCTCGACGGACTCACCCTGCACTGGGCGGACAACGACTGGCTCGCCGAATGCCGTTGGCGGCGAGCCGCTCTGCGCGACCAGGTCGTACCTCTGAGCAGGACCGCCCACGGGCACGAGGGACGAGGCTGCTTCGAGCGCTACTCGCAGGGCAGTTGGTCCACCGGCCGCCACCTGCCGATCGGCGCGCTCACCGACACGGCGGGCCACTCCTGGCTGTGGCAGATCGAGTCCAGCGCGGGGTGGCGTTTCGAGACCGGCGAACGCGAAGGCGCCGCCTACGTCGCCCTGTTCGGCCCCGACGACGCCCACCACCAGTGGCACCACACCCTCGAACCGGGTGCCGAGTTCCACACCGTTCCCGCGGCACTCGTCCGCACCGACAGGGGCGGCCTCGACGCCGCGTTCGGTGAACTCACCGACTACCGCAGACTGATACGCCGCCCGCACCCCGACCACCAGGCCCTCCCGGTGATCTACAACGACTACATGAACACCCTCATGGGCGACCCGACCACCGAGAAGCTTCTGCCACTCATCGAGGCTGCGGGAAAGGCCGGCGCCGAGGTCTTCGTCATCGACGCCGGCTGGTACGACGACGACGCCCAGGGCTGGTGGGACGCCGTCGGCGCGTGGGAACCCGCCCAGGCACGCTTCCCCGGAGGCATCCGGGAGGTGCTGGACGCGATCCGGAGCCACGGCATGGTCCCGGGGCTGTGGCTGGAGCCCGAAGTCGTGGGCGTGCGCAGCCCCTTGGCCCGCACCCTGCCGCCCGAGGCCTTCTTCCGGCGCGGCGGCCTACGGGTGACGGAACACGGCCGTCACCACCTGGACCTGCGCCACCCCGCGGCCCGCGCCCACCTCGACGCGGTGGTGGACCGGCTCGTCGGCGAGTGGGGCGTCCGGTACCTCAAGCTCGACTACAACATCAACATCGGCCCCGGCACGGAGAACGGTCCCGAGAGCCCCGGCGCCGGCCTGCTCGGACACCATCGCGCACACCTCGACTGGATGTCCGCCCTGCTGGACCGGTACCCGGACCTGATCCTGGAGAACTGCGGCTCCGGCGGTCTGCGCATGGACTACGCACAACTCGCCGTCGCCCAGATCCAGTCGACCAGTGACCAGCAGGACCCGCTGCGCTATCCGCCCATCGCCGCCGCCGCCACCGCCGCCGTGACACCTGAGCAGGCGGCGGTGTGGGCCTACCCTCAGCCCGAGCACACCGCGGACCGGATCGCCTTCACCCTCACCGGCGCACTGCTGGGCCGGGTCCATCTCTCCGGCTTCCTCGACCGCATGACCGACGAGCAGTTCGAACTCGTACGCTCGGCGATCCACGCGTACAAGAACATCAGGCCGCAGATCGCCGTCGCCCGCCCCTTCTGGCCGCTGGGCCTGCCGGACTGGGAGGACACCTGGATCGCCCACGGGCTTCGCAGCGACGATGCCACCTTCCTGACAGTGTGGCGCCGTGCGCCCGGCACCGACCCCGGCGCCGCGAGCCGCACGCTCCACCTCCCCCACCTGCGCGATACTCCCCTGCACCCGGAGGTCATCCACCCCACCACGGCGGACGCCACCGCGGAGTGGGACAACGACGAAGGCAGACTTACCGTCACACTGCCCCGCCCTGACACGGCCGTCCTCCTCCGGCTGGTCGAGATCCCGTCCGCTTGACCAGCCCCACGAGGCACTGCCCCTCCAGCCCGCGTTCTCAGGCCCTTTCGGTTACGGCGTTCCCACGGCATCGTCCTTTGCCGTGGGAACGGCGCCGCGCCGCCGGATCGCTGGAAGCTCCCGCCGCGATGCCTCCGAACGGGTGAATGCGCTTGCCGCAGCTTGCCCCTGCGCCCCTCGATTCAGTACCAGGGCACTGTTCCGGGCCGCCAGCCGCACGCCGCGCCGCCGGAACACGCCGCGGCCGCGGGACCGTCCACGATCGAGTCACGGCTTTCCAGCGTCGAGACACACTGCTCGACGGCGGTCAGGACAGTTCCTGCTCCGCCCAGATCGTCTTGCCGGTCGCCGTGTGCCGTGTACCCCAACTATTGGTGAGCTGGGCGACCAGCAGCAGCCCGCGGCCGCCCTCGTCCAGCATGCGGGCCCGGCGCAGGTGCGGTGACGTGGAGTTGCCGTCGGAGACCTCGCAGATGAGCGTACGGTCGTGGATGAGCCGCAACTGGATCGGGGCGGCGCCGTATCGGATGGCGTTGGTGACCAGTTCGCTCACCACGAGCTCGGTGACGAACGCGGCCTCTTCCAAACCCCACTCCTCCAACTGGGCGAGAGCGAGCCGACGGGCCTCGGCAACCAGCTCGACGTCGCCGGGCAAGTCCCACACCCGGACCTGCCCGGCGTGCAACGCCCTGGTGCGCGCGAGCACGAGGGCCACGTCGTCGCGGGGGTGCTTGGGAAGCAGCGCGGTGAGCACCGCGTCGCAGCGGTTCTCCAGTGAGGCATCCGAGCACGTCAGCACCTCGCGCAGCCGGGCGATGCCTGCGTCCGGGTCGCGATCGGCCGCCTCCACCAGACCGTCCGTGAACAGGGCGACAATGCTGCCTTCCGGCAGTTCGACCTCGGTGGCCTCGAACGGCAGACCGCCCACGCCCAGTACCGGACCGGCACTGACATCGAGGACACGGGTGGTACCACCGGGCTCCAGGATCACGGGCGGCGGGTGGCCGGCGCTGGCGGTGGTGAGTCTGCGTGACACCGGGTCGTAGACGGCGTACAGGCAGGTGGCGCCGGTCTCACCGGCGCCGTCGGCCCCGAGGCCCATGCCGTCGTCCGTGGTGGTCATACGGAGCACGAGGTCGTCCAGGTGCGCGAGGAGTTCGTCGGGCGGGAGGTCGACGTCGGCGAGTGTCTGGACGGCCATGCGGAGCCTGCCCATGGTCGCCGATGCCTGGATGCCGTGGCCGACCACGTCACCGACGACGAGACCGACGCGCGCGCCGGACAGCGGGATGATGTCGAACCAGTCGCCACCTACACCCGCCCGCACATCGGTGGGCAGGTACCGGCAGGCGGCGTCCACGGCGGACTGCCGGACGAAACCGCGCGGCAGCAGGCTGCGCTGGAGTGTGAGCGCGGTGGTGCGCTCGCGGGTGTAGCGGCGGGCATTGTCCACGCACAGGGCGGCCCGGCCGGCGAGTTCCCTGGCCAGCGCCGAGTCGTCCTGGTTGAACGGGTCCGGCCGGGTGCGCAGCAGGGTGGCGACGCCGAGCGTGGCGCCACGCGCGATGAGCGGCACCGCGAGGACGGACGTGACGCCCAGGCCCCGGGTCCTGCCCTCCCGTAGCCTCACAGCCCGTGCGGCATCGCCTTGCAGCCAGCGTTCGAGGCCTGGATCACCCTTGGCGCTGAGCACCGCCTCCCCCGCGCGCAGGGCCCGTACCAGCGGCGAGTACGGAGGGTGGAAGTCCGTCCCGCCCAGTTCGACCGCCGCCTCCGGCGTGCCGGGTTCGAGGGAGACGTGGGCGACGCGGCGCAGCGACACGAGGTCGGCCCAGCCGTCGGCGGACGCGGGCTCATCGCCCTCCATCACCGTCTGGAACAGGTCCACGCTGGCGAAGTCCGCGAAGCGGGGCACGACGAGGTCGACGAGTTCCTGGGCGGTGCGGGTGAGGTCGAGGCTCCTGCCCAGACGGACCGCCGCCTCATCGAGCACCGCAAGGCGCTGCCTCGCCCAGTGCTGCTCGCTGCTGTCGAACGCGGCCATGCCCACCGCGCACACGTCGCCCGTGTCGCCACGGATGGGCCAGAGCTTCACGTTCCAGGCGTGCTCGCGGACGCCGGAAGGGGCACGGGTGAAGCTCTCGTAGTGCGCGGGCTCGCCTGTCTCTGCCACGTCCCGCAACGCCTGGCGCATCCCCTGCTGGTCCACGTCCGACGGAACGCCGTAGGGGAAGACCTGGCCGCGCAGCACGTCTTCCCCGACCCCCATCACCCGGCAGGCCTCCTCGTTGAGCCGGAGGTAGCGCTGGTCAGCGTCGAATATGGACATCGAGAAGGTCGACTGCCGGAACGCCTGCTCCACCAGCACACGGTCATCGTCCTCACCCGGGGGCTGCATGTGATCAGTGTGCTCCGGCACCCACAGCGCAACAACCGAGAACCCCGGGGTCAGGGCAGCACGACGATCTTGCGTCCCTGGCCGGCGGCGAACCGGTCCAGCGCGGTGGGGTACTCCGCCAGCGGCATCCGGTGGCTGATGAACACCTGGGGGTCGAGTACGCCGGTGGCAAAGAGATCCGCCGCCCGCTCGTAACTGTGCAGCACCGCCATGGATCCGGTGATCGTGATCTCCTGGTTGTAAATGCGGTACGGCGAGATCGTGGCCGTGGTCGCGTAGTCGGAGACCCCGAACTGGAGGAAGGTCCCGGCTTTCGCGACCCGCTCCAGGCCGTCCTGGATGGCGGCGGCGTTGCCGGTCGCGTCGACCACCACGTCCCAGCCGGCAGGTCGCCCCAACTCCTCGGCGTACAGGCCCGATCGGGAACAGCCCAGCTTCTCGGCCGTGGCCAGCCGCTCCGAGTTGACGTCGACGACGTCCACCGAGGCGGCGCCGGTGCGCTTGGCCAGTTCCAGCATCATCAGGCCCATCGTCCCGCTGCCGTAGATGAGCACATGGGCGCCGAGTCGGCTGCGCAGCACGTCGTAGCCGCGCACGGCACAGGACAGCGGTTCGATCAGGGCGGCGTCCTGGACGTCCACGTGCTCGGGCAGCCTTACGCAGTTGGCGACGGGTGCCACGGCGTACTCGGCAGCGCCACCGGGTCGGGTCACACCGATCGCCTGCCAGCGGTCGCAGAGGTTGTTGCGGCCGAGGCGGCAGTAGCGGCACTCGTTGCAGTACAGCGAGGGATCCACGGCCACCCGGTCGCCGATCCTCAGCTCGGTGACCTCGCTGCCCAGGCCCACGACCTCGCCCGCGAACTCGTGGCCCGGCACGATGGGCAGTGTCGGGGCGAACTCGCCCTGGAGGATGTGCAGGTCGGTGCCGCACAGGCCGCAGGCCGCCACGTCGACCACCACCTCGCGCGGCCCGGGCGTGGGGTCGGGCACCGTGGTGACGGTGACCTTGCCGGGGGCTTCTATGACGGCGGCTTTCACTTGACTGCTCCTAGGGACAGGCCGCGGACCAGTTTGTCCTGGGCGGCGAAACCGGCGATGAGGACCGGCAGGGACACGAGCGTGGCGGCGGCGCACAGCCGGGCGAGGAAGAGGCCTTCGCTGGTGATGAAGCCGACCAGGAAGACCGGTGCGGTCGAGGCGTTCACCGCGGTGAGGTTCACGGCGAACATGAACTCGTTCCAGCTGAAGATGAAGCAGATCAGCGAGGTGGCGGCGAGTCCTGGCATGGCGACCGGGGTGACGATCCGCAGCAGGACCGTGGGCAGGTTGGCGCCGTCGACCTCGGCTGCCTCCAGGATCTCCTTGGGCACCTCGGCGAGGAACGAGCGCATCATCCACACCGCGATCGGCAGGTTCATGGCCGTGTAGAGGATGATCAGCGTCCACACGTTGTCCAGCATCCCGGCGTCCTTGACGATCAGGTACACCGGCAGCAGGGCCGCGATGGCCGGCAGGAACTTCGTGGACAGGAAGAAGAACATCACGTCGGTCCACTTCTCGACCGGCTTGATGGACAGCGAGTATGCGGCCGGGACCGCCAGAGCCAGTACCAGGGCCGTGGAGATGACGCTTGCCATGGCCGAGTTGAGGAGGAAGGGGGTGATGTCCCGGCTGAACAGGAGTTTGTACTGGTCGAAGGTGACAGCGGCGAACGGGGTCGGCGGGTTGGTCGCCGCGTCCGCCTCCTGGTGGAACGAGGTGAGGACCATCCAGGCCACCGGTGCGAAGAACGCCAGCGTGGCCAGCCAGGCGACGAAGGTCCACAGGGGGGACAGTCTCGGCGTTCCGCCGTGGTCGTCACGGCGGCGAACGAGCTTCCTCAGTCTCACGCCGGGCGCGACCGTCGTGTGAGCGCTCATCGGGACACCTCCTCACGGAACAGCGACGCGATGGTGCGCAGCGCGAACGTCGCGATCACGATCGAGCCGAGGACGACGACCACACCCGCCGCGGCAGCCTGGCCGTACTCGTACTTGCGGAACATGGTCAGGTAGATCTCGTACGGCAGGTTGGTCGTCTGCGAGCCGGGGCCGCCCTGGGTGATCGTGTAGACCGCGTCGAAGTTCTGCACGATGTAGATCGTGCCGAGCAGGATGCCCAACTCGATGTACTGGCGCAGATGCGGCAGCGTGATGTGCCGGAAGGTCGCCATGGCCGAGGCTCCGTCGACCTTCGCCGCCTCCAGGACGTCACCGGGCTGCGCCTGGAGTCCGGCCAGGAGGATCAGCATCATGAAGGGCGTCCACTGCCAGACCAGTGAGATCACGACGGCCGGCATCGGGTACGAGGACACCCAGTCGATCGTGGGGCCGTTCTCCGCGCCGAAGAAGCGGTAGACGGCGTTGAGGGTGCCGTTGAGCAGGCCGTAGTCGGGGTTGTAGAGGGCGTGCTTCCACAGCAGCGCCGCCGCGACCGGCATGACCAGGAACGGCGCGATGAGCATCGTGCGCGCCAGGCCCCGTCCGGCGAACCGGCGGTCCAGCAGCACCGCGAGGCCGAGCCCGAGCAGCACGCTGATGAGCACCACGGACGCGGTGAGCACGACGGTGTTCAGGACCGCGGTGCGCAGTCGCTCGTCGGTGAAGACGAACGTGAAGTTGGACAGGCCGACGAAGTGCCTCTCGCCCGGCTTGAGGATGTTCCACTGGAGCGTGGAGATCACGATCGTTGCCACGAAGGGCAGTTGGGTGACGACGATGGTGAAGACGAGCGCCGGCAGCAGCGGAATGCGGCGCTTCCACTTGCCGACGCCGTTGGAGGGACGCCAACGCCTGGGCGGTGATGCTGTTTCGGGGCGAACGGTGAGCGTGGTCATGGACTGTCCTCCGCCAGTGACGGCCGGGTAGGGGGAAGCGGTGCCCGGCCGGGAGGGGGAGGCCCGGCCGGGCCGTTCACAGGGGTCACTGGTAGTTCTTGGCGACGTCCTCGGCGAGCTTCTGGCCGTCGTCGAGCGCCTTGTCCACGCTGGTCCTGCCCGCGATGGCGGCGGAGATCTCCTGGGTGACCTTGGTGCCCAGGTCCTGGAACTCGGGGATGGCGACGTACTGGACGCCCACGGTCGGCCGGGGCTGGAGGCCCGGGTCGGACGGGTCGGCCTGCTCGATGGACTTCAGGGTGATGTCACCGAAGGCTGCGGCGGCCTTCTGGTACTGCGGGATCTCGTACGTGCTGGCGCGCTTGCCGGCCGGGACCCGCGACCAGCCGAGCTGCTCGCCGACCAGCTTCTCGTAGTCCTTGCTGGAGGCCCACAGCATGAACTGGGAGGCGGCGTCGGCGTTCTTGGTGGTCTTGGGCATCGCCCAGGCCCAACTCCACAGCCAGCCACTGCTCTTGGTCTCGACGGTCGGCGCGTAGGCGTAGCCGACATGTCCGGCGATCTTGCTGGAGCTCGGGTCCTCCAGCGAGCCGGCCGCACTGGTCGCGTCGTACCACATCGCGACCTTCTTCTGGCTCATGGCGTTGAGGCACTCGGTGAACCCGGCCTGCGGGGCGCCCGCCTCACCGTGCTTCCGGACCAGGTCGACGTAGAAGTTGGTCGCCTTCTTGAACTCGGGGCTGTTGACCTGTGCCTTCCAGTCCTTGGTGAACCAGGTGCCGCCGAAGGTGTTGACCACGGTCGTCAGCGACGCCCCGAGTTCACCCCAACCCGCCAGGCCGCGCAGGCAGATGCCCTTCATACCGGGCTCGGCGCCGTCGACCTCGGCCGCGATGTCGGCGACCTGCTGCCAGGTCGGGTGCTCGGGCACGGTGATGCCCTTCGCCTTCATGACGTCCTTGTTGTACATCAGGAAGGACGACTCGCTGTAGAACGGCAGGGCGTAGAGCTTGCCGTCCGAGCCTGACAGCGAGGTGACCACCGGCTTGAGCAGGTCGCCCTCGTCGAAGCCGGTGTCCTTGACGGCGTAGGAGCTCAGCTCGTGCAGCCAGCCGTTCTTCTGCCAGATCGGGATCTCGTAGGCACCGACGGTGGCCACGTCGTACTGGCCGGCCTGGGTGGCGACGTCCTGGGTGACCTTGTCGCGCAGTTCGTTCTCGGGAAGGATCGTGAAGTTCACCTTGATACCGGTGTCCTTCGTGAACGTGTCCTTGGTGAGCTTGGAGATGTCCTCCATCTGCGGGTTGCCGACCATCAGGACGTTGATGGACTCGCCGCCGCCACCCGAACTCGATGAACCGCCCGCCCCACTACAGGCGACCAACAGCGAGCTCGCGGCCGCGGCCGCGGCGAGGACATGGATCGTTCTCCGTGTGCGCATGGCTGACTCCAGGGGATGTTTCGAGGGCATGGGGAACCAAGCCCACGGGCTTGCGGGGAGGGGAAGTGGCGACGAAAGCGGTTCAGGCCCGGATGACTTCGGGGCCCAGCAGCGAGTAGCGATGTGCTTCGGAGGCGGGCAGCCCGGCGTCGGTGACGATCGCCTCGAACTCCGTGACGTCCGCGAAGCGGCAGAAGCTCACGGCCCCGAACTTCGTGTGCACGCCGGAGAAGATCCGGCGTCTGGCGGCCTTGAGCACCTGGGACTTGACCTCGCTCACGGCGGGGTCAGGGGTGGTGAGGCCATAGTCCCGGGAGATGCCGTTCGCGCCGACGTACGCCAGGTCGATGACGAATCCGGACAGCATGCGGGTCGCCCAGTGGTCGACCGTCGCCAGCGTCCCGCCGCGCACTCTGCCGCCGAGCAGCAACACGGTGATGTTCTCGGCGGAGGACAGGTCGCCGGCGGCGGCCAGCGAAGTGGTGACCACGGTCAGCGGCCGGTCGCGGGGCAGGGCGGCGGCGATGAGCTGCGGGGTGTAGCCCTCGTCGATGAAGACGGTCTCGGCGTCCCCGAGCAGTTCGGCCGCTGCGGCGGCGATGCGGGTCTTCTCGGGGACGTGTGTGATGGTGCGGACGGCGAGAGTGGTCTCGAATCCCGCGCTTTCCACGGGATGGGCACCGCCATGGGTCCTGCGGACCAGCCCATGCCGCTCCAGGAGATTCAGGTCGCGTCTCACGGTCTCTTTGGAGACCCCGAGGTCAGCCGCCAGCTGTACGACGTCCACGGATCCCGTGCGGCGTGCCGCCTCCAGGATTCCCCGTCTTCGTTCATCGGCGTCCACAGCGACACCTCCATTTCACGGCTCTGCGCGCTTCACATGCGCCGACACTTTCCGGAGACCGGCCCGATCGGACTTCGGTGGCCCAATTTCTACAAGGGGAACGCGGGTACTAGCCAGATTCGTCATAGGACGGTTCATGACCGAATCTGCCCGTTTCCCGCAGGCCAGATCCCCAGAGTGAAGCCCTGGAGGCTCCGGTGGTGTGGGGAACTGCTGCCCGTTCGGCAGCCGGAGCGTGCCCGTGAGCCGCCCGTTTCAGCTGGGTCCGGTGGATCGCGCGTCGCTCGGCACGGCTTCGGCGAACAGGGCCTGGTGCACCGGGTCGTTCGCGGCCGTGTCCTCGGGGTGCCGCTGCACGCCGGGAGACCAGCCCTTGGTGCCCTGGCCAACCGGATCCTCCAGCCCTTACAGTCCCGACCAGATCAGCTCAGCTCGATCCGCCGGGCCCGCATCACCGCATCACCGCATCGCACCGAGCCTTCCGCGCCCGCGACAACCTCCGGACCACGCTCCACCCGTCCTCATCACGCCCCGGCCCCGCTCGTAAAGCCAGCGCCCAGCACTACGGCGTGGGTGCGAGCAGGGCCGTGACGTGCCCGAGAGGGCCGGTATCGAGCAGTTCATGGTGACCGCACTCGATGTCGTGCGAGGTGACCGGCCCGGTGCAGTAGGGCTGCCAGGCCGCGGGGTCCGCCCCACCGCCCTCCTCCCCCGTGGCACGGAAGAACACGACTTCGGTGCCGCCCCCGAGAACAGGCGGGCGGCCGGCCCGCAGAAGCTCCGCCGCGGACGCGGCCGCCGCGCGCACACCGGTGACGACCGTGTCGCCGAGGACGGCCAGGGAGGCGGGAGGCTCCCCAGCGGAGGAGAAGCCCAGGGTCCGCAGGACTTCGCTCTCTTCCTCGCCGGGTGGCTCCCGATGGTCTGCTGGCAGATGGGTGTCCAGGAGGGCGAGGAGTTCGACGCGTTCGCCCTCCTCGGTCAGCCGGGCGGCGATCGCGTGGGCGAGCTGCCCTCCGAGGGACCAGCCCAGCAGCCGATAGGGGCCGTGCCGCTGGACGGAGCGCATCGACTCCACATGCCGGCGCACCACTTCGTCCGGCTTGAGGGGCCCCTGCCCCGGCTTCGCGAGGCCGGCCGCCTGAAGCCCGTACACCGGGAGGCCGGGGTCGAGGTGCGGGAGCAGGCGGGCGTACGGCCAGGCGAGGCCGCTCACCGCGTGGACGCAGAACAGCGGCCGCCGCTCCACCCCCTCCCGCAGCGGCAGGAGCGGACCGAGCCCGGCGTCCGGATGGTCGTCGCCGAGCCGGCGGGCCAGGGCCGTCACGGACGGTGCCTCGAACAGCGCGCGGACGGACAGCGCCGCTCCCGTCACCGCCCGGACCCTGCCGATCAGCCGGGTCGCGAGCAGGGAGTCCCCGCCGAGGTCGAAGAAGGACGCCCCGGGGTCCGGCGCGGGCACGCCGAGCGTCTCCGCGAAGAGCCGGCTCAGCATCTCCTCGCAAGGGTCGAGGGGAACCTCCGTGGCCCGGGGCGAGGGCGGCGCGGGCAGGGCGGCACGGTCGAGTTTGCCGCTCGGCGTCAGCGGGATCCGCTCGCTCTGCACGAACGCGGACGGCACGAGATAGTCCGGCAGCAGGGCGCGCGCGTGGCGCCGCAGGTCCCCGTGGTCCAGGGTGAGTCCGGGCCGTACGGCGACGACGTGGGCGACCAGCCGGCGGCCCCCGGCGCGGTCGTCGTACGCCGTCACGACGGCCCGCGCCACCAGGGGGTGGCGCAGCAGCGCGGCCTCCGCGTCGGCGGGCTCCACCCGGTGCCCCCGGATCTTCACCTGGTCATCCAGTCGTCCCAGGAACTCGATCGCGCCGTCCGCCCGGTACCGCACGCGGTCGCCGGTGCGGTACATCCGCTCGCCCGGCTCACCGAACGGGCAGGCCACGAAGCGCTCCGCGGTCCAGCCCGGCCGGCGCAGATAGCCGCGGGCCACGCCGGCGCCGGCGAGGTGGAGTTCGCCAGGCATGCCGACCGGCACCGGTCTCAGTCGCCCGTCCAGCACATAGGCCCTGGTGTTGCTGATGGGGCGGCCGACCGGAGGCTCGCCTTCGGCGCCCCCGTCGCCGGCCTGCCAGGTCAGAGAGAAGACGGTGGTCTCGGTCGGGCCGTACACATTGCTCACCGCGCAACCGGGTATGCGGCGGTGGATCTCCCGCAGCAGGGCTCCGGACAGCGGTTCGCCGCCCACGTGGACGTGCCGTACGGCCAGTTCGCCGGTCAGGGCAGGCAGGAGGCTCGCCAGGGCGGAGGGCACCGTGGTCAGGAGGCTGCCGCGCCAGCCGTCGCGTTCGACGAGCGCCAGCAGGTCGTCGACCAGCTCCACACAGCCGCCGAGCGCGAGCGGCAGGACGGTGTCCTCGATGTGCGCGTCGAAGGCGAAGGAGAGCGACCCGAGGACCCGGGCGACCGAGTCGGCGCCGAACTCGGCCCGGTACGCGGCGATCAGGTTCACGACACCGCCGTGTTCGACGACCACGCCCTTGGGTGTGCCGGTGGTGCCCGAGGTGTGGATGACGTAGGCCGCGTGGTGCGGGAGGATCGGCCCGCCCCGCTCACGGTCCGCGATCCGGGCCCGGTCGCGTGCCGCGAGGTCACGGGCGGTGGCCGGGTCGTCGATGACGACCCGGGGGGCGCCGGGCCGCAGCAGGGACCGTAGGGCCTGGGAGGTCACGACGAGGCGGGGCCGCGCCTCGGCGAGCACCAGGGCCAGCCGGTCGGCGGGCTGGCGGGGGTCGAGCGGCAGATAGGCGGCTCCGGTCTTGAGTACGGCGAACAGGGCGACCAGGGCGTCAGGGGCGCGCGGCAAAAGCAGCGCGACGGTCGTCTCGGGGCCCGCCCCCGCGTCGATCAGGAGGCGCGCCAACTGGTTGGCTTGGGCGTCGAGTTCGGCGTACGTCGTCGTGCGTCCCGCGTGGACGACCGCCGGGCCCCGCGGGTTCCGGTCGGCCTGGGCCTCGATCAGTGCGGGCAGTGCGGCCTCGGAGACGGGGGCGGCGGTGTCGTTCCACTCGACGAGGAGTCTGCGGCGCTCCTCCTCGGGGAGGAATGCCCGGTGGGCGAGGTCGTCGACGTCGTGGTGCGGGTCGTGCGCGATCCGCGTGAGAAGTCGAACGAACCAGTCCGTGATCCGCTCGGCCCGGTCGCGGGTGATGTGGGCGGGCTGGAACTCCAGCCGCACGCCGAGGCTGTCGCCGGGCGTGCAGACGACGGACAGCGGGTAGTGGGTGGCGTCGAATCCGTCCGCGACGGTCCAGCGCACGCCGGCGTCGAGCGGCACGTCATGGCCCTGGCCGCCCGCCGGGTAGTTCTCGAAGGCCGTGGTGGTGTCGAACAGCGCCTGGTGGCCGGTGAGACGGTGGATCTCGGAGAGTCCGAGGTGATGGTGCTCAAAGAGGTCGATCTGGTCGTCCTGGACCCGTTCCAGCAGCTGTGCCAGGGACTCCCCGGCGCGTACGGCGACTCTGGCGGGCAGGGTGTTCACGAGCAGTCCGACGAGGTTCTCCACGTTCTCGACGTCGGCCGTCCGGCCGGAGACGGTCATGCCGAGCAGCACGTCGTCCCGGCCGGTCAGCCGGCGCAGGACGAGGCCCCAGGCCACCAGCACCACGGTGTTGAGGGTGACGCCGCAGTCGCGGGCGACACCGGTGAGGGCGGCGGACACGGCGGGGGTCAGGGTGCGCAGGACGCGCTCGGGGACCGTCGCGGCCCGTCCGGCCGCCTCGGGCACGACCAGGGTCGGCCCGTCGATGCCCGCCAGCGCGGTGCTCCACGCCTCCCGGGCCTCGTCGAGCCCGGTGTCGGCGAGCCAGTCGAGGTAGGAGGTGTAGGAGGGCGCCGGCGGCAGTTCCTCGAAAGCGGCCTCTCCCCGCCCGTACAGCCGCCACAGTTCGTCGACGACCAGGGAGGTGGACCAGCCGTCGAGGACCAGGTGATGGCTGGTGAGCGCGAGGCGCCAGCGACGGTCGTCGAGGCGGAGCAGCAGGAAGCGGATCAGGGGCGGGCGGGCGAGGTCGAAGCGCCGGGCGCGCTCCTCGCGGACGGCGTCCGCGGCCGCGTCGGTCCTCGCGTCCGGCGGCAGTCCGGTCAGGTCGCACAGCCGCCAGTCCAGGGGCGGGGCGGGGCTGATGAACTGCACCGGCTCCCCGGACGGCGCCGTGCGGAACCCGGCCCGCAGTGCGTCGTGACGGCGCTGCAGCGCACGGCAGGCCTCGCGCAGTCGTACGGCGTCGAGTTCTCCGTCGACTTCGAGGGTGAGCTGGGTGGTGTAGATGTCCTGCCCGTCCGCGTCGTACGCGGTGTGGAAGTACAGGCCGCGCTGGAGCGGCGCCAGCGGGAGCGCGTCCGCGGTGCCGGTGTCGCGGTGCCCGCTCATGCCGTCTCCTCCAGGTCCCGCAGCGCGGCGAACCACGCGTCGGCGAGCTCTTCAACCTGTGCCCGAGTCAGGAGGCGGGACGGGAAGGTCCAGGTCACATGGAGTTCGGGCCCGGCGCTGCCGTCGAGCGCCACGGCGGACACCTCCAGCAGGTGCGTGAGAGGCATCTCCGGGTCGCCACCCCCTCCGACGGCGGGGGCGTCCGCGGCCAGCGACCAGTCCGCGTCGGACGAACGCTCGAAGCGGCCCAGGTAGTTGAAGATGACCTGGCGGCGGGGCAGCCCCGCGAGGACGGGCGCGGCCTCGGGGTGGAGATGGCGCAGGATGCCGAAGCCGAGGCCCTTGTCGGGCATCGCGTCGAGCCTGCGCTGTACGGCGCCGGGGGTGTCGTCCGGCTCCAGCCGCACGGGGAAGAGGCTGGTGAACCAGCCGACCGTGTGCGACAGATCGAGGTCCTCGGCGATCTCCTCACGGCCGTGGCCCTCGACGTCGACCACGAAGGGAGCTTCGGCCACTGTCGCCGGGTCGTCGCCGAACAGCGCCGTGCGCCAGGTGCGCAGGGCCCGGCCGAGGGTGCTGAGCAGCACCGAGTTGACGCCGGTGCCGAGCACGGCGGGGACCTTGGTGAGGACGGCGGCCGTGCGGTCGGCGGGCAGGACCCGGGTGACGGTGACACGGCCGCGCATCACGTCCCGTGCCGGGTCGAGCGCGGCACAGCGCAGGATGTCGTCGGTGCCCCGGGCGGCGCCGGTCCACAGGGGGAGTTCGGCGGTCCGCCGGGCGGCCTGCTCCTGGAGCAGGCCGCCCCACCGGGCGTAGGAGATGCCGGTGGGCTCGTCGAGGGAGGCGCCGGTGGCGAGGGCCCGCAGGTCGTGCAGCAGGACGCGCCAGGAGATCCCGTCCACGACGAGGTGGTTGACGACGAGGAGGAGGTGGCCGGGCCGGGTGTCCCCGGCGTCGAACCAGACGGCTTCGAGCATGTGCCCGTTCCCGGGGTCCAGGCGCCCCGCGGCCGCTTCGGCGGCACGGGTCACGGCGGCCTCGTGCTGATCGGCGCCGAGGCCTCGGACGTCGACGCGCCGGACGTGCTCGCTGCCCCGGACGGTCCCTTGGGGCTGGACTTCGAGGGTCCACTGCGGTGTGCGCCCCAGGCGGATGCGCAGTGCGTCGTGCCGGTCGAGCAGGGACTGTACGAGTCCGGCGACGAAGGGGAGGTCCAGTGCCGCGGGGACGCGCACCAGCACGGACTGGTGGAAGGCGTCCACCGGGCCGCCTCGGTCGCGCTGCCACTGGATGATCGGGGTGAGGGGTACGAAGGCCGGGGGCGGGCCGGTGTCGGGCCGGTGGGCGCCGTCACGCGCTCGCGGTTCCGCCTCGGGCGCCGGGTGTGCGCGGGTGCGGGGCGTGCGTTCGCGTGCGTGCCGGGCAAGTCCGGCGACGGTCTTGTGCCGGAAGACGTCCCTGGCGGACACCGTGAGGCCTCGCTTGCGGGCTCCGGCGACCAGTCGGATGGAGAGGATGCTGTCCCCGCCGAGGGCGAAGAAGGAGTCGTCGACCCCGACGTCCGGCACGCCCAGGATCTGTGCGAAGAGCTCGCGGAGCACGCGCTCGACCTCGCTGGCGGGTTCGCGGCGAGTGGTGTCGGCCTGCCTCGCGCGGGGTGCGGGAAGGGCGGCACGGTCCAGCTTGCCGTTCGGCGTCAGAGGCAGACCGCCCTCGAGGACCGTCACCACCGACGGAACCATGTAGTCCGGCAGCAGCTCCACCGCCCGCTCCCGCACACGCTCCGCCAGCCGCTCCTCCGATCCCGGCCGGGGCACCACATAGGCGAGCAACCGGCCCTCCCGCACCGAGGCAACCGCCTGCGCGACACCCTCACACCCCGCCACCACCTCTTCCACCTCACCGAGTTCCACCCGGAACCCGCGCACCTTCACCTGCTGATCCGCACGCCCGACGAACTCCAACCCCTGTCTCTTATTACCTTCTGCCCCTGCGGACAAGAAGGCTATGACAGTTCCCGGAGGGAGCCGTATCTTAAAAAAAAAAAAACACATAGATGTATACAACATGTATACCAAGACAGAATATGATGCATGATCTAGCGACACAACACTTTAAG
>NZ_JABERD010000089.1 GCF_013044505.1 Streptomyces sp. S3(2020) | reverse complement strand
CTGGTGGCGAAACGTTCTCGCCCGCCTCAAGTCCCCCGCCGTCCGCACCCATGCCGGCAGCGCCGTCGGCGTGGTCATCCTCGCCGTTCTGCTGTGGCGGCTCGGCACCGGCGTCTTCCTCGACGGGCTGCGCCGGATCGACGGGGCGACCCTGCTCGCCGCGCTCGGCATCGGCGTGGTCACCACCGTCCTCAGCGCCTGGCGCTGGCAGCTGGTCGCCCGGGGCCTGGGCATCCGGCTGCCGCTCGGTGCGGCCGTGGCCTCCTACTACCGGGCCCTGTTCCTCAACGCCGCGCTGCCCGGCGGCGTACTCGGCGATGTGCACCGGGCGGTGCGGCACGGACGCAGCACCCAGGAGCTCGGGCGCTGTGTACGGGCCGTCGTCCTCGAACGGGTCGCCGGACAGGTCGCGTTGGCGGTCGTCGGCGCCGCGGTCCTGCTGACCATGCCGTCACCGGTGCTCTCCGAGGCCCGGCATCTCGCGCCGCTGCTCCTGTTCGCCACGCTGGGCGCGCTGGCCGTCGTGCTCGCCCTGCGGATGAACCGGGCGCCCTCACGGGCCGGCAAGGCCCTGCGCGAGGCCCGCGAGGGCCTGCTGTCGCGGCGGAACGGGCCCGGTGTCGCCCTGTCGTCCGTCGCCGTCCTCGCCGGGCACCTCGCGATGTTCGTGCTCGCCGCCCGCGTCGCCGGTTCCGCCGCCTCCGTCGCCGTCCTGCTGCCGATCGCCGTGCTCGCCCTGCTCGCCATGGGCCTGCCGCTCAACGTCGGCGGCTGGGGCCCCCGCGAGGGCGTCACCGCCTGGGCCTTCGGCGCCGCCGGGCTGGGCGCCGGCAGCGGGCTGGCCGTCGCCGTCGTCTACGGCGTGCTCTCGCTCGCGGCCAGCCTGCCGGGCCTCGTCGTGCTGCTCGCCCGCTATCCGCGCGTCGAATCGCCGTCGGAGGTGAGCAGTGAGAAATACGTGCCGAAGGAATCCGCCAGACTCGCAAGCAGTGCTTTGCCCTTTTCCGCCGAACCCAGCGAAGGACGGCCGATGACACCGGAATCGGTATAGGCGGACATACCGAGGGTGAGCAGATGCCGTCGGTCGTCGGCGACGAAATCGGAGGTCTCATAACCGGGTCGGACGAATTCGGGATGAGCGTGCAGAAGGATGGAGGTCTCGATTTCCCCCGCATGCATGTCGGTGAGCAGCGAGGTGACCACCCCCGCCCGCTCCCGGGCCGCCTCCCAGTCCTCCGGGGCCGGGAACAGCGCCATCCGCTCGCCGCGGGCGGAGGATTCCTGAACGACGTTGCCCAGTACGTAGTTTCCGCCGTGTCCGTTGACCACGACCAGGGTCTCGACGCCGGACCGGCGGAGCGAAGACGCTATGTCCCGTATCACCGAGTGAAGGGTCACCGAGGAGATGCTGACGGTTCCCGCCCACGCCGCGTGCTCGTGCGAGCAGGAGATCGTCACGGGAGGGAGAAGGTGCACCGGATACGCCGCGGCGATCTCCCGCGCGACAGCGCAGGCGACGAGCGTGTCGGTCGCCAGCGGAAGGAACGGGCCGTGCTGTTCGAAGCTCCCGACGGGAAGGACGGCGACCTGTCGTGAGACACCCTCGCCCCGCGTCCGTACGTCTTCCGTGGTGTCCGTCGGCAACGTACCGTGCTCCGCCGACCGCGTTTGCGAACCACTCATTCTTTCACGGCCTTTCGTCTCTGCTTAGGAACTCGAGAATCATGACAGAAAAAGTTGGCGTACTCGGCAAGAAGACTCCACAGCGCACGGGCGTGGAACGCGTCGTGAATGCTCCGCTGCCCACCGTGTACGGTGAATTCAGGGCGATCGGTTACCTCGACCACGATCGCGGTGACGAGCAAGTGGCCCTGGTCTACGGGGAGATCGGCACGGACGAGGTCCTGACCCGGCTGCACTCGGAATGCCTGACCGGTGACGCCTTCGGCTCCCGGCACTGCGAATGCGGTGAACAGCTCGACTCGGCCCTGCGGGCGGTCGTCGCCGAGGGCAGTGGCATCGTCGTCTATCTGAGGGGCCACGAGGGCCGCGGCATCGGACTGCTCGCCAAGCTGCGCGCGATGGCCCTCCAGGCCGAGGGACTGGACACCGTCGAGGCGAACCTCGCCCTCGGCCTGCCGGTGGACGCCCGCGACTACGGTGTCGCCGCCGGGATGCTGCACGACCTGGGCGTGCGCTCGGTGCGCCTGATGTCCAACAACCCGGACAAGCGCGCGGCGTTGGTGCGGCACGGCATCGAGGTCGCCGAGACCGTGCCGCTGCTGATAGCGCCGTGCGAGAGCAACATCACCTATCTGCGCACCAAGAGGGAACGCCTCGACCACCACCTGCCGCATCTGGACGCGGTGGCCCACCTGTCCTGATTACGGGCACCGGAGTCAGGACAGGAAGAGGGGACCGGCCCCGACAACCCTGGGAGGCTCGCCCGTGAGGACGCAGGCAAACGCCGTGGTGATCGGCGGCGGAGTGATGGGCGCGAGCATCGCCTACCACCTCGCCGCCGCCGGTGTCCGCGACATCGTCCTCGTCGAACGCGACGAACTGGCCTCCGGATCCACCTCGAAGGCGGCCGGAGGGGTGCGGGCCCAGTTCTCCGACGGCCTCAACGTGCTGCTCGGCGCGCGCAGCCTGGAGGCGTTCGGCCGGTTCCACCAGGAGGTCGGCCACGACATCGGCCTGCACCGCGTCGGCTACCTGTTCCTGCTGTCGACGCCCGAGGACGTGGCCTCCTTCGAGGCGGGCGTACGGCTCCAGAACTCCCTCGGCGTGCCCAGCCGCATGCTCACCCCGAAAGAGGCCCGCAAGCTCTCCCCGCTGATCAGCACCGACGGGCTGCTCGGCGCCGCCTTCTCACCGGACGACGGCCACTGCACCCCCGAGGCCGTCGTCCACGGCTACGCCTCCGCCGCCCGCGCCCTGGGCGCCCGCATCCTGCGGCACACCGAGGTCACCGGCATCACCGTGCGCGGCGACACCATCACGGCCGTCGAGACGACGCTCGGCACCATCTCCACCGACACGGTGGTCTGCGCGGCCGGCGCCTGGTCGCGCGCGGTCGGGAAGATGGTCGGAGTCGACCTGCCCGTGGAGCCGCTGCGCCGCCAGATCGCGGTCACCGAGCCGGTCCGGGGCCTGCCGCCCGGCCTGCCGATGACCATCGACTTCAGCAGCACCCTCTACTTCCACCGCGAGGGCCCCGGCCTCCTCGTCGGCATGTCCGACCCCGACGAGCGCCCCGGCTTCGCCACCGACACCCACGACCGCTGGATCCCCCGCCTCGCCGCCGCCATGGAGAACCGCGCCCCCTCCCTCCTCGACCTGCGCCGCACCGGCGGCTGGGCGGGCCTGTACGAGGTCACCCCGGACCACAACGCCCTGATCGGCGAGGCGACTTCGGTATCCCGCTTTCTGTATGCGACCGGCTTCTCCGGTCATGGCTTCCTCCAGGGCCCGGCGGTCGGCGAGGTCGTCCGTGACCTGTGCCTGGGCCGCGTACCCTTCGTGGACGTCAGCCCGTTGAACGCCGGCCGTTTCGCGGCCGACGCCCCGCGCCCGGAGGCCAACTGCGTATGACCGAGCTCCATCTGTGGCTGCGCCACGAGGACCGTCCCACCGAACGGCGCACACCGGTCGTGCCGTCCGACGCACGCGGGCTCGTCGAGAGCGGGGTGACCCTGACCGTCGAGGAGTCCCCGCAGCGGATCTTCCCGATCGAGGAGTACGAGGCGGTCGGCGCCCGCGTCGCGCCCACGGGCTCATGGGTGGCGGCGCCGCCGGCGGCGGTCGTCCTCGGCTTGAAGGAACTCCCCGCCGGACCAGCCGAGTTGACGCACCGGCACATCTTCTTCGGGCACGCCTACAAGCAGCAGCCGGGCGCCGAGGACCTGCTGCGCAGGTTCGCCGCCGGGGGAGGGGCGCTTCTCGACCTTGAGTACCTGGTCGACGACCACGGGCGCCGCCTCGCCGCTTTCGGGTACTGGGCGGGCTATCTCGGCGCGGCCCTGGCGGTGCTCCAGCACCGGGGCCGACTCCGCGCGCCGCTCACGCCCACCTCGAAGGAGGAACTCGACGAGACCCTCCGACCCGCCCCCGGGGACGAGGAGTTCACCGCCCTCGTCATCGGCGCCCTGGGCCGCAGCGGACGCGGCGCCCGCGTCGCCCTCCAAGCCGCCGGGCTCGACCCCACCTGCTGGGATCTGGAGGAAACCCGCGACCTGGACCGCCGGGCCCTGCTGGAACACGACGCGCTGGTCAACTGCGTCCTCGCCACCACCCCGATCCCGCCGTTCCTCCGGGAAACGGACCTGGACGACCCCGCCCGCCGTCTGCGCACCCTCTCCGACGTCACCTGCGATGTCGGCTCACCCCTGAACGTGCTCCCGGTCTACGACCGCACCACCGAGTGGGACGAGCCGGTGCGCCGGCTCCGCAAGGAACCCCCACTCGATCTCATCGCCATCGACAACCTGCCCTCCCTGCTGCCGAAGGAGTCCAGCGAGGGCTTCTCGGGCCAGTTGCTGCCGCTGCTCCGGGACTTCGGGACCGGCGGGCCGTGGGGGCGCTGTCTGGAACGGTTCCATGACACCTGCCGGGAACTCGGCATCGCGGAAGGGGAGTCGAGGAATGGCTGAACTGGTTCCGGCGAGCGGCACCGTCCACTGGATCGGCACCGGGCTGTCCACGGGCAGCGGTCTGGCCCGGGTGTGCGGGAGGGCCGAGAGGGTGCACGTGTGGCACCGCACCGAGGAACGCGCCGCCGAGGCCCTCGACCGGCTCGGTCTCACCGGTCTCGCCGAGCCCCGCGCGTACACCCTCCCCGCGCTGACGGAGCGACTCGCGCCCGGGGACGTCGTCGTGTCGATGCTCCCCGCACCGGAGCACGCCGGGATCCTCGCCGCGTGCGTCGCGCGGAAGGCGCACTTCGCGTGCTCCAGCTATGTGTCGGACGCCGTGCTGGAACTGGTGCCCGCGGCCCTCGCGGCCGGGATCGTCGTGCTCACCGAGGCCGGGCTCGACCCGGGCGTCGACCACCTCTTCGCGCACAGCCTGGTCGCCCGGGCCCGGGACGCGATCGGTGACGGCACGGCGGCCTCGTACCGCCTCACCTCCTACTGCGGCGGCATCCCCGCGGTGCCGAACGACTTCCGGTACCGCTTCAGCTGGGCGCCCCTCGGGGTCCTGGGCGCCCTGCGCTCGCCCGCGCGGTACATCGAGGACGGGGCCGAGACCACCGCCGCGCGGCCCTGGGAGGCGACCCGGCGCCATGTCGTCGACGGGGAGGACTTCGAGGTCTATCCGAACCGCGACAGCGTGCCGTTCGTCGAGCAGTACGGGATGCCGCCGGCCTGGAAGGCGCGGTCCTTCGTGCGGGGCACCCTGCGTCTGGAGGGGTGGCTGCGGGCCTGGGACGCCGTCTTCGAGGAGCTCAAGGGCGGTGACGACGCCCGGATCGCCGCACTGGCACGGGAGTTGGCGGCGGCCTATCCGACCACGGACACCGACCGGGACCGGGTCGTCCTCGCCGTGACGCTGGACGTCGCCGGCCCGGCGGGGCAGGCGTGGTCGGGCAGCTATCTGCTGGACCTGGTGGGGGACGAGGAGGAGAGCGCGATGGCCCGCTGTGTCTCGCGCACCCTCGCCCTCGGTGTGGGCCACGTCCTGGACGGCTCGCTGCCGCCCGGCCTCAACCGGGCCGCGGAGACGGCGGCCCGGTCGGAACAGTGGCTGCGCGAACTCGCCCTGGAGGGAGTGGAGTTCACGCTGCGGGTCGACGCCTGATCACTCGACCACGGCCTCGTGCACCAGCCGCCTGAGGTCCGGGTTGAGCTTGAGGGTCCTGGGCCGTACCTGGGTGTAGAACTGCACGGTCAGGTCGCGGACCGGATCGACCCAGAACGTCGTGGAGGCGGCTCCGCTCCAGCCGAATGTGCCCGGGCTCGTGGGCGCGAGGGTACGGGCGGGGTCGATCACCACGGAGACGCTGAGACCGAAGCCGACACCGTCGTTGTTGGGCTCGTCATGGGCCGGCCTGCTGCCGAAGGCGCGCAGATCGACGCCGCCGGGAAGGTGGTTCCTGGTCATCAGGTCCACCGTCCCGGGGGCGAGCAGTCGGATGCCGTCGAGCTCGCCGCGACGGCGCAGCAACTCCATGAAGCGGTGCAGGTCGTGCGCGGAGGCCGCCATGCCGCCGCTGCCGGAGAGGAACCGGGGCCGGCCGCGGAGCGGGAGCCCGGGGATCGGCTCGATACCGCCGTCGTCCTTCTCGCCGTACAACTCGGAGAGTCTGCCCGCCTGTTCGTCCGTGACGCTCAGGCCGGCGTCGGTCATGCCGAGCGGTCCGAAGACCCGCTCGGCGAAGAAGACGTCCAGAGGCTGCCCGGACACCACCTCGATGACCCGGCCGAGCACATTGGAGGCGACCGAGTAGTTCCACTGCGTGCCCGGTTCGAACTGGAGCGGCAGGCTCGCGTACACGTCGACCGTCTCGGCCAGGGTCGATCCCGGCACCACCGACGACTCCAGATCGGCCTCGCGGTACAGGGCGTCGACCGGGTGGGAGTGGTAGAAGGCGAAGGTCAGGCCCGCGGTGTGGGTCATCAGGTGCCGGATCAGCATGGGCTGTGCGGCGGGCCGGGTGACCATGCCCGCGCCCGAGCCGCTCTCGTACACCCGGGCGTCGGCGAAGGCGGGCAGATGCCGGGCCACCGGGTCGTCCAGCGACAGCCTTCCCTCCTCGACCAGGATCAGCGCGGCCATCGCGGTGACGGGCTTGGTCATCGAGTAGATCCGCCACAGGGTGTCCGCCTCGACGGGCAGTCCGGCGGCGAGGTCACGGTGGCCGTGGGCCGTGAGGTGGGCGACGCGGCCGCCGCGGGCGACGGCCACCAGGAAGCCGGGCATGCGTCCCTCGTCGACGTAGTGGGCGAAGTGCTGGTCGAGGCGGTCCAGCGCCTTCACGTCCAGCCCGACCTCACCGGGGTCGACTTCCTGCCGCAGCTGTGCCATCGCTCTCCTCCGCTCGCGTTCGTCGAGGTGCGATCCGGCATACCCCGCCGCGACGACCTCAGACATCATCGTCGCGCAGGAACCCGCGAACGGTTGCCCGGTTGACCTTGATCGGCCGTCCTGGAGCGGAAACCGGCCGACAGTGCCGCGCCCGCCAGGGCGACCGCGGCGAACGCCACGAGGGACACCTCCGTGGCGGCCAGGGCCACCCCGAGCGTCGGCCCGACGTTCATCGCGGTCTGCTGCAACCCGCCCGCCACCCCTGCCGCCCCGACCGGGCTCTCCCGTACGACGACATGGGTGGCCGCCACCATGACGGTCCCGAACCCCGCGCCCAGCAGCGCGAATCCGGCGCCCAGCGTGCCCGCGCCCGACGCCCGGGAGAGCACCAGGATCCCGACGGCGAGGACCGCCATCGCGGTCGCCGTCGTACGGCGGGCCCCCGCCCGGCGCAGGAGCACCGGGCACACCGCGGCGGCGGCCACCATCAGCACCGCCAACGGGAGGCAGCGCAGGGCGCTTTGGAAGGGGTCCAGGCCGAGCGTGTACTGAAGGACGTACGTGCTCACGAACAGCGTGCCCGACAGGGCGGCCGACGCGGCGACCAGGACGCCGAGCGGTGGGCCGGGGACGGCACGCGGTATCAGCGGGCTTTCGGCGAGGCGTTCGTGGCGTACGAAGGCGGTTCCGGCGACGGCGGTCACCGCCAGGCCGAACCAGTGCGGGGAGACCAGCGTATGGACCAGGAACCCCAGGGTCACCGCGAGCAGGGCGGCACCGGGCAGGTCGAGGCGGACCTCGGCGGCCGTCTCCGGCTCCCGCACTGCCAGGGCGAGCACGCCGAACACCAGCGCGGGCACGACGTTGACGAAGAACACCGCCCGCCACCCGGACCCGGCCACCAGTACCCCGCCCACCAACGGGCCGACCGCGGCGGCCACCCCGATCGCCGCGGTGCGCACCGCGATGGGCCCCCGGAGCCGGTCCGCCGGGTAGGCGGCGCGCAGCATGCCGAGCGTGGCGGGTTGCAGGAGCGCCCCGAACACCCCCTGGGCGACCCGCAGTCCGATCACCCAGCCGACACCGGGCGCCGTCCCGATGCCCGCCGACGTGATCCCGAAGCCGAGCATGCCGATCCCGAAGAGCCGCCGGTGCCCGTACCGGTCGCCGAGCCGTCCCGCGAACACCAGCAGACTCGCCACCGCGACGAGATAGCCGGTGCTGGTCCACTGGACCTGCGCGAAAGTGGCGCCCAAGTCCCTTTGCAGGGTGGGCTGGGCGACGGTGAGGACCGTGCCGTCGAGGGCGACGATCACCGCGCCGGTCACGCTGCCCGCGAGAACGAGACGAGGGTTCACCCGTCCTCCCGACCGAGGTGCGCGTCGCGGACGCTGCGCAGGAGGGGGTCGAAGTCGTTGGCACCCGTGGCCAGTTGGAGGCTTCCCCAGCCCCACAGCTGGGCGATGCCGTGCAGGTTCGCCCACAACGCCCCGGCGACGAGACGGGCGTCCGCGTCCGGCCGGGCCAGGGCGACCAGTTCCACCAGGCGGCCGAAGAGCGGCAGGCTGGTGTCCCGGAGGCCCAGACGGCCGCTCTCCAGCAGATCGTGACGGAACATCAGCTCGTACATGCCGCGGTTGTCCAGCGCGAACCGCAGATAGACCCGCCCCAGCTCCGTCAGCCGGTCGCGCGGGCTCGCCGTGCCGTCGTCGGTCACCCCCGCGGTCCGCTTCGCCAGTTCGGCGAAGCCGCGGCCCGCGATGGCCGACAGCAGCTCCAGATGGGTCGGGAAGTAGCGGCGCGGCGCACCGTGCGAGACGCCCGCCCGCCGGGCGATCTCCCGCAGGGTCAGCGCCTGCACGCCCTCCCGCGCCACCAGCTCCACACCGACCTCGACCAGCCGGGCCCGCAGCCCGCTCTCCACCTCACGCATAGACAGTGTCTACCAGTCATGCGTAGACACTGTCTATGCTCCTCCTGTCCGGGAATGCGGGAGCCCCAATCGCCGGTTGACCCAGACATGACTCAGGACGCGACGCAGAACGCACTGCTCGGGCTGCTCTCCGAGGGCCACGGCGGGGTGCTCGTCACCCTCAAGCGCGACGGCCGGCCCCAGCTGTCGAACGTCAGCCACGCCTACTACCCCGACGAGCGGATCATCCGGGTCTCGGTCACGGACGACCGCGCCAAGACCCGCAATCTGCGCCGCGATCCGAGGGCGTCCTACCACGTGACGGCCGCGGACCGGTGGGCGTACACGGTCGCCGAGGGGACGGCGGAGCTCACGCCGGTGGCACGGGACCCGTACGACGAGACGGTCGAGGAACTCGTCCGGCTGTACCGCGACGTCCTGGGCGAGCACCCCGACTGGAACGACTTCCGAGCCGCGATGGTCCGCGACCGCCGGGTGGTGCTCCGGCTGAAGGTGGAGCGGGCGTACGGGATCCCGGCGGGGGCGAACCGGGGCTAGGCGCTCCGCTGGATGAGCGGTGAGGTGCCGTCGTTCGGCTGCGGCGCCGCACATCGATACGGCCGTCCGAACCCGCAGCGGATTTTGCCCGACCCGCTCAGGGCCTAGGCGGACAGGCCGGCGCGGTGATGCCGTTCGGTGTGGCGACGTACACGCGCAGTCCCTGGTCTGCGGTGCTGATCACGGGGCTGTACTCGGCCAGGATCTTCGAGTTGAACGACAGCGACCGGGTCTGCCGGCCCTGCCGGTCGATGACGCGCAGCGTCGTGGAGCCGAGGAACAGGTTCGGTCCGTCGACGAACTCGGTCGCCGTCCACGTTCGTTCGGCCTCGGTGTCCGCGTCGATGATCCGCGCGACGTACGTCCCCGTCCCGCCGACGGCACGCGCCGCCCGTACCTCCTGCCGGGAGGCCGGCCGGGAACCGGCGGGCGGGTCGGCGGGTGGCTCGGCGAGATACACCTCGCCCATGTCACCCGCGCCGAGTCTGCCCAGGACCTCGTACGGGCCGATCCGCCGAGGGTCCGTGTCGCGCAGTGTCTGCACCCCGAACTCCCCCTGTCCGTAAGGCCGCCGGGAACGGGCCGCCCAGGACGGCTGTGGCGGGTGGGGCGGACGGTTCCTCACTAGTCGCCGCGCCGGACCGCGGCGAGGTTCTCCAGGAGCGGTGACCGGATCGCCGGTCCACGACGGACAGCCGCCACTTCGCGCGTGCCGGCCGCCCCTGAAACCGGCCGGTACGCGCGAAGCCTCCCTCCCCGGGCCGACGTCACGCGTGGCACGTCTGCTCTTTTCTGCTCGCTCCGGCCGATGTTCTTGCCGAAAACGTCAACTGTCAACGGGGGCGGACCGGTCCGCACGGTCCTAGGACCCGGGGCGCAGGGCGGACGGCCGATGGTCCGGGGAGCGCGCCCCGCCTACGCTGCGGGGAAGAATCCGCAGCTCGGAAAGAGGTCATGATGCCGGTCGACGGCCGCAGTCACCTCCGTGTCGCCCGCCCGTCCCGCGACCTCGCCGCGGCCGAGCGGTTCTGGGCCGACGGGCTCGGCCTGGCCGTCGTATGGCGGGCCGAGGGCGGCACCGAACCGGACCGGCACGATCTGCTCATGCTCGGCTGGCCCGACGCCGCCTGGCACCTGGAACTCGTCCACGAGCCGGCCCACCCCGTCGAACCCCGGCCCACGGAGGAGGACCTCCTGGTCGTCTACGTCGACGGTCCCGTGCCGCAGGACCTGGTCACCCGACTCGAACAGCACGGCGGCAAGCAGGTCCCCTCGCCCAACCCCTACTGGAACGAGTGGGGCGTGACGATCGAGGACCCGGACGGATACCGGCTGGTGCTGTGCGAGCGGGCGTGGTCCAACTCGTAGCGGGACGGGCGCGATCACCGACGGCCGGGGTGGTCAGGCGCCCACGTACTCCGCGAGATGCTGGCCCGTGAGCGTCGAGCGGTCCGCGACCAGGTCGGCCGGAGTGCCCTCGAAGACGACCCGGCCGCCGTCGTGCCCGGCGCCGGGGCCGAGGTCGATGATCCAGTCGGCGTGCGCCATGACGGCCTGGTGGTGCTCGATGACGACGACCGACTTCCCGGAGTCGACCAGCCGGTCCAGCAGGCCCAACAGCTGCTCCACGTCCGCGAGATGGAGTCCGGTCGTCGGCTCGTCGAGGACGTAGACCCCGCCCTTCTCACCCATGTGCGTGGCCAGCTTCAGCCGCTGCCGCTCACCGCCCGACAGCGTGGTCAGCGGCTGCCCGAGGGTGAGGTAGCCCAGCCCGACGTCCGCGAGCCGCTCCAGGATCCGGTGCGCGGCCGGCGTACGCGCCTCGCCCGCGCCGAAGAACTCCACCGCCTCGGACACCGGCATCGCGAGCACCTCGCTGATGTCACGCCCGCCGAGGTGGTACTCCAGCACGGCCGCCTGGAACCGCTTCCCCTCGCACTCCTCGCACGTGGACGCCACCCCGGCCATCATCGCCAGGTCCGTGTAGACGACGCCCGCGCCGTTACACGTCGGGCAGGCGCCCTCGGAGTTGGCGCTGAACAGGGCCGGCTTCACCCCGTTGGCCTTGGCGAACGCCTTGCGGATCGGCTCCAACAGCCCGGTGTACGTCGCCGGGTTGCTGCGCCGCGAGCCGCGGATGCCGGTCTGGTCGACCGTGACGACCCCGTCCTGTCCCGACACCGAGCCGTGGATGAGTGAACTCTTGCCGGACCCCGCGACCCCGGTCACGACGACCAACGCGCCCAGCGGGATGTCGACATCGACGTCCTGGAGGTTGTTCGTACCGGCGCCGCGCACCTCCAGCACCCCCGACGGCTCCCGCACCGAGGTCTTCAGCGAGGCCCGGTCGTCCAGGTGCCGCCCGGTGAGCGTGTCGCTCGCCCGCAGCCCCTCCACCGAGCCCTCGAAGACCACCTCACCGCCCGCGGTACCGGCCCGCGGACCGAGGTCCACGACATGGTCGGCGATCTCGATCGCCTCCGGCTTGTGCTCCACGACCAGCACGGTGTTGCCCTTGTCGCGCAGTTGCAGCAGCAGTTCGTTCATCCGGCGGATGTCGTGCGGGTGCAGCCCGATCGTCGGCTCGTCGAAGACGTACGTCACATCGGTGAGCGAGGACCCGAGGTGGCGGATCATCTTCGTCCGCTGCGCCTCACCGCCGGACAGGGTGCCCGAGGGACGGTCGAGGCTGAGATAGCCGAGCCCGATCTCGACGAACGAGTCCAGCGAATGCCCCAGCGCGGCCAGCAGCGGCGCCACCGACGGCTCCTTCAACTCCCGCACCCAGTCGGCCAGATCGTCGATCTGCATCGCGCAGACGTCGGCGATGTTCTTCCGCTTGATCTTCGACGCCCGGGCCTCCGCGCTGAGCCGGGTGCCCTCGCACTCGGGACAGGTCTGGAAGGTCACCGCCCGCTCCACGAAGGCGCGGATGTGCGGCTGGAGGGCGTCGACGTCCTTGGAGAGGAAGGACTTCTGGATCTTCGGGATCAGTCCTTCGTACGTCAGGTTGATCCCCTCGACCTTGATCTTGGTCGGCTCCTTGTGGAGCAGGTCGTGGAGTTCGCGCTTGTTGAACCTGCGGATCGGCTTGTCCGGGTCGAAGAAGCCGCAGCCCCGGTAGATACGGCCGTACCAGCCGTCCATGCTGTAGCCGGGGATCGTCAGCGCACCCTCGTTGAGCGAGAGACTGTCGTCGTACAGCGCCGACAGGTCGAAGTCACTGACCGAGCCCATGCCCTCGCAGCGCGGACACATGCCGCCGAGCCGGTGGAACGTGGCCTTCTCCGCCTTGGTCTTGCCACCGCGCTCCACGGTGATCGCACCGCTCGCCGACACCGAGGGCACATTGAACGAGTACGCGTTGGGCGGGCCGATGTGCGGTGTGCCGAGCCGGCTGAAGAGGATGCGCAGCATCGCGTTGACATCGGTCACGGTGCCGACGGTCGAGCGGGCGTTGGCGCCCATCCGCTCCTGGTCGACGATGATCGCCGTGGTCAGACCGTCCAGGACGTCGACCTCGGGCCGCGCCAGCGTCGGCATGAAGCCCTGGACGAAGGCGCTGTACGTCTCGTTGATCAGCCGCTGCGACTCCGCGGCGATGGTGTCGAACACCAGCGAGCTCTTGCCCGAACCGGAGACTCCGGTGAACACCGTCAGCCTGCGTTTGGGGATCTCGATGCTGACGTCCTTGAGGTTGTTCTCACGCGCGCCGTGCACGCGGATCAGGTCGTGGCTGTCGGCGGGGTGCGGCGCGGGCGGCTGGGGGGTCGTCCTCTGGGTGGCCATGCTGACTGTTCTCCATCGTTCGGTTCGATCTCACCGGCTCCGAGCATGAGAGGCTGATTCTCCAGCGGGAACAAAGCGTTCCGGGTCGTTTCGCGCCTGCTCAGTTCCGTTCCTGGACACGGATCAGATTGCCCGCGGGGTCACGGAAGGCGCAGTCCCGTACGCCCCACGGCTGGAGGATCGGCTCCTGGACCACGTCGGCGCCCGCCTGGAGCCGGTCGAAGGCGGTGTCGAGGTCGGCGGTGGCCAGGACGATGCTCGCGTAGGTGCCCTTGGCCATCATCGCGGAGATCGTGCGGCGCTCGTCCTCGGTGAGATCGGGGTCGGCGCCCTGCGGATGCAGCACCACCGACGTGTCCGGCTGACCGGCGGGACCGACCGTGATCCAGCGCATCGAGCCCTTGCCGACATCGCCGCGCACCTCGAAACCGAGGAGGTCGCGGTAGAAGGCCAGCGCGGCGTCCGGATCGTCCTGCGGGAGGAAGCTCGCGTGAAGGGTGAGGTCCATGGACCTCACGCTAGGCGCGCCCCCGGGGCGGGCGCTTCTCGAAAACTGACGGAGCCGTGGCGGTCCACCCTCAACTCCCTGCTCGCCCGATGGGACGACCTGGTGTCGGACGTGGCGGAAGGCTGCGGCCGGAGCAGGCCGGAGCTGTCGAACGACCTGTGGTGCCGAGGCGTACTGGCCCGCGTCCGGCCGCGGCTGCCCGAGCGGGTACGGGCGCTGCGGCAGCCCGAGCTCGACGCGTACGACGACCGCTTCCGTGCCGCCACCGCCCCCTGGCCCGACCGTGCCGAGGGTGGGCCGCGGTGGCAGGGCCGGCCGATGGGCCGGGACATGATGCCGTTCCCCGAGCCGGACGAGGTCGACGTGGTCGAGTGACCCCCTCGCGCCCACCGGCCACCGACATGCCCGAGTCCCCGGAGCCCTTACGGCGTCCGGGGACTCGGGAGTCCTGGCGGAGCGGGATCAGGCGGTGACCGTCTCCCGCTCGGCCGCCGTGTCCGGCGTGCGCTCGCCGAGCTGCTCGGTCGGGATCCTGTGGGTCTCGCGGGCCGTGAGGGCGGCGATGACCGGCGGGACGCACAGGGCGGCGGTGAAGAACGCGACCGCCGACCAGTCGCTGCCGTCGGGGCCGGCGATCTGCGCGGCGAAGGTGACGGCGAACCCGGCGACGGCGAAGCCGATCTGGGTACCGATCGCCATGCCCGACAGCCGGACGCGGGTCGAGAACATCTCGCCGTAGAAGGAGGGCCACACCCCGTTCGCGGCGCTGTAGACGACACCGAAGGTGACGATGCCCAGCACCAGGGTCAGCGGGTAGTTGCCCGTGGAGATCGCCCAGAGGTACAGGAACATCATGACCGCGCTGCCCACGGCGCCGATCAGGTAGACCGGGCGGCGGCCGATGCGGTCCGAGAGCGTGGCCCACGCCGGGATCGCGCCGAGGGCGACCAGGTTGGCGAGCGCGCCCACCCACAGCATCGAGGAGCGGCTCATGCCCACCGAGTCGCTGGTGGCGTACGCCAGCGCCCAGACCGTGAAGATCGTCGACACCGAGGCGATCAGCGCACCCGCGATCACCCGCAGGACGTCCGCCCAGTGGTTGCGGGCCAGGAACGCGAGGGGCATCTTCACGACGCCCTCGGAGGCGGTCTGCTGCTCGAAGGCCGGGGTCTCCTCCAGCTTGCGGCGGATGACGTAGCCGACGACGGCGACCGCGATGCTCAGGAAGAACGGGATCCGCCAGCCCCAGGACAGCAGCTGGTCCTCGGGGAGCGCGGCGATCGGGATGAAGGCGAGTGTGGCGAGGAGCTGGCCGCCCTGGGTGCCGCTGAGGGTGAAGCTGGTGAAGAAGCCGCGCCGGTGCGACGGCGCGTGTTCGAGTGTCATGGAGTTCGCGCTCGCCTGCTCACCGGCGGCGGAGATGCCCTGGAGGACACGGCAGGCCACCAGCAGCACCGGTGCGAGCGTGCCGACCTGGTCGCGGGTGGGGAGGCAGCCGATGAGGAAGGTCGACAGACCCATCAGGATCAGCGTGAAGACCATGATCTTCTTGCGGCCGACCTTGTCACCGAAGTGGCCCAGGAAGAGCGCGCCGATCGGCCGGGCCGCGTAGGCCACACCGAAGGTGCCCAGCGACAGCAGGGTCGCGGTGGCCGGGTCGGACTCGTCGAAGAAGACGTGCGGGAAGATCAGCGCGGCCGCGCTGCCGTAGATGAAGAAGTCGTAGTACTCCAGCGCGCTGCCGATCCAGGCAGCGGTCGCTGCCTTTTTCGGCTGCCCGACGGCTTCGGCGGGGACGGACACGGGCGTGCTCCTTTGGGGAACTCCAACGTAAGCGGAGTGAGCGGCGGGAAGAAGTGCCTGACCTCGTGGGGGTGCTGGTCGGCCGCGCCTGGGTCCTTGCGGGTTCTCGGGTTAATTAACCCACTAGGTAGTTAGTAGCGCTTGGGTAGGGATGTTGCGCTCGCGTTTCCCGCGTGTCAAGAGGTGGTGCCGAACGATCTTCAGTCCGCGATGCGCTCCGCGGTCAGGTACGCGATCACCATGTCGCCCAGCATGTTCCGGTAGTGCTCGCGCTGGGCGGGGTCGATGAGGTCGCGGCCGAACAGGGCACCGAAGGTGTGCCGGTTGGCGACCCGGAAGAAGCAGAACGAGCTGATCATCGCGTGCAGGTCGACGGCGTCCACGTCGGCCGTGAACAGGCCGGACTTCTGGCCCGACTCCAGGATTCGGCGGATCACGTCCAGGGCGGGCGAGCCCATCTTGCCGAGCTTCTCGGAGCCGGCGATGTGCTCGGCCTCGTGGATGTTCTCGATGCTGACCAGGCGGATGAAGTCGGGGTGCTGCTCGTGGTGGTCGAAGGTGACCTCGGCGAGCCTGCGGATGGCCGCGACCGGGTCCAGATGCTCGACGTCCAGCTCCTGCTCGGCTTCCCGGATCACGCCGTACGCCCGCTCCAGGACGGCCGTGAACAGCTGCTCCTTGCCGCCGAAGTAGTAGTAGATCATCCGCTTCGTGGTGCTGGTGCGGGCGGCGATGTCGTCGACCCGGGCCCCCGCGAAGCCGACCCGGGCGAACTCGTGGGTCGCCACGTCGAGGATCTCGGCCTTGGTGCGCGCGGCGTCACGGGTGCGCCCGCCTGGTCGTAGCGGTTCTTCGACGCTGGTCATCGGCATCCTTCGGGTGTGCGGCCAGTGCCGCGATTCTAGAAGCCCACTCGCTCCGCGGGACGGGGCAGGGCTTCCCAAGTGCGGTTTCCGGGTGCTATGACTAACTCACTAGTTCGTACATTAGTGAGCCGTTCAGGAGGTCCGCCGTGGCCAAGGACTCGTATCTCGTCGGACTGATCGGTGCGGGCATCGGCCCCTCGCTCAGCCCGGCCCTGCACGAGCGGGAGGCCGACCGCCAGGGTCTGCGCTATCTGTACCGGCTCATCGACATCGACGTCCTCGGCGTCGGCCCGGAGGCGGTCGGCGAGCTGCTGCGGTCCGCGCGGGACACCGGCTTCGACGGGCTCAACATCACGCACCCCTGCAAGCAGCTCGTCATCGAGCACCTCGACGCGCTCTCCCCGCAGGCCGAGGCGCTCGGCGCGGTCAACACCGTCGTCTTCGAGGACGGCCGGGCCGTCGGCCACAACACGGACGTGACCGGCTTCGCCGCCTCCTTCGCTCGCGGCCTGCCCGACGTACCGCTGGAGAAGGTCGTCCAGCTGGGCGCGGGCGGCGCGGGCGCGGCGGTCGCGCACGCCACGCTCACCCTCGGCGCCGAGCGGGTCACCGTGGTCGACGCGCTCGCCGACCGGGCCGCGGATCTCGCCGCCTCGCTGAACCGCCACTTCGGCGACGGCCGCGCCACCCACGCGACCCCCGACCGGCTGCCCGAGCTGCTCGCGGGCGCCGACGGCATCGTGCACGCCACCCCCACCGGCATGGCCGCCCACCCCGGCCTGCCCTTCGCCGCCGAACTCCTGCACCCCGGCCTGTGGGTCGCCGAGGTCGTCTACCGCCCGCTGGAGACCGAACTCCTGCGCACCGCCCGCGCGATCGGCTGCGCCACCCTGGACGGGGGCGGGATGGCCGTGTTCCAGGCCGTGGACGCGTTCCGCCTCTTCACCGGGCGGGAACCCGACAGCGCGCGGATGCTCGCCGACATCGCCGAGCTCGCCGGCGCCGTGGGAACCCCGAAGTAGGAAGAGGTACCGACGTGCGTACGTCCATCGCCACCGTCTCCCTCAGCGGATCCCTCACCGAGAAACTCACGGCCGCCTCCCGGGCCGGCTTCGACGGCGTGGAGATCTTCGAGAACGACCTCCTCGCCAGCCCCCTCACCCCCGAGGAGATCCGCACCCGCTGCGCCGACCTCGGGCTCGGCATCGACCTCTACCAGCCGATGCGGGACATGGAGGCGGTCCCCGAGGAGCAGTTCGCGGCCAATCTGCGCCGGGCCCGCCACAAGTTCGAGCTGATGGGCCGGCTCGGCACCGACACGGTCCTGGTCTGCTCCAGCGTCCACCCCCTCGCCGTGGACGACGACGACCTCGCGGCGGAGCAGCTGGGCCGACTGGCCGACCTGGCCCAGGAGTCCGGGATCAAGGTCGCCTACGAGGCGTTGGCGTGGGGCCGGCACGTGAGCACGTACGACCACGCCTGGCAGATCGTCCGCGCGGCCGACCACCCGGCGCTGGGCACCTGCCTGGACAGCTTCCACATCCTCTCCCGGGGCTCGGACCCCAAGGGCATCGAAGGCATCCCCGGCGAGAAGATCTTCTTCCTCCAGCTCGCCGACGCACCGCTGCTCGCGATGGACGTCCTCCAGTGGAGCCGCCACTACCGCTGCTTCCCCGGGCAGGGTGGATTCGATGTGGCGGATCTTGTACGCCGTGTATTGCATACCGGCTACGACGGTCCGCTCTCCCTCGAAGTCTTCAACGACGTCTACCGCCAGGCCGACGCCGGCCCGACGGCCGTGGACGCGCACCGCTCGCTGCTGGCGCTCCAGGAGACGGTCGGCGTCGCCCCCCTGCCGGAGCCCGTCATCCCCACCGGCGTGGCCTTCGCGGAGCTGGTGACCCCCGACGCCGGGCCGGTCACGGCGGTCCTCGGCGCGCTGGGCTTCGCCCGCACCGCCCGCCATCGCAGCAAGCCGGTGGACCTGTGGCAGCAGGGCGAGGCCCGGCTGCTCGTCAACACCGGTCCGGCCGGCCGCCGCGACGGCACCGGCCTCGCCGCGATCGGACTGGAGTCGCCGGACCCGGTGGGCGCGGCCCGCCGCGCGGAATCCCTGCTGGCCCCGGTGCTGCCGCGCCGCCGGGCCGTCGAGGACGCCCCCTTGGACGCCGTCGCGGCGCCCGACGGCACGGAACTCTTCTTCTGCGCGACCGGCCGTCCCGAACTGCCCGACTGGCGGGCCGACTTCGAGGACCTGGCGCACGCGGAGGGGGCGACGGGCGTGCGGTGCGTCGACCATCTGGCCCTCGTCCAGCCCTGGCACCAGTTCGACGAGGCGGCGCTGTTCCACCGCAGTGTGCTCGGGCTGCACGCGCAGGAGAGCGTGGACGTCGCCGACCCGTACGGGCTGATGCGCAGCCGGGCGGTGACGAACCCGGACGGCAGCGTCCGGATCGCGCTGAGCGTCGGCGCGGCACCCACGGACGACACGGTGCACGCCCAGCACATCGCGTTCGCCACGGACGACGTCGTCACCGCGGTACGCCGCTTCCGGGACGCGGGCGGCCGCGTCCTGCCGATCCCCGCGAACTACTACGACGACCTCGCCGCCCGCTTCGAGTTCGCCGACGGTGAGCTGGAGACCTACCGCGAGCTCGGCATCCTCTACGACCGGGACGCCTACGGCACCTTCCGCCACTGCTACACCCGCACCGTCGGCCGGGTCTTCTTCGAACTCGTCCAGCGCGACGGCTACCGCGGCTACGGCGCCCAGAACGCCCCCGTGCGGCTCGCCGCCCAGCACGGCGTCACTGGCGGCTGACGGCCCGGGTCACACCGGTCACCACCGTCGTGGCGAGGATCCAGCCGGTGACGACGAGGGCGTAGGCCAGCGCCTGGTATCCGCCCTCCGGCGCGAACGCCCCCTCCTGCCCGAAGGAGATCACCGGCAGGAGCAGGTCCAGGGTGAAGAACACCGGGCTGAAGTCCGGGTGTTCGCCCGGCTTCAGCGGGGGCGGCTCGTGGAGGGCGTACACGAGCGAGCCCACGGCGAGCAGGGAGAGCAGCCAGGCGCAGGCGCGCAGGGGGCGGAAGCCGTAGCCGACGGTGACGTCCTGGAGGTAGCCCCACAGGCGGCCGTACCAGGCGCGGGTGGCGCGGAGGCGGCGCTGTTTGGCGAGCTGGACCTGGCGGGCGGCGTAGTCGTCGCCGATGCGGAGGTAGGAGGCGGTCAACTGCTCGTAGGAGTAGGGGAGATAGCCGTCGGTGTCGCGCTCCAGGACGGGCAGTCGCTGTTCGGCCGGGAGGTGCGGGGCGAGGGTGGTGTAGGTCAGGCCGTCCAGTCGGACCTCGCAGGGGAGTGTCTCCGGGGCCACGTGCAGCAGCTCGATCTGGGCGCGGCGCAGGTTGACCGATCCCCGGACCGGTTCGGCGTCCCGCAGCCACAGTTCCCCAATGACCGCACTGCTGGCCCGCAGGGCGACACCGTCGGGGTTCGCCAAGCGGGCGTACGCGAGGTTGAGTTGGCCGGGGACGCGGATGCCACGCAGGTCGACGCGGCCGAGCGCGGTGAGGCGCATGGCGTGCAGGTCGGCGTCGACCGACAGGGTCTCGGCGTCGATCGCCGTGCCGCCGGGGTTCTCCAGCCGGGCGTCGTTGAGGCTGACCGACGCGCCGACGGAGGCGCTGTTGACCACGAACCGGCCCCGCACACGGACCCCGGACGCCACCAGGTCCTCCCCGACGGTCGAGTGGTTGAGCCGCAGCGCGGGCTCCTCGGAGCCGTCCGGCGCGCGGAACTCGGCCCGGTCCAGGAACAGCGCCCCGGTGATCTGGCATCCGCCGAGCTTGACCGGCCCCTCGAACCGGCAGTCCGTCAGCCGCAGCACGCCCTCCACCCGCAGGGTCGCCGCGTCGAGCCCCGGCAGCTCGGAGCCGCTGAGGTTGAGCTGCCGGAACTGGCCGCCGTAGAGCCGCGGGACCTCGTCGAACCGGCACTGGCTCAGCCGTACGTACGTCTCGACCGTCCCGTACCGCATGTCCAGCACACCGGTGATCCGCGCCCCCGCCAGCTTCAGCGCGGGTATCTCCCCGTCCTGGCGGGGGCCGTTGAGCATCAGGGTCCGCAACACGGCTGCCCGCACGCTGTGTTGCGGACCGTCGCGCAGGTCCACGGCGGCCCCCGACGGGAACGCCTCCCACACCCTCAGCTCGGTCGGCGTCAGATCGGTGATCTCCACAGAGCGGGACTCTAGCCGTCCCGCTCCGCATGGCCTCTAGGGTCGGGTGTTCCACTCGGCGACGACCGGCCGCCCGTGTTCCGTGGACAGTCGGCTGACGGTGGCCGTCGCCAGCTGGAAGAGCCGGCCGTCGGCGGGCTCCAGACCCAGCCGACGGGCCGTCAGCACCCGCAGGAAGTGGGCGTGCGCCACGAGGACCACGTCCCCGTCCGGGAGCGCCGCGTCCACCCGGGCCAGCACCCGGTCGGCGCGTGCCCCGACCTCGGCCGGTGACTCGCCCGGGTGTCCCTCGGTGCCGGGCGGCACGCCGTCGGTCCACAGGTACCAGTCGGGGCGGGTCCGGTGGATGTCGACGGTGGTGACACCCTCGTAGCCGCCGTAGTCCCACTCGTGCAGATCGTCGTACGGCAACACACCGGTGATGCCCGCGAGTTCGGCGGTGCGTATCGCGCGGCCCAGCGGACTGCTGAGCGCGGCCGCGAAGGTCCGGCCGGAGAGGAGCGGGGCGAGGGACTTGGCCTGTTCCTCGCCGTGTGCGGTGAGGGGCAGGTCGGTCCAGCTGGTGTGCTGTCCCGACACGCTCCACTCCGTCTCCCCGTGGCGGACCAGAAGAAGATCCCCCACGGTGCGCCTACTTCGACTCGACGGCGTGGCCGCCGAACTGGTTGCGCAGCGCCGCGATCATCTTCATCTGCGGCGAGTCGTCCTGACGGGACGCGAACCGCGCGAACAGGGAGGCGGTGATCGCCGGGAGCGGCACCGCGTTGTCGATGGCCGCCTCGACGGTCCAGCGGCCCTCGCCGGAGTCCTCCGCGAATCCGCGCAGCTTGTCCAGGTGCTCGTCCTCGCCCAGCGCGTTGACCGCGAGGTCCAGGAGCCAGGAGCGGATGACGGTGCCCTCCTGCCAGGAGCGGAAGACCTCGCGCACGTCCGTGACGGAGTCGACCTTCTCCAGCAGCTCCCAGCCCTCGGCGTAGGCCTGCATCATCGCGTACTCGATGCCGTTGTGGACCATCTTCGCGAAGTGCCCGGCGCCCACCTTGCCCGCGTGGACGAAGCCGAAGTCGCCCTCGGGCTTGAGCGCGTCGAAGACCGGCTGCACCTTCGCGACGTGCTCGGCGTCGCCGCCGACCATGAGCGCGTAGCCGTTCTGAAGGCCCCACACACCGCCCGAGACACCGGCGTCGACGAACCCGATGCCCTTGGCCGCGAGCTCCTCGGCGTGCTTCTCGTCGTCCGTCCAGCGGGAGTTGCCGCCGTCGACGACCGTGTCGCCGGGGGACAGGAGGTCGCCGAGCTCGTCGACGACGGACTGGGTCGGACCGCCGGCCGGGACCATCACCCAGACCACACGGGGGCCTTCGAGCTTCTCGACGAGTTCGGCGAGGCTCGCCACGTCGGAGACCTCGGGGTTGCGGTCGTAGCCGATGACGGTGTGGCCTGCGCGGCGGATCCGCTCGCGCATGTTGCCGCCCATCTTGCCGAGGCCGATGAGGCCGAGCTGCATCGACGTCATGTCAGCGCACTTCCTTCAGTTCACGGTATGCGGCCACGAGGGCGGCGGTTGACGCGTCGAGGCCAGGTACCTCGGCGCCTTCGGTGAGGGCGGGTTCGACCCGCCTGGCGAGCACCTTGCCCAGCTCGACACCCCACTGGTCGAAGGAGTCGATGTTCCAGACGGCGCCCTGGACGAACACCTTGTGCTCGTACAGTGCGATCAGCTGGCCGAGGACCGACGGGGTCAGTTCCTTCGCCAGGATCGTCGTGGTGGGGTGGTTGCCCTTGAACGTCTTGTGCGCGACCAGTTCCTCGGGGACCCCCTCGGCGCGCACCTCGTCCGGTGTCTTGCCGAACGCGAGCGCCTGCCCCTGCGCGAACAGGTTGGCCATCAACAGGTCGTGCTGCGCCTTGAGTTCGTCGCTCAGCTCGTCCACGGGCCGGGCGAAGCCGATGAAGTCCGCCGGGATCAGCTTGGTGCCCTGGTGGATCAACTGGTAGTACGCGTGCTGCCCGTTGGTGCCGGGTGTGCCCCACACCACCGGTCCCGTCTGCCAGTCGACGGGCCGGCCGTCGCGCTGCACCGACTTGCCGTTGGACTCCATGTCGAGCTGCTGGAGATACGCGGTGAACTTCGACAGGTAGTGGCTGTAGGGCAGCACCGCGTGCGACTGCGCGCCCAGGAAGTTCCCGTACCAGATGCCCAACAGGCCCAGGACCAGCGGGGCGTTGGCCTCGGCGGGCGCGGTGCGGAAGTGCTCGTCGACGATACGGAAGCCGTCGAGCATCTCCCGGAAGCGGTCCGGGCCGATGGCGATCATCAGGGAGAGGCCGATCGCCGAGTCGTACGAGTAGCGGCCGCCGACCCAGTCCCAGAACTCGAACATGTTGTCCGGGTCGATACCGAACCCGGTGACCTTGCCGCCGTTCGTCGACAGCGCGACGAAGTGCCTGGCGACCGCCTTCTCGTCACCACCGAGCCCGTCCAGCAACCAGGAGCGGGCCGAGGTGGCGTTGGTGATCGTCTCGATGGTGGTGAACGTCTTGGACGCGACGATGAACAGCGTCTCCGCCGGGTCCAGGTCGCGCACGGCCTCGTGGAGGTCGGAACCGTCCACGTTGGAGACGAACCGGAAGGTCAACTCCCGTGCCGTGAAGGCCCGCAGCGCCTCGTACGCCATCGCCGGGCCCAGGTCCGAGCCGCCGATGCCGATGTTGACGACGTTCCTGATCCGACGGCCCGTGTGACCGGTCCACTCGCCGGAGCGGACCCGGTCCGCGAAGCCGGCCATCTTGTCGAGCACGGCGTGCACCTGCGGGACGACGTTCTCGCCGTCGACCTCGACCACCGCGTCCCGCGCCGCCCGCAGCGCGGTGTGCAGGACGGCACGGTCCTCGGTGAGGTTGATCCGCTCACCGCGGAACATGGCGTCGCGCAGGCCGGACACGCCGGTGGCGGTGGCCAGTTCCTGGAGCAGGGCCAGCGTCTCGTCCGTGATCAGGTGCTTGGAGTAGTCGATCCGCAGATCGCCGACCCGTACGACGTACCGCTCCGCGCGCCCCGGGTTTGTCGCGAACAACTCCCGCAGCTGCGCGAGCCCTTGGGCGCGGTGGTCCTCCAGGGCGGTCCACTCGGGCCGCCGGGTGAGGTTCGGGGTGTCGGACATCAGCCGTTCTCCTTGGTGGCCTCGCCCCGCAGGGCGACGGCGTACATCTCGTCCGCGTCGAGGCGCCGCAGTTCCTCGGCGATGAGTTCGGAGGTGGTGCGGACCTTCAGCGCGAGCGTGCGCGAGGGCTGACCGGGCAGCGACAGCGTGGCCAGCGGACCCTCGGGGCGGTCGATGACGATCTCGCCGTTCGCGGTGCCCAGGCGGACGGCCGTGACGACCGGTCCGTCGGTGACCACCCGGTCGACGGTGACACCGAGGCGGGCCTCCAGCCAGCGGGCCAGCAGCTCGGCCGCCGGGTTCTCCTCCTCGGCCTCCACGGCCGCCGAGGTGATCTTCGCGCGGGCCTGGTCGAGGGCGGCGGCCAGCATCGAGCGCCACGGTGTGAGCCGGGTCCAGGCGAGGTCGGTGTCGCCGGGCGCGTAGGAGCGCACCCGGGCCTCCAGCACGCCGAGGGGGTTCTCCACCGCGTACAGGTCGGTGATCCGGCGCTGTGCCAGGGCGCCCAGCGGGTCCTTCGCCGGGTTCTCGGGGGCCTCCACCGGCCACCACACCACGACCGGCGCGTCCGGCAGGAGCAGCGGCAGCACGACGGAGTCGGCGTGGTCGGACACCTCGCCGTACGTCCGCAGCACGACCGTCTCACCGGTGCCCGCGTCGGCGCCCACCCTGACCTCGGCGTCCAGCTTGGACGACTGCCGGTCGCGCGGGGTGCGGGCGTGCCGCTTGATGACGACCAGGGTGCGCGAGGGGTGCTCGTGCGAGGCCTCCTCGGCCGCCTTGATCGAGTCGTAGGCGTTCTCCTCGTCCGTGACGATGACCATCGTCAGGACCATGCCCACGGCGGGGGTGCCGATGGCTCGGCGCCCCTGCACCAGCGCCTTGTTGATCTTGCTTGCCGTGGTGTCGGTCAGGTCGATCTTCATGGCCTGCGCCAGCTCCGTCCGTCTCGTGCGAGCATCTCGTCGGCTTCCTCGGGACCCCAGCTGCCCGACGCGTACTGCGCGGGCCTGCCGTGCCGTGCCCAGTACGCCTCGATCGGGTCGAGGATCTTCCAGGACTCTTCCACTTCCTGGTGGCGCGGGAACAGGTTGGCGTCGCCCAGGAGGACATCCAGGATGAGCCGTTCGTACGCCTCGGGGCTGGACTCGGTGAACGACTCGCCGTAGGCGAAGTCCATCGAGACGTCCCGGATCTCCATCGAGGTGCCCGGCACCTTGGAGCCGAACCGCACGGTCATGCCCTCGTCGGGCTGGACGCGGATGACGATGGCGTTCTGCCCGAGCTCCTCGGTGGCCGTGGAGTCGAAGGGGGAGTGCGGGGCGCGCTTGAAGACGACCGCGATCTCGGTGACCCGGCGGCCCAGGCGCTTGCCGGTGCGCAGGTAGAAGGGGATGCCCGCCCAGCGGCGGTTGTCCACCTCCAGCTTGATGGCCGCGTAGGTGTCGGTCCTCGACTGGGGGTCGATGCCGTCCTCCTGGAGGTACCCGGCCACCTTCGCGCCGCCCTGCCAGCCCTCCGCGTACTGCGCGAGGACGGTGTGCTCGCCGAGCTTCTCCGGCAGCCGCACCGACTTGAGCACCTTGAGCTTCTCGGTGAGCAGCGACTCGGCGTCGAAGGCGATCGGCTCCTCCATGGCGGTGAGGGCCATGAGCTGGAGGAGGTGGTTCTGGATGACGTCACGGGCGGCGCCGATGCCGTCGTAGTAGCCGGCCCGGCCGCCGATGCCGATGTCCTCGGCCATCGTGATCTGTACGTGGTCCACGTACGACCGGTTCCAGACGGGCTCGTACATCTGGTTGGCGAAGCGGAGCGCCAGGATGTTCTGGACGGTCTCCTTGCCGAGGTAGTGGTCGATCCGGAACACCTGCTCCGGGTCGAACACGTCGTGCACGAGCGCGTTCAGGTCCCGCGCGCTGGCCAGGTCCCTGCCGAACGGCTTCTCGATCACCGCACGCCGCCAGGAACCCTCCGGGGCCTTGGCCAGTCCGTGCTTCTTCAGCTGCCGGACGACCTTGGGGAAGAACTTCGGCGGTACGGAGAGATAGAAGGCGTAGTTGCCGCTGGTGCCCCGGGAGGCGTCCAACTCGTCGACGGCGGAGCGCAGTTGCTTGAAGGCGGTGTCGTCGTCGAAGTCCCCGGGGATGAACCGCATGCCCTCGGCGAGCTGTTGCCAGACCTCCTCACGGAACTCCGTCCGCGCGTGCTCGCGCACCGAGTCGTGCACGACCTGCGCGAAGTCCTGGTCCTCCCAGTCCCGCCGGGCGAACCCGACGAGCGAGAAGCCCGGCGGCAGCATGCCGCGGTTGGCCAGGTCGTACACGGCCGGCATCAGCTTCTTGCGGGACAGGTCACCGGTGACACCGAAGATGACGAGCCCGGACGGACCGGCGATGCGGGGGAGTCGCCGGTCGCGGGGGTCGCGCAGGGGGTTCTCCCAGTCGAAGGCGTCCGATACGTCGACGGCTTCGACGGCTTCGGTGGCAGGAGTGTCAGTCATTCCGCGTCCACCCCCTTGCTGTCCAGCGACTTGGCGACGGTGGCCAGCAGGTCGTTCCACGCCACCTCGAACTTGGCGACGCCCTCGTCCTCCAGCTGCTGCACGACCTCGTCGTACGAGATCCCGAGAGCCTCCACGGCGGCGAGATCGGCGCGCGCCTGCGCGTAGCCGCCGGTGACGGTGTCGCCGGTGATCTCGCCGTGGTCGGCGGTGGCGTTCAGCGTCGCCTCCGGCATGGTGTTGACGGTGCCGGGCGCGACCAGCTCGTCGACGTACAGGGTGTCCTTGTACGCCGGGTCCTTCACACCGGTCGAGGCCCACAGCGGACGCTGCTTGTTGGCCTTGGCGCCGGCGAGGGCGGTGAAGCGCTCACCGGAGAAGACCTCCTCGTACGCCTCGTAGGCCAGCCGCGCGTTGGCGAGCGCGGCCCGGCCCTTGAGGGCGAGTGCCTCCTGCGTGCCCAGCCCGGTCAGCCGCTTGTCGATCTCGGAGTCGACGCGGGAGACGAAGAAGGAGGCCACCGAGTGGACGGTGGAGAGGTCGACGCCGTTCGCGGCGGCCTTCTCCAGACCGGCCAGGTAGGCGTCCATGACCTCGCGGTAGCGCTCCAGCGAGAAGATCAGCGTGACGTTGACGCTGATGCCGAGGCCGATGACCTCGGTGATCGCCGGGAGGCCGGCCTTCGTCGCCGGGATCTTGATCATCACGTTGGGGCGGTCGACCAGCCAGGCCAGCTGCTTGGCCTCGGCGATGGTCGCCCCGGTGTGGTGGGCGAGGCGGGGGTCGACCTCGATGGAGACCCGGCCGTCACGACCGTTCGACGCCGTGTATACAGGATCCAGGATATCGGCGGCGGCCCGCACATCGGCCGTCGTCATCATCCGTACGGCCTCGTCGACCGTGACGCCCCGCAGCGCGAGGTCGGTCAGCTGCTCCTCGTAGCCCTCGCCGGAGCCGATGGCGGCCTGGAAGATGGACGGGTTGGTGGTGACGCCCACGACGTTCTTGTTCGCGACGAGGTCGGCGAGGTTGCCCGACGCGATCCGCTTGCGCGACAGGTCGTCCAGCCAGATGGAGACGCCCTCGTCGGACAGGCGCTTGAGTGCTCCCGCGGTCGCGGTTGCTTCGGTCACTGTGATCATCTTCTTTCTGGCGATCGGATCAACCGCGCGCGGCGGCGAGGCCCGTGGTCGAATCGAATGCGGCCCGCGCTGTCGCGGCGACGTTCTCGGCGGTGAAGCCGAACTCGGCGAAGAGGGTCCCGGCATCGGCGGAGGCGCCGAAGTGTTCGAGGGAGACGATGCGTCCGGCGTCGCCGACGTAGCGGTACCAGGTCAGGCCGATGCCGGCCTCGACCGCGACCCGCGCCTTCACGGCCGGGGGCAGCACGCTCTCGCGGTACTCGCGCGGCTGCTCCTCGAACCACTCCACGGACGGCATCGACACCACACGCGTGCCGAGCCCCTCGGCCTCCAGGAGCTCCCGGGCGGCCACGGCGAGCTGCACCTCGGAGCCGGTGGCGATCAGCACGACGTCCGGAGTCGCGGACGAGGAGTCCTTCAGCACATACCCGCCCTTCGCCGCGTCGGGGTTCACCGGGAACGTCGGCACGCCCTGACGCGTGAGCGCGAGGCCGTGCGGGGCCGGGTTCGTGGCGTGCCTCTTCAGGATCTCGGCCCAGGCCACGGCCGTCTCGTTGGCGTCCGCCGGGCGGACGACGTTCAGGCCCGGGATGGCCCGCAGCGAGGCCAGGTGCTCGACCGGCTGGTGGGTGGGGCCGTCCTCGCCGAGACCGACGGAGTCGTGCGTCCAGACGTACGTCACCGGGAGCTGCATCAGCGCGGACATCCGGACGGCGTTGCGCATGTAGTCGGAGAACACCAGGAAGGTGCCGCCGTAGATCCGGGTGTTGCCGTGCAGCGCGATGCCGTTCATCTCGGCGGCCATCGAGAACTCGCGGATGCCGAAGTGGACGGTTCGGCCGTACGGGTTCGCCTCGGGCAGCGGGTTGCCCTCGGGGAGGAAGGAGGAGGTCTTGTCGATGGTGGTGTTGTTCGAGCCGGCCAGGTCGGCGGAGCCGCCCCACAGCTCGGGCAGGACCGCGCCGAGGGACTGGAGGACCTTGCCGGAGGCGGCGCGGGTGGCGACGGCCGTGCCCTCCTCGAAGACCGGGACCGAGGACTCCCAGCCCTCGGGGAGCTGACCGGCGACGACGCGGTCGAAGAGTTCGGCGCGCTCGGGCTGTTCCGTCCGCCACTCGGCGATCTGCTTGTCCCAGGCGGCGTGCGCCTCGGCGCCCCGCTCAAGAGCCCGGTGGCTGTGGGCCAGGACCTCGTCGGCGACCTCGAAGGTGCGCGCCGGGTCGAAGCCGAGGACGCGCTTGGTGGCCGCGATCTCGTCGTCGCCGAGGGCGGAGCCGTGGGAGGCCTCGGTGTTCTGCGCGTGGGGGGCGGGCCAGGCGATGATCGTGCGCATCGCGATGATGGAGGGCCGCTCGGTCTCCGCCTGCGCCGCCTTCAGGGCCGCGTGCAGAGCCGGTACGTCGATGTCGCCGCCGAGCGCGGGCTCGATGCGCTGGGTGTGCCAGCCGTAGGCCTCGTACCGCTTCAGGACGTCCTCGGAGAAGGCGGTCGCGGTGTCGCCCTCGATGGAGATGTGGTTGTCGTCGTAGAGGAAGACCAGGTTGCCGAGCTTCTGGTGGCCGGCGAGGGAGGAGGCCTCGGCGGAGACGCCCTCCTCCAGGTCGCCGTCGGAGACGATCGCCCAGATGGTGTGGTCGAAGGGGGACTCGCCCCGCGGCGCCTCGGGGTCGAACAGGCCGCGCTCGTAGCGGGCGGCCATGGCCATGCCCACGGCGTTGGCGGCGCCCTGTCCGAGCGGTCCGGTGGTGGTCTCGACGCCGGCGGTGTGCCCGTACTCGGGGTGACCCGGCGTCTTGGAACCCTGGGTCCGGAACGCCTTCAGGTCGTCGAGCCCGACCTCGTACCCGGCGAGGAAGAGCTGGGTGTACAGGGTGAGCGAGGTGTGGCCGGGGGACAGGACGAAACGGTCACGGCCGGTCCACTCCGGGTCCGCCGGGTCGTGACGCATCACCTTCTGAAAGATCGTGTACGCGGCCGGGGCCAGGCTCATCGCGGTGCCCGGGTGTCCGTTCCCGACCTTCTGCACGGCATCGGCCGCCAGCAGACGGGCGGTGTCGACGGCACGCCGGTCGAGTTCGGTCCATTCGAAGCTGTCCGGTGTCTGCGTGCTCATCTTCAAGAAGTCCTCGGTTGGAGCGGGGGAGCTGCTCTGACACGTTCAAATCTAAAAGTCTGACTTTTATGAGGGAAGGTCGAGGTGTGTCAGCCTGTGGTGAAAGTGGGACACGGACGACCTGGGCGGGGCGGCGCGAGAGGGACATGGCGGACAGAACCATCCAAGACGGAGGCGGCGACGTGGGTGTGAACGGGATCAGAACGTTCCCCTTCCCCGTCGAGCTGAGTGTCGGCGGCGTCGGCATGCAGGTCGGCCCGATGGGTCCGCACCGCACCTGGCACGCGGACGCCCCGCTGCACCGCGTCCACCGGATCGACTTTCATGTCGTGATGCTCTTCGACAAGGGCCCCGTCCGCCACATGATCGACTTCGCCGAGTACGAGGCGTACGCCGGCGACGTGCTCTGGATCCGCCCGGGCCAGGTCCACCGCTTCTCCGGGACCGGCGGGTACCGCGGAACGGTCCTCACCATGCAACCGGGATTCCTGCCGCGGGCGACGGTGGAGGCGACGGGCCTGTACCGCTACGACCTGCCGCCGCTGCTGCACCCCGACGCGGCGCAACTGGCGGGGCTGGGGGCGGCGCTGGCGCAGCTGCGACGCGAGTACAAGGACACCGCGACCCTCCCGCTGAGCCTGCACACGGCCGTGCTCCGCCACTCCCTGACGGCCTTCCTGCTCCGCCTGGCCCATCTGGCGGCCAGCTCGCAGGAGGCGGCGCGGGGGCCGTCGGACACGACGTTCACCCTGTTCCGGGACGCGGTGGAGAAGGACTTCGCGACGAACCACAGCGTCAGCGCCTACGCCGACACCCTCGGCTACTCCCGCCGCACCCTGGTCCGCGCGGTGCGCGCCGCGACCGGGGAGACCCCCAAGGGGTTCATCGACAAACGCGTCGTCCTGGAGGCCAAACGCCTCCTCGCCCACACCGACCTGCCGATCGGCCGCGTGGGAGCGGCGGTGGGCTTCCCGGACGCGGCGAACTTCTCGAAGTTCTTCCAACTGCACGCGGGGCGGACGCCGGTGGGGTTCCGGGCGGAACTGCGATGAGGGGCCCCGCCTCGCGGAGCCCCTCACCCGACCGACGTGTCAGTGACCGAAGTTGAACCAGTTCACGTTCACGAAGTCCGCCGACTGGCCGCTGGTGAACGTCAGATACACGTCGTGCGTGCCCGTGACGGAGCTGATGTTCGCCGGTGTGGTCCGCCAGGTCTGCCAACCGCCGGTATTGGCGAGGGAGAAGCTCCCGATGGGGGTGTTGCTGCGACTGTCCAGACGTACCTCGACCAGCCCGCTCACGCCGGACGCGGCACCGCTCGCGACCCGGGCGACGAACTGGGTGGCCGCCGTGGAGCCGAAGTTGACGTTCTGGTAGAGCGCCCAGTCACCGTTGGCGAGGTAGCCGATGTTCTGGCCGCCTCCGGTGTCGGTGGTGGTCTCGGTGCTCACACCGCTCTGGCTGTTGTACGACTCGGCCTGGATCGTGGAGTAGGCGTCACGCGTGCCCGTGGGCGGCGGCGTGGTGCCGCTCCCGGCGGCCGACAGCACCTGGACGTAGTCGACGGTCATCGGCACACCGGACTGGGTGCCGCTGTCGAGGCCACCGCCGAACGCGTCCGGGAAGGCGCCGCCCATCGCGACGTTCAGGATGATGAAGAAGCCGTGGTTGGTGGCGTTGGCCCAGGTCGTCGCGTCCATCTGGCTCGCGTTGACGGAGTGGAACTGGGTGCCGTCCACAAGGAACCGGATGGTCTCGGGGGTGACCGAGCGGTCCCACTCCATCGTGTAGGTGTGGAAGGCCGACTGGCAGGTCGAGCCAGGACATGCGGTGTAACTGCCCAGTCCGGTCGTCTCGTTGCAGGGGCCGCCCGGGTTGGTGCCGCAGTGCAGTGTGGCCCATACGCGGTTGAGGCCCTGGACGTTCTCCATGATGTCCAGCTCGCCGACGCTCGGCCAGTTCTGGTAGTTGCCCCGGTAGGGCGCGCCCAGCATCCAGAACGCCGGCCAGTAGCCCTCGGCCGCCGTGCCGGTGACATTGGGCATCTGGATGCGCGCCTCGACGCGCAGCTTCCCGCCGGACGGCGGCTGGAAGTCGGTGCGGTTGGTCTCGATGCGGCCGGACGTCCAGTTGCCGGCCGTGTCGCGGATCGGGGTGATGCGGAGGTTGCCGTTGCCGTCGAGCGAGACGTTGGACGTGCTGTTCGTCATCGTCTCGACCTCGCCGGTGCCCCAGTTGGCGGGGCCGCCCGGGTAGCCGGTGCCGGTCGCGTACTGCCAGTTGGAGGTGTTGACGCCGGTGCCCGCGGTGCCGTTGAAGTCGTCGACGAAGACCTGCGTCCAACCCGTGGGAGGTGTGGGCGCGTTGGCGTTCGCGGGCAGGGTGGCCGCCGTGGCGAGGGCGGCGGCCAGACCGAGGGTGGAGAGCACGGCGATCAGGACGCGTCGGCGTCTGGATGTTCCGGAGGGTGCACTCATGGGGTGTGCCTCTCGGGTACGGAGTGAGGTGCGCGGGTGCCTTCGAGAGCGTGTGCGGTCCCTGAGAGCGCTCTCAAAGTGGCCCCAATGTGCTCTCGGCCACCGCGGTCGTCAAGAGGTGTAACCGTGAAAGTCCTTTGAGCGCGGGGGAGTTCACCCCATGAAGCCACGAATGTGCCGAGAGGTCGCCTCGCCGGGACGCGGACGGGCGTACCGTCGGAGACAGGCCCGAGGAAGTGGGGGCGTCATGAGCCGGCACTCCGTCACCGAACGCCATCTGCGGCTGATGCTCGACGTCGTCGACGAGGCACGGCACGACGACTCCGGGGAGTTCCCGCCGCCGTCCCTCCTGGAAGGGCTGGGGCGACTGGTCCCCTGCGACCTGGCGGAGTTCAGCGAGGTCGACCTGCCCACCCGCCGTGGCCTGGGATACCAGGCGGTGCAGTACGGCGGTCCCTACCCGGAATGGGACGACGAGGTGTGGTGGCTGTGGAAGCACCAGCACCCGCACTGTGTGGAGGTGGAGCACAGCCACGGGCACCTGGAGGTGGCCCAGTTGACCGACTACATGGCGACCCGGGAGTTCCGCGACACGGCCCTCTACACCGACTACATGCGGCCCTTCGTCGCCATGATGGTCGTCGCCCTGCCGACGGCACCGGGCCGCATCCGCATGTACTCCGTCTCCCGTGACCGCGACCGGCCGTTCAGCGAGCGCGACCGGCTGACCCTCCAGCTGCTGCGCCCGCACCTGCACGCCGTCTACCGCGAGGCGGCCCGCCGGCGCCGTGAGCCGGTGCGGCTCACCCCACGCGAACTCGACGTCCTGCGGGCCGTGGCCAACGGATGGGGGACCGAGGACATCGCGGGGCAGTTCGTGGTCTCGACGAGCACGGTCCGCAAGCATCTGGAGAACATCTTCCGCAAGCTGGACGTCTCCAGCCGCACCGCGGCCGTCGCCCGTGTCTTCCCGGAGACCGAGGCGTCCTCGCCCTGACCGGCCCTACAGCGCGCTGCCCGTCTTCCAGTCCTCCCAGGACAGGTTCCAGCCGTTGAGCCCGTTGGCCGGATCCACGGTCTCCTCACCGGAGTTCTTCACGATCACGACGTCGCCGAGCAGGGAGCTGTCGTAGAACTTGTAGCCCGGGACCGAGCTGTCGTCCGCGCCCTTGGCGTCATGCAGGCCGACACAGCCGTGGCTGGTGTTCTGGCTGCCGAACACCGAGGTGGACGCCCAGTAGTTGCCGTGGATGAAGGTGCCGGAGGTGGTCAGCCGCTGGGCGTGCGGGACGTCGGAGATGTCGTACTCGTCGCCGAGACCGACCGTGGAGGACTCCATCCGGGTCTCCTTGAACCGCTCGCTGATCACCATGATCCCGGACCAGGTGGTGTGGTCGGCGTCGCCGCCGGAGACGGGGTAGGTGGCGTGGGTCGCGCCGCCCCGCTTCACCACCATCTCCTTGGCGGCCAGGTCGACCGTGCTGATCTGCTCACGGCCGATGTGGAAGGTGACGTCCTTCGACTGCGTACCGTATACACCATCCTGTCCTTCGACGTCCTTCAACCGCAGACCGAGAGTGATCGTCGTACCGGCCGCCCAGTACGTCTGCGGCCGGAAGTCGAGCCGCGTGTCGCTGAACCAGTGGCCCACGACCTCCACGGCCGGTTCCGCCGTCACCGTGATCGCCTTCTCCACGGCGGCCCTGTCGGACACGGCGTGTGTGAAGTTGATCGACACGGGCATGCCGACACCGGAGGTCGAGTCCGCCTCGGGGGTGAAGTAGCCGACGAAGGTCTCGCCGGGGGACTTGGTGGTGAAGGTCGCGGTCTCGGCGGCGACGCCCTCGGCCTGCGCGGTGACCGTGTACTTGGTGCCCGAGTACGGGTTCCGTGTCGATGTCCACTTGGTCTTCGCGTCGTTGTACGTGCCGGCGAGCGTGGAGCCGTCGTTGCCGGTCACCTTGACGGAGGCGAGCGTGCCGTCGGTCACGGTGACTTCGACGGGGTCGCCGAACGCGGCCTTGTTGGTGCCGTCCGCGGGGCTCACCGAGACGACCGGCTTCTTCGTCGCGGCGACCTTCGCCGACGCCGACGCCTTCGCCTCCTCCGAGGCGTCCGCCGACCCGCTGCACCCGGTCAGCACCGCGGCCGGAACCACGCCCAGCACCGTGAGCACCCCGCGCCGCGACCACCTCTGCGACGGCTGGTCGGAACGGTTCGATATGTGCGAGACGCCCACGGCAGGCCTTCCTGAGATATCCGCCTTTGCGTGTGCATCCTGCGCCGCGCAGATTTGCTGATCCTTTGAATCCCCGGGCCGCTTCCTGAGATTCCTGTGAGGACCCGCTCCGAGGAGGCCGCTACCAGAAGTCCAGGAACTCCATGACGGCGTTCAGGATCCGATTGCGGCGTCGATGGGACTTGCTGCAGTAGCGCCGTCGGCGCCATCGGTTTCTCGGCTGTTCGACCGGCTTACGGCACCACTTGCACGGCCGCGTCGGCCGGTCCCCCTCGTCCCCACCCATGACGGCACTGTAGCCGCCGCAGGTCAGGGGGACCCGGCCCACGGCCGGATCCCCCCGCGCACCTGACGCCGTCAGGCAGGCGTCGTCACATGCGGTTCGGCTTCCGTCTCCTCGCTCAGCCCGAACCTGTCGTGCACCCGCCGCAGCGGCTTCGGCGCCCACCACGCCCGCCGCCCGAGCAGCGCCATCGTCGCCGGGACGAGCAGCATCCGTACGACGGTGGCGTCGATCAGCACCGCGAGGGTGAGGCCCAGTCCGATCTGGAGGATGGGGGAGAAGCCGCCCGTCATGAACGCGCCGAAGACCACGGCGAGCAGGAGCGCGGCGCAGGTGACGACCCGGCCCGAGCGGCGCAGTCCGGTGACCACGGCCTCCTGGTCGTCACCGGTGCGGCGCCGGGCCTCGCGCATCCGGGCCAGGATGAACAGTTCGTAGTCCATGGCGAGCCCGAAGGCGATCGCGATGATCAGCGGCGGGGCCGTCAGGCTCAGTGCGCCCAGGCCCTCCGCGCCCAGCAGCCCGGCCAGGTGGCCGTCCTGGAAGACCCACACCACCACACCGAGCGCGGCGCCCAGGCTGAGCAGTGTCGTGGCGATCGTGCGCAGCGGGATCAGCACCGAGCCGGTGAACGCGAACAGGAGGACGAAGATCCCGGCCAGCACGGTCACGGCCGCCCAGGGGGCCCGGTCGGCGAGCATCTCGCGGAAGTCGACCAGCCTGGCCGCGGGCCCGGTGACCTGGACGGGCTCGGCGCCCCGCAGTTCCCGTACCCGCTTCACCAGATCCGTGGCACCGTCGCCGTCCACACTGCCCGGCGGCGGCAGTTCCACGACGGTGATGCCACCCGGCACGCTCCGGGACTCGGCGCGGGGGCTGAGCGACTGTATGCGGTCGACGGTCGCCCGGTCCGTGCCCGGCTTCAGGACGACCGTCACCGGTGACACCCCGGTGCCCGGCGGGAAGTGGGCGTCGACGGTGTCGTACAACTGCCGTGCCTCGGTACTCGACGGCAGTTGCTGGGCGTCCCCGAGGTTGATCCGCATACCGGCGACCGGCAGGGCTAGGACCAGCAGGGCCGGGACGATCACCGCGAGCACGGCGATCCGGTTGCGGGCGGAGAAGCGGGCCAGCCGGGCGAAGACGCGGCCCTCCTCGCCCTCCGGACGCACCTTCGCCGGCGGGATCTTCCCGCCGAAGCGGGCGAGCAGCGCGGGCAGCAGGGTGAGCGCGGCCAGCATGTCGACGACGACCACGGCGGCCACGGCCAGACCCATGCTGCGCAGGAACACGCTCGGGAACACCAGCAGTCCGGTCAGACTGACCGCCACGGTGAGTCCGGAGAACAGCACCGTCCGCCCGGCCGCGGCGACCGTGCGGTGCACGGCCTCGACGACATCCTCGGGGGAGCTGGTGTTCCTGCGTTCCTCGCGGAAGCGGACCAGCATCAACAGGGCGTAGTCCACGGCCAGTCCGAGGCCCAGCATGGTGGTGACCTGGATCGCGTACACGGAGATGTCGGTGACCCCGCTGAACAGGAACAGCGCGAGGAACGCGCCCGCGACGCCGCTCACCGCGATCACGAGGGGCAGCACCGCCGAGCGCAGTCCGCCGAACACCACGAGGAGCAGGGCGAGGACGACCGGCAGGGAGATCAACTCGGCGTTCTTCACGTCCTCCTGGGCCTTCTCGCCGATCTGGAGACCGAGCAGCGGGCCGCCGCTGACGTGGACCTCGGGCGCGTCGATCTCCTTGATGCGGTCGGTCGCGTCGTTCACCGTCCGTTCCTCGGCGTCGTCGCCCAGGCCGCCCTCCAGGGCGATGGGGACGATGAGCGCCCGCCCGTCCTCCGCGAGCAGGCCGGGCGTCTTGTACGGATCCGGTACGGCGGCGACCCCGGCGACCTCCCGGACCTCGGCGACGGCCCGCTCGACCTGGGCGCGGAGTCCCGGGTCCAGGACGGCGGTTCCCTCGACGACGGCCGTGATCGACTCACCGGCGGGGTCGACCCGGTCGAGATACTGCGCGGCCGCCTCCGACTCGGTGCCGGGGACTTCGGGCACGTTGTCCGACAGGCGCCCGAAGACGCCCGTCCCGAGCCCGAAGCCGAGCAGCAGGAAGACCACCCAGAGCGAAATGACGGTGAGCGGACGGCGCGTGGCCGTCCGGGCGAGTGTGGAGAGCACGGTCCCTCCCGGCGGGGCATCGGTTGACATGCCCTCAGGGTCGGGCGGGAGAGGGCGGGCCACACGGGGGAGGGCATGGGGAGACCCCGCGCCGTGCCGGTTCGGACTGAGACGACCGGGGCGGCGACGTACCGTGGGTCCCCCGCTACGGCCGTGGGAGTGCTGGTGAGGGAGCGGGGTCGGGGCGGCGGCAGGATGGGGCGTACGCCCTGGGCCGGGAACGGATGCGATGGCACATGTCCGGAAGAAGTACTGGAT
>NZ_JABERD010000088.1 GCF_013044505.1 Streptomyces sp. S3(2020) | reverse complement strand
CCGGGCGGCGAGGGGGCGGGGGGGGTAGGGGGCTCCCCGGGCGGGGCGGGCGGGGGGCGCGCCGGCGGTGCGGTCGGTGGCCGGTGCCTCTCCACGGCCCTGTCGGAGCCCACGGCCGCCCACGCAGGCACGGCTGCCGGGGAACGCGCGGTGGTGCTGGCCCCCCTTTGCAACGCTCACGCCTGGGGGGGGCCGGTGACCGAGGTCCCGGCGCCGACGGACCTCCGCAGCCGCGCCTGAGCGCGCGGGTGACGAGGTCCAGCGGGGCGGAGAGCTCGATCACCGGGATCTCCCATGGGTGGGCGTTCGCGAGGCGGGCGAGTACCCGCGCCAGTTCCTCGTCGTCCGTCTCTGCGTCGACGTACGTGGTCACCGACAGGGTCGAGGAGAGGAACCGGTCACCGACCGAACCGAGGGAGGGCCGGGCGCCGGGCCGGACGGTGAAGCCCTCGACGCCGAAGGCCACTTCGAAGACGTCGCCATAGACACCGAAGTCCCCGAGCTCGGGCGAGGTCTCCAGCACGCGCAGCAACGTGGCGAAGGACTCGTCGGAGCGCAGCGCGTCGAGGTCCCCCTCCGCGCAGGCGACCAGGGTCGCCGTCTCGACCGGCCAGTACACCTTGATCGTCCGGACCGTCCGACGCCGGACGGACGCCTGCGGGGACCCGCGATCCCGCCCGGCGGCTTCCGGCGTCATCGTCGTCGTAACCATGCGCATGCGTCTCTCGTACTCGGCGGCGGCTGACACATGGAATGCTAGGCGTGCATTAAATACATGGCAAGATGCATATGCTGCACACGTCATGATCGCGCAGGTCGCACGGACCGCATGGGTCGCACGGGAGACGACGGTAGGGTTCGAGGCTGGCAACCACTGGCACGCCACCCGGGCGACCGGGCGCGTCGTTACGGCGGAGGAGCACGTGGACTCGACCGTGGCAAAGGGCCTGGATGCCCTGGCGATGCTCAGTCGCGGCGCGGCCGAGGGTCGACGACACGGCTCGGCCCCGTCCGTCTCGGAACTGGCCAGGACCATGGGCCGCGACCGCAGTCAGCTGTCCCGCACCGTCACCGCCATGGCCGCGGAGGAGTTCGTCGCCCGCGACGACATCTCGGGAGGACTCACGCCGCACTGGCGGCTCTACGCGGCGGCACGCGATCTCACCACGCACCGACTGCACACCGACGGCCTCACCGCGCTGGAGGGCATGGCCGCCCAGACCGGCGAGAGCTGCTACCTCGGCGTCCTCGTCGGCGACACCACCGTGACCGTCGCGGAACGGGTACCTCCCGGCAGCCGCCAGCTCGGCTCATGGATCGGCCGCCCGTATCCGGCCTATTGCAGTGACTGCGGCCAGGCCCTGCTGAGCGACGCCACCGACGACGAGGTGGCCTCCGTCTTCTCCCGCACCGACTTCGTACGCCACGGCCCTCGCACACCGACCGACGTCGACGACTTCCTGCGCCGGCTGGCGGTGACCCGGCGGCGCGGCTACTCGATCGTCGACGAGGAAGCCGAACCCGGCCTGTACTCGGTCGCCGTACCGGTCCGCGATTTCACGGACGAGGTCGTCGCCGCGGTCCAGGTCGTCGGACCGCGACGGCGCCTGGAACCCAGAACCCAGGAGTGCGTAGCCGCAGCCCTGCACTGGGGACGCCGTCTGGAGGCCGCCTTGCGCGGAACCTGAGCGCACATCCCGGCTACGTTGCAACCACTACGACGTCCATCTGTCGACGCGAGCGAGTGCGGTCGACCGACCACGCCACCCGCTGCGGGCCACGCGATCCGGTCAGGCGTCGACCGCCTCGCGCCGGGTGGCCGGGCGGGCCGACGCGGCGATCCGGGCCGCACGGTCCGGCATGGTGAACGCGAACAGCGCGGCGACCGCGGAGACGGCCGCGAGCACCAGGTAGGCGTGCTGGAACGCGGAGACCGGTGGATGGGCGTCGACGCCTGTGCCGACGGCGGTGGCCGAGGCCAGCACGGCGGTGACCACGGCGGGAGCGGCGGCGTTGGCTGCCTGCCGTACGACCGTGTTGAGGGTGGAGGCGTGCGAGACGTCGGCTTTCGCGATCGAGGTGAACGAGGCGACCGTGGTGGGCATGAACACCCCGCCCATGGCGGCGCCGAGCAGGAACATGAGCCCCCGGAACGCCCACAGCGAGAACTCCGCGTCCAGCCGGGAGAAGGCGACCAGTACCAGCGCCACCCCGAGGAGCCCGCAGCCTGCGATACGGCGGGGGCCGACCCGCGCGTAGAGCGGGCCGACGAGCTGGACGGTGAGCAGCACCCCCAGAGCCTCGGCGAAGGTGGCGGAACCGGACTCCCAGGCGCTCAGCCCCAGGCCCTCCTGGAGGAAGAGCGGGCCGAGGAACATCGCCCCCATGAAGCCGATGAAACCGATGAAGGCGATGATGTTGGTGTCGCGGAAGAGCCGGTCGGCGAAGAGACGGACCCGCAGAGCGGGTTCGGGTACCCACAGTTCGACCACGACGGCCGCACCCAGCAGGGCCGCACCGCCGATCAGCGCGGCCATCACCAGCGGACTCCCCCAGCCCATCTCGGCGCCCTCACTCACGCCGAACATCAGCCCGGCCGTGCCGAAGGCGGTGAGCACCAGGCCCGGCAGGTCGAGGCGCCCGGGGACGTGGTCCCGGTGCCGGTCGAGGAAGAGCAGCCCGAAGACCAGGACCGCGGCGCCGATGGGGAGGTTGGCGTAGAACACCCAGCGCCATGACAGGTGGTCGACGAGCCAGCCCGCCCCCATCGGTGCCAGGGCGGGCGCGACCTGCTGCGGGATGATCATGTAGCGGGAGACCTTGACCTGCTCGGACAGGCTGAAGGTGCGGTAGAGCAGGGCAGCGGTGACCGGTAGCAGGATGCCTGCCGCCAGGCCCTGGAGAGCACGCCAGGCGACGAGTTCGCCGAGCGACCCGGCCGCTCCGCAGAGCCCGGAGGCGAGGGTGAAGACGGCGAACGAGACAAGTACCGTGCTCCGGCCGCCGAAGCGGTCCCCGAGCCACGCCGAGACCGGGACGGCGAGACCGACACAGACGGGGTAGACCACGACGACGGCATCCAGGCCGGCGGTGGCGAGCCCGAAGTCCCGTCCGATGGAGGGCAGGGCGACAGTGGTTCCGGCTCCGTCCACGATGGACATGAACGCGGTGACCACACAGACGATGGGGACGACGATGCGCTGGTTGAGACGTACGGACACATGATGAGCATACTCAGTATGAGTATGCTCATCATTGTCAGGAGTCTTCGCCGCACCGGGAACGGCCGGCCGTCCGGCGGTCCGCCGCCCGCATGCGGTAGGAACGGACCTGCGGCGCACAGCAGTTGTGGTCCGTGAAGACAAGCCGACGAGGACGGGAGCGCCACGGTGAGGGACGTACCGGGCAGCAGTGATCCATTGGTGGACGAGATGTTCGCCACCACCCACCGGCTGCGGTCCTACGTCGACGGAAGACTGGCCGAGAAGGGCACCTCGGTGGCGCGGCTGCGCGCGCTGCGTTTTCTCGCCCATGCCGCCGAGCCGATGCGGATGCGCGACCTCAGCGACATGCTGGGCATCGCCGCCCGCACCGCGACCAGCCTGGTGGACGCCCTGGAGAGGGACCACCTGGTGGTCCGGCTGCCGCACCCCACCGACCGTCGAGCCCATCTGCTCGCCCTCACCGACGCGGGCCGCTCCTGCCACGAGGAGGCGGAGGATCTGGACCGGGAGGCCCTCAGCACGGCCACCGGCGCCCTCACCGCCGAAGACCGCGCCACCCTGCGCACCCTCCTGGCCCGGATCCGCGACACGGTCGACACCGCGCCGAAGCACCCCCAGCCCTCCGGAAAGCCCCACGGCGCACGGCACGAGACACGCCCCCGGCCGGACTAGCGCCGACGTGATCGCTTCAGGGTGCCTTCCCGCCTCCGGAGTGTGCTCGGGCCGCGCATCGGGTCAGACGACGAGTCCGCCGTCCAGGGAGTCCGAGGACAGCCGTACCGCTCCCTGTGCCGTGATCAGCACCTGCTCCTCCAGCTTGACGCCCTCGCGTCCGCCCACTTCACCGATGAAGCTCTCGGCGCACACGACCATGCCCTCCTCGAACACTCCGTCGTAGCCGGACTGTTCGCGGTCGGCCGCGCAGGTGACCACAGGGCTCTCGTCGGCCAGCCCCGCGCCATGGACGAGCATCATGTACCGGCGCGGCACGAACTCGGCCGGTACCGCCCAGCACTTCGCACCGAACTCGGCGAACGACATACCGGGCTGGATGAGTTCGACGTTGGTGAGGACCTGTTCCTGGGCGAGTTCGTAGAGTCGGCGCTGCTCGCCCGTGGGAGGCTTGCCGGGGCACACGAACGCGCGTGAGAGGTCCGCCATGTACCCGGCGGGTCCGATCATGTCGGTGTCGAACGCGACCAGGTCTCCCGCCTCGATGACCCTGTTGCCGCACTCCTGGAACCACGGGTTGGTCCTGGGGCCGGAGGCGAGAAGACGGCACTCGATCCATTCGCCGTCGTGGGCGATGTTCGTTTCGTGGAGGATCGACCAGAGCTGGTTCTCGGTCATGCCGGGGACGACCGACTCCCGCATTCGACGGATCGCGACGTCCGCCACGTCGACCGCGAGCTGGAGACACTGGATCTCCTCGGGGGTCTTGACCATGCGCGCGAGTTCCAGTGGCTCCTGCGCGTCGAAGAGGGAGATCCCGGCCCGCACCAGCAGTTCGGCGTTCCAGGGCTCGCAGCGGTCGACTGCCAGCCGTTGGTCGGTCCCGCCGTGTGCCCGCATCAGCTCGATCACTTCCCGCGCCCATTGCTCCGACTTCTCCGGCCGACGGGGGCCGGTCAGAAAGTAGAACGGGGAGGTGCCGGGCCGTACCTCGTCGACGGTCTCGAAGCCGTCGGCCAGGTGCAGGGAGGTCCCGAACTCGAACATCACCACCGGGCCGTCCACGGGGACGAACACGTAGCGTCCGGGGGCGTGCATCGTCCAGATCTGCATGTTCCGGGTGCCCGTCGCGTAGCGGATGTTCAACGGGTCCGCGAGCAGCGCGGCGCCGTAGTCCGCTCGCACCAGCTGCTCCCGGACCCTTGCCAGGCGATCGGTGTTCAAGCGCCTGGCGTCGATCCGTTCGAGCCTGCCGGGTATGTCGATCTCCAGCTGCCCCGGATGTTCGGAGGACGTCTCCGGGGGTCGGCTCGCCGCGCTCTCGCGGATACGGCTCACTGCTTCAGGAAGCCCTTCTCCTTGAGGAAGTCGGTGGCGACGGCGGCGGGTTCCTCGCCCTTGGCGCTCACCCGGGCGTTCAGCTCCTGCATCACCGACGTGGTCAGCACCTCGGCGAGCGGCTTGAGCACTTGCAGGATCTGCGGGTGCTCCTCGTCCGTCTTCTTCATCACCTGGGGAACGGCGTTGTAGATGGGGAAGAAGGACTTGTCGTCGTCGAGCACGTGCAGGCCGAGTGCGCTGATGCGGCCGTCGGTGGTGAACACCTCGCCGAAGTCGCAGGTGCCCTTGCCTGTCTGGGTGTAGATCACGCCGATGCCGAGCGAGGTCGTCGTGCCGCCGGTGATGTCGTAGGCCTTCTTGAAGCCCGGATAGCCGTCGATGCGGCTGAGGAACTCCGACTCGACACAGACCTTCGACGAAGGGTTCTCGTTGAGGTACGCGGCCATGTCGGAGTCGGTCTCCACGTTGTTCTTCTTGGCGAAGTCGTCGGAGACCGCGAAGGCGAAGGTGTTGTTGAAGGGGGCTCGTTGTCCCCAGACCACGCCGTTCTCGAGGTCCATCTTCTTGACCGCGTCGTACTGCTTCTCGGCGTCGAAGATCGGCTTCTGCTTGAGGAAGTCGACCCAGGCCGTTCCGGTGTACTCCCAGTAGACGTCGCTCTCCCCGCGGGTGAGCTTCGCCCGGGTCTGGCTGGCGCCCTTGCTGTTGGTCTCGTCGACGGCCTTCGCTCCCGCGGCGCACATCATCTTGAGGGTGAGCTGGCCCAGCAGCAGCTGTTCGTCGAACTCCTTGGAGCCGACCTTCACCGTGACCCCGTCGAGCGCGGCGGGATCGACCGAGCCCGCCTTCACTCCCGTACAGGGGCCCTTTCCGGTGTCCGCGCCGCCCTCGCTCAGGCCGCTGCCACAGGCGGTCGCTCCGAGCAGGGCTGTGGCCAGTGTGACGGTGACAACGGTCAGTCTCGGGGAAGAGTTCATGGCTTGTCCTTCTGGTTCTCTCCGTGCTGCGGCGTGCCGCGGCAGGCAGGGGTGATCGATGGTCAGAGGGCGCGGATCGCGAGGTCGGTCAGCGGATGCCGCGGGGGGTGAGGCAACGCTGGAGAATCCCCGCGGCCCAGTCCATGAGCAGGGCGAGCACGGCGATCATCACGGAGGCCACCAGGACGGCGAAGGGGCGGTCGCTGCGCACCGCGCCGAACAGCGTGGCGCCCAGACCGCCGGCCCCGAGGAAGCTCCCCAGGGGAACCGTGGCCACGGCGAGCACGATCGCGGTACGGGTGCCGGCACCGATGATGGGTACGGCCAGCGGCAACTCGACACCGAACAGGATTCGGGCCGGGGACATGCCCATCCCCTTGGCGGCGTCGAGCACGCTGGGGTCGATGCCCTGCAGGCCGACGATGGTGTTGCGCAGTACGGACAGGGCTGTGTAGGCGGTCAGGATGATCACGACGGCCCAGAAGCCGATGAACAGATAGCTCCCGAACAGGGCCAGCAACCCGAGGCTGGGGGCGGACTGGCCGAGATTTCCCACGGCGAGCACGAACGGTGCCAGCCACCGGGTCCGACGGCGGGTCACCAGGACACCCAGCGGAACGGCGATCAGCAACACCAGTACGGCGATGACCACGCTGATGTAGATGTGCTCGATGACGGCGTGGCGCAGCGTCGCCCAGTGGAGCATGTTGGCTTCGACCACGTCGACACTGCGGCCCTGGACGACGGCGTAGAGGAGGGCGAGGACGATCGCGCACAGTGCCGGCACGGTCGAGGTGCTCCGGCTGAGAACCGGTTTCCCCTGGGTGTCACGGGACTCGGTCTTGTCCACGAGGGCCGCCGGCGCGGCCGTCGACGTCATGGGGCACCGACCTGATCGCGCTGTCCGGCCGAGACGACCCGGCTCAGGATGTCGTCGATGCTGACCGTTCCGACCGGCTCGCCGTCCTTCACGACGGTCACCGAGCGCAGGCCCTTGCCCACCATCAGGTCCAGCGCCTCGTGCAACGTGCGGGACGGCTCCACGCTCTCGGGCGCGGCGGGCCGTTCCGCGTTCTTGTCGAACGCGAGGGAGTCGACGCGCTCGAAGTGCAGCCGTTTCAGTGCCGCTCCCGCCCCGATGAACCCTTCCACGAACGCGTCGGCGGGGTCGGCGAGGATCCGCTCAGGGGTGTCGTACTGGACGATGCGTGAGCCCTCGCGGAGCACGGCTATGCGGTCGCCGAGCTTCAGTGCCTCGTCGAAGTCATGGGTGACGAAGATGATCGTCTTGCGCAGGATCTTCTGCAACGACAGGAACTCGTCCTGGAGCCTGGCGCGGGTGATCGGGTCGACGGCGCCGAACGGTTCGTCCATCAGCATGATCGGGGGGTCGGCCGCCAAGGCGCGGGCGACGCCGACGCGTTGCTGCTGGCCGCCGGAGAGCTGACGCGGGTAGCGCCTGCCGTACTGGCCGGGATCGAGTCCGACCAGGGTGAGCATCTCGTCGACACGCGCACTGACGTCCTTCTTGTTCCACTTGAGCATCCTCGGGACCAGGCCGACGTTGTGCGCGATGGTCAGGTGGGGGATGAGCCCGGTCTGCTGGATCACGTAGCCGATACGGCGGCGCAGTGTGACGTCGTCGAGGGCCGCGGCGTCCTCGCCGCCGATCGTGATCCGCCCCGAGGTGGGTGTGATGAGGCGGTTGATCATCCGCATCGTGGTGGTCTTGCCGCAACCGGAGGGGCCGACGAAGACGACGATCTCTCCGGCGGGGATCTCCATGGTGATGGCGTCCACGGCGGGCTTGGCCGCGCCCGGGTACGACTTGGTCAGGTCTTCCAGGACGATCGGGAGGCCGGCTGACTCGGCGGCGGTGTCTGTGGTGGTTCGGGTTCGCTCAAACACGGATTCCCCTGGGCATGGTGAGGCGACGGACGACGACGAAGAGGGCGTCGAAGGCCAGCGCGATGAGGGCGACGAAGAGCACGCACACCAGGGCCTCGTTCCCGGTGTTCGCCGAGCCGAGGTTGTCGAGCGAGGCGTAACCGTAGTAACCGAGCCCCATGTTGACCACGAAGGCGGCGATGGTGACGATGCCGACGGTCAGCTGCGCCGACACCCGCAGCCCGGCGAGGATGACCGGCCAGGCCGTCGGCAGTTCGACCTGCCAGAGCCGGCGGAATCGGTTCATCCCCATGCCTCGGGCGGCGTCGAGCAGGTCCTCGTCGACGCTCTGGAGCCCGACGACGCTGTTGCGCAGGATCGGCAGCACCGCGTACATCACCAGTGGTGGGAACACGGCCAGCAGGTTGCCGCCGACCAAGGAGAACAGGATGCCGAAGACCGCGACGGAGGGCAGGGTGAAGCCGACGGCCGCGGTGGCGACGCAGAAGTTGGCTGCCGTACGCCTTCGGTGGACGAGGATCGCCAGCCCGACCCCGATCACCGCGGCGCACAGGATGGTGTAGAGCGAGAGGAGTGCGTGCTGCTGCACCCGGACGACGATGTCGGCGCGATTGTTGGAGAGGTACTCGCTGAAGGTGAGTCCGAAACCGGCCATGTGGATCACCGGCCGGTGGAGGGATAGTCGATGCGACAAAGCCTTGGGACCATGACCACTGCCTTTCACGCAGCGCGTCGTCCGTGACGAGGCGCTCCAGCTGTGTGCGGAGCAACCTAGGCCTCTCGCGGGTCACGAGGTAGCCTTCGTCTCCTTCACAAGGCAGTGGAGATTCCTTGGGCACGACTCGGACGGTGTCCGATTCAGGCCGTCGTCGCCCTGACCAGTTCGCGGAGCCGGGCAGCGGCCATCTCGATCACGGCCTGGACCGGACGGGAGAGCACCGCGTTGTGCCGGCACACGATCGCGAAGTGGTCGTAGAGCCGTGGTTCCAGCGAGAAGCAGTGCAGCCGTGCGGGCAGCTTGTCCTGGTACCGGCGCACGACGCTGCGGGCGGTGATCGCGTCGGCGAGTCCCAACGCGGCCACCTCCAGGGCGGTTTCCACGTTCTCGACCTCGATGGCCGGCTGCAAGGTGCCGCCCACCGACTGCACGGCACTCCTGAGCTGTTGCCGGGTGTAGTCGGCGTCACCCCAGGTGACCTCGGACAGCACCAGTGTGGCGGCGGCGAGGTCGTCGCAGGACACGAACTGCTGGGTCCGATCCGGATCCGCGGTGACGTACACGACCTCGTCACGGGTGACCGGTGTGACGCGCAGCGCGCTGTCGTCGATGGGCAGGGCCACCAGGGCCGCCTCCAGCTGGCCGCGGCGGACCAGCTCGATGGTGTCCATGGAGTTCTGTCCGATGAGGGCGAGCCGGGCCGAGGGGAAGCGCTCGCGCATGTCGGCGACGAGCTGGGTCTCCAGGTAGAGGTGGGCGGCGCCGAAGAGCCCGAACCGGATGGTCCCGGTGACCGCCCGGTCCGCGTCGGCGACCGCTCTGCTCCCCTGCTCGACCGCGTCGAGCGCCTGCCGGGCGTGGCCCTCGAACGCCGAAGCGGCCTCGGTGGGCACGACCCCACGCCCGACCCGCTGGAAGAGGACGGTGGACAGCGCCCGCTCCAGCAGCCGGATCTGCTGCGCCAGTGATGGCTGGGCCAGACCGAGGGCGTCGGCCGCCTTGGTGAACGAGCCGTGTTCGACCGTCGCCACGAAGCAGCGAAGCTGGTGCAGCGTGACCAAGGCAACTCCTTTGGCTCCCGAAGGAGGCAGAGGCTACCTCATCAGCTGTGGGCGCCCTAGGTTGCATCGCGAACACAGTGGGCGCGCGTCGTCCCCGACGGCACGCCGAAGTGAGAGGCAGCGATCATGATTACTGTGGGCTTTGTCGGTCTCGGCAGTATGGGCGGACCGATGTGTCGCCGTCTGGCGCAGGCCGGCTACAACGTGCACGCGTTCGACATCGACCCCACGAAGGTCGCCTCGGCGGTCGACGCCGGAGCTGTCGCCGCCGAGTCCGCGACCGCCTGCGCTTCCGCGGCGGACATCTTCCTGACGTCGCTGCCGCGTCCCGACCACGTGGAGGCCGTCATGGTCGACGGGGGCGCGCTGGCGGCGCTGCGCCCGGGCTCCGTCTGGGTCGACCTCACCACCAACGACATCGGCCTCGTCTCCCGCCTCACCGCTCGCGCGCCCCAAGGCGTCAGCGTCGTCGACTCACCGGTGACCGGCGCCGTCGACGGCGCCCGCAACGGCCGCCTCACCCTGTTCGCCGGGGGCGACCCGACCGACGTCGAGCGGGTCCGCCCCATCCTCGAAACCCTGGGCACAGTGATCGCCTGCGGCCCGCTCGGCACCGGGAACGTCGTCAAACTGGTCACCAACCAGCTGTGGTTCATCTCCGCCGCGGCCATCGGCGAGGGGTTCGCACTCGGGGTACGCAACGGTGTCGAGCTGGAGGTGCTCTGGTCCGCGATCCGGCAGTCCGTCGGGGACTCCTTCGTCGCCTCGCACGACGCCCCTTCCATCTTCGCCGGGCACTACGATCCCTCGTTCACCCTGGACCTGTGCCTCAAGGATCTTCGCCTCATCCAGGGCCTCCAGAACGACCTCGGTGCCGAGCTGCCCCTCACCGACGCCGCCCGCGGTGCGTTCAAGGTCGCCGCCGACCGGTACGGACCCGATGCGGCCGAGCTGCATGTCGCCAAGCGCATCGAAGAGGACGCGGACGTCTCCTTCCGCCTCGCCGGGGACTGGGTTCCGCCGTGGGAGGTCGACGACAGCAACTCCCCCGCCCCGGTCGGGACATGAGGCCCGGAGATGCAACGGCACCCCGCCCTTGTGCGGTACGGACCGACACCTGCCGGCGGTGAGTCCGCCCTCGTGAACGATGTCGGCTCAGGCATCCAGTCCGTCGACCGAGCCCTGACCATCCTGGAGGTGCTCGCCCGCACCGGCGCGGCCGGCGTCACCGAGATCGCCGACGAACTCGACGTCAACAAGAGCACGGCCTGGCGGATGCTGGCCACTCTCAGGCAGCACCGGCTCGTGGAGCAGTCGGGTGACCGGGGGAAGTACCGCCTCGGAACGGGCCTTCTGCGACTGGCCCGAGCGACCGGCGTCGGCCTGGCGCTGCTCCAGGAGGCACGGCCGCCGTGCCGACGGCTCGCGGCCGAGACGGGCGCACCCGTGAACGTCGCGGTGCTGTCGGGCAGTTCGGTGTTCTATCTGGATCAGGTGCCGGGCCCGACGGCGCCGCATTCCCGCAACCCCGTGGGACGGCATCTCCCGCTGCACGCGACGAGCGACGGCAAGGTGCTGCTGTCCGGCCTGGAGCACGGCAGGCTGACAGAGGTGCTCGGCGACCTCTCACGGTGTGCCCCGCTCACGCTCGCTGAAGCGGAGACCCTGCGCGAGGAGCTCAGCCGGATCCGCGAACTCGGCTTCGCGGTCACCGAAGACGAGTGGGAGGACGGCCTGACGTCGCTGGCCGCACCGGTCCGGAACGCCCGAGGCGATGTGATCGCCTCGATGAGCGTCTTCCACCCCACGGACGAGCACCTTGAGAGTGTCGTGCCCCTGCTCCTGGACACCACCGCCGAGGTGTCCCGACGGCTGGGGCAGGACAAGCGTTGAGGTCGCTCGCGACCACGGCCCGTCCGGGTACCGGCCACGCGCGGATCCGTGATCTCCGGGCTTCCTGACAGCAGGTCCGCCGAACAACAGTTGCGCGTCGAGCAACGGGCTGTGCGTACATGCCCGGGGGCCGACGCGCGGAGAGTGAGTCAACAGGTGCCAGAGCTCTTCATCGACGGCGCGTGGACGAGTGCGCGCGGCGGATCCCGTCGCACGATCCGGTGTCCGGCCGACGGGAGGTCCGTCGGCGAGGTGGACGAGGCCGGTCGCGAGGACACCGAGGCCGCCGTCGCGGCCGCCGCCAACGCGTTCCACCAAGGCCCGTGGCCGACGACGCCGAGCCGTGAGCGGGGCGATCTCCTGCTGAGGGTGGCCGATCTCCTCGCTCGCGACCGTACCGAGATCGCGCGGATGGAGTCGCTCGACACCGGCAAGCGGCTGGTGGAGTCGGAGTACGACGTCGACGACGTGGTCTCGGTGTTCCGGCACTACGGCCGCGTCGCCGCCGAGGACGCCGGCCGGGTGGTCGACACCGGCAACCCGGGCGTGGTCAGCCGGATCGTGCACGAGCCGATCGGGGTCTGCGGCCTGATCACACCGTGGAACTACCCGCTGCTCCAGGTGTCCTGGAAGGTCGCACCCTGCCTGGCCGCCGGCAACACGTTCGTGCTCAAGCCGAGCGAGATCACCCCGCACAGCGCGATCCACCTGATGAAGGTGCTGAAGGAGGCGGGCCTGCCCGCCGGGGTGGGCAACCTGGTCCTGGGGACCGGTCCCGAGGCCGGCGCCCCGCTCTCGACCGACCCGCGGGTCGACCTCGTCTCGTTCACCGGCGGCCTTGAGACCGGACGCCGGATCATGGCGGCGGCGTCGGCGAGCGTCAAGAAGGTGGCCCTCGAACTCGGCGGCAAGAACCCCAACATCGTCTTCGCGGACGCCGAATTCGACGTCGCCCTCGACTTCGCCCTCACCGCCGTCTTCCTCCACTCCGGGCAGGTCTGTTCGGCCGGCGCCCGACTCGTCGTCGAGGAGTCGGTCCATGACGAGTTCGTGGACGCGCTGGTGGACGGCGCGCGGCGGATCCGGCTCGGTGGCCCCTTCGACGAGAAGGCGGAGACAGGTCCGCTCACCAGCGCCCAGCACCACGACAAGGTCGAGGCGTACGTGGCCGCCGGCCTCGCCGAGGGTGCCGTACTGCGCTGCGGCGGACGACGTCCCGACGACCCCGGGCTCGCCGAGGGCTTCTACTACCTGCCGACCGTGCTCGACCGGTGCACCGGCGACATGTCGGTGACCCAGGAGGAGTCCTTCGGTCCGGTGCTGACGGTCGAGACGTTCCGCGGCGAGGACGAGGCGGTCGCGATCGCCAACGACAGCGTCTACGGGCTGGCCGGCGCCGTGTGGACCCAGGACGCCGGCAAGGCGGAGCGGGTCGCCGCCCGGCTGCGGATGGGCACGGTGTGGATCAACGACTACCACCCCTACGTGCCGCAAGCCGAGTGGGGCGGTTACAAGCAGTCCGGCATCGGGCGCGAGCTGGGGCGGGCCGGGCTCGACGAGTACCGCGAGACCAAGCACGTCTGGCACAACATCCGGCCTACGGCACAGGGTTGGTTCTCGGGTCGGAACAGCACACCGTGAGGACGCCCTTCGTGTCACGCGCGGCAACCCCGCAAAGGGGACGGCCGGTGCTGGACGCGTGGGCCCGGGACCTGTTCCGGATGCGGGTGTGCTCGCCCTCACGCCTGATCCCGGGCCCGCGCCTCGGTCAGACGGCCGATTGCTGATCGCTTCGGGGCGAAGGGCCTGGCCGAACGGCTGATGTCCGCGGCAGGGACGGCGGCAAAGAATTCACATGCCCTGCCATCAGGCTGCCTGCCCCGGAACGGAGACGCCGCCCTCATGACCGCTGCTGTTGACACGGCCGCCGCGCCCGCGCAGGACATACCGCCGGCACCCCACAGAACCCCCCGACGGCTGCGCCACTTCCTCCACCGACACCGTGTGCCGCTGCTCGCCACCGTGACGATGCTCCCGCTGTATCTCCTCTGGGCGTTCTTCCGGGCCAACGGCGGCGGTGACCTCGCGGCCCAGGACACCTGGGCGCGCTTCGCCGCCGAGCACGGCGACTCGGCCTACGGGCTGTTCTGGTTCGGCGGGCTGCATACAGCGAACTACAGTCTGCTGTCGCCGTATCTGATGGGCTTCTTCGGTGTGCGGACGATAGCCGTCGCGTCCGGGCTGGCCGCCGGCTGGCTGGCCGCTGTCCTGCTCGTGCGTTCGGGGGTCCGTCGGCCACTGGCACCCGCGCTGGCAGCCGCGTTCGGGCTGTGGGTGAATGTCGCCGCGGGGCGGGTGACCTTCGCGCTCGGCGTCGCCTTCGCGCTCGCCGCGTGTGTGCTGCTGGTGGGCGAACGGCGTCTGGTACTGGCGTCCGGATACGCCGTGCTGGCGACGATGGGGAGCCCGGTGGCCGGGCTGTTCCTGGTCGTCGCGGGGGCGGCCTACGCTCTCGTCCGCGACTGGCGGAGGGCCGCCGTGCTCACGCTGCCGCCGTTCCTGGTCGTCGGGGCGACCACCCTGCTGTTCCCGTTCGACGGCGAGCAGCCGATGGCGACGGGCCGGATCTGGTGGCCGGCGTTCCTCGGTCTCGCGGTGGCGGTGTGCGCACCGCGTGGCTGGCGGGTGGTGCGGCTCGGCGGCGTCGTGTACGCGGCGGGCGTCGTCCTCACCTACTTCACGCCCTCCCCCATCGGCTCGAACGTGGAGCGGCTGGCGCTGCTGTTCGCTCCCGCCGTCCTGCTGGCCGGCCTGCTCGGCACGGAGCGTTCCGCCCGGGTCCGGCGCGGTGGCCTCGCGCTGGCGCTGGCCGGTTCCCTGTTCTGGCTGGGGTCGGGCACACCCCTCTCCTTCCTGAAGGGCTCGGACGCCGTCCCGGCGTGGGCCGCGGACACCCACGGGCTCGTCCGCGAACTCGACCGGCTCGACGCGGGCCGCGCGCGCGTCGAGGTCGTCCCGGCCCATGACCACCGTGACGCCGCCGTGCTCTCCCCGTACGTCAACATGGCCCGGGGCTGGAACACACAGCTGGACATGGAACGGGCCCGGCTCTTCTACGACGGCACACTCACCGCCACGACCTACCGAAGCTGGCTGGACCGGTGGGCCGTCGGCTACGTGGCCGTCTCCGACGCCGAGCCCGACCGGTACGGGGCCGCGGAGGCACGCCTGGTGCGCGCCGGCCTCGACTGGCTGAAACCGGTGTGGAGCGACGCGCACTGGCGGCTCTACGAGGTCGGGGACGCGGTACCGCTCGTACCGGCGCCCGCGGAGGCCGTCAGCGCGTCGGACGCCTACCTCGTCGTCCACATGCCGAAGCCGGGCTCGGTCATGGTGCGGGTCGCCTACTCACCCTGGCTGCATGCCGACAACGGCGGCCATCTGCGGCAGCAGGGCGAGTTCACCCGCCTCACGGTCAGCTCGCCCGGCTTCTACCAACTCTCCTCGGAATACGCCGCGCCGTAGCGCATCGGCGATGCCTTCAGCGGGCCGACTGCCGGGTGATGAGCCCTGCTTGGGAGCCGCCGACGTCCCTCCCGACGCTCGCCCGCTCGCTCGCTCGCCGAATGACCACCCGTACTAATGCCCATGTTCAGAGAGATGCCCAGTCCCGTAGAAGTCCGGATTGTCCGCTGGCGGCGGGGACATGAAGGCTTCGGAGTGAGCACTTCGATGAAAGGGACTTCTTGTGACGACCGAGACTCAGGGCGGGCTTCCTCGCAGATCGATCCTGGCCGCGATGATGGTGGCCGGGGTCGTGACGGGCACGGGCGGGCTGGTGTTGGCCGGCGCGCCGAGCGCCGTCGCCGCGCAGGGCGCGGATGTCAGCTGGCAGATCACCAGCGAGCCCGCCGATGCCCGGGCGGGATACGCCGCGCTTCTCAACGGCATCCGCCGGGCGGTCTCCGACCATCGGGTCAGGCCGGACGGAGGGCGCCCCGTCGATGTCACCGCGAGCGCCGGGGCGAACCAGTTCATCACCGTGGACCTCCAGGCCGAGGACCGTCCCGAGTTCCTGCGGCTCTTCATGCGCCGCTCCGACGCCTACATCCTGGGGTTCCGTCCGGGCACCGTGAACGGCGCCGGCACCGTACAGCTGGCCGACGCCTTCTTCACGCTCGAAGCGGGCGTGGCATTGCCGGGCGCCACCGCCGACAACACCCAGACGCGTTTCAACAACCACGCCAGCTACAGCAATCTGCCCAGCCGCAACGGCATGCAGATCTCGCCGACGAGTCTCGACAACGCCGTACTGACACTGCACAACGGCAGCACGGTCAGAGAGGCGGACGCCGAGTCGGCGCTGCTCCAGCTGATCGTGGCGCTCGCCGAGGGGTCGCGGTTCCGCAATCAGGCGGCCGAGACCGCGACGGCCTTCGGCGAGGGCCGGCCGTTCACCGTCACCACCCGGCACATGGACCAGCACAACAATTGGGCCAGGGCCAGTACCGTCCTCCTGGGCGCGATCGCGCTGGGGGAAGCCGTCCTGGCGCCCGAGATCGTCATCGGCGAGGTGGCCTACGCGACGGTACGCGCCCTCACGGCCCTGCTCATGCTGGCCCACCACTCGGGCAAGAACACCCGGGGACGGGGACTTGCGGAGGGCACCACGTCGTTCGTCGCGGCCAACGGAACGGGCGACTACTGGACCGTGCAGGCCGCGATCGACGCCGCTCCGGCGGGCGGGACCGCGCACACCGTCTTCCTGGACCAGGGCGACTACCACGAGACGATCACCGTCCCCACCAACAGGCAGTGGCTGACGGTCATGGGCGTCACGGGTGTCGCCGAGGATGTCGTCATCCACAACACCCGCGCGCACGGCATGCTCAAGCCCGACGGCACCCAGTGGGGCACCGAGGGCAGCGCGGTCGCCACGTTCAAGGCGCCCGATCTGACCGTGAAGGACCTGACGATCTCCAACACGTTCGATCCGGCGGCACACCCCGAGATCAGTCCCTTCGAGACCCAGGCCGTCGCCGTGGCCGCCAAGGCCGACCGGCAGGTGTACCGCAACGTCCGGATCCTCGGCCGTCAGGACACCCTGCTCGTGAAGGGCGAGACACCCACGACCCAGGCCCGGCAGTACTTCGTCGAGTGCTTCATCCGGGGCAACGTCGACTTCGTCTTCGGCAACGCCACCGCGGTGATCGACAAGTCCACCCTGCACATGCTCGCCTGGCCCGGCGGCACGGTCCTGGCGCCGAACACCGACTACCGCAAGAAGTACGGCATCCTCATCACCCACAGCACCATCGCCGCGGACGGCCTGGTCAGGGAGATGTACCTCGGCCGTCCGTGGCACAACGCCCCGGAGGCCCACCCCCAGGCGGTGGTCCGGGACACCTTCGTACCGGGCCAGATCAACGACCCGCAGCCCTGGACGAACATGACCCCCGACTATCCCTGGTCGTGGGCCCGGTTCAAGGAGTACAACAACACCGGTCTCGGAGCCGGCCACGGAGCGAACGCGCCGAAGCTGACGGACGCCGAGGCCGGCGACTACACGGCCCAGAAGTATCTGGCCGGTACCGACAACTGGAACCCCACGGACACGGGCAGCAGCGGCGTGGGCCCCACCGGCTGACCGCCCCGGCCGACCGTCCCGCACGGTCGCACGCCGGCGCCCGCGGAGCAGGGCTACGGGATGTGCGCCCCGTCCGTCGCCCACCAGGTCGCCAACTGGGTGCGGCGGGCGAGGCCGAGCTTGGCCCGGATGTTCTCGACGTGGCCCTCCACCGTGCGGGAGGAGACCACGAGTTCGCCGGCGATCTGCCGGTTGGTCATACCGGCGGCCACCAACGCGGCCACCTCGCGTTCCCGGGAGGTGAGCCGCTTCGGGGCCGACGACCCGGCCGGCTCCCGGTCCGTCGACAGCGCGTACGCGACGGCGCGCCCCGGGCTGCCGCACAGACGGCGGTTCTCCTCGAACAGCTTCGTGTACGAGGTCCGGCCGAGGGCGGCGAGGGTGTTCTCCGCACAGCGGGTGTGGTCGTCGGCCATCCGCGGTCCGAAGGCGGAGAGCGAACTGCCCGCGTCCTGCCACAGGGCCGCGGCGGCACCGAGCAGCCCGGCGGCACGCTCGTGGCCGCCGCGGTCCGCGGTGGCCCACGCGAGGAGTTCCAGCATCCTCGCCACCATCGCGTGGTCGTTGAAGTCCCGCATGCACTCCAGCGCGGACCTGGCGAGTGCCTCGGCCGTGCCGGCTTCGCCGCGCGACCAGGCGGCGTGTCCCAGAGCCAGGAGCACCTGCGCACGCCCCCACCGCTCGCCGCTCTCCTCAGCGGCGGAGACCAGCTGTCCTCCCGTCTCCGCCGCGCGGGGATCCCCGGCGTACGCCTGAACGCAGGCCAGCGCGAGCAGCCAGGAAGCGGCCTCGCGCTCGTCGCCCAGGACCGTCGTGGCGTGCAGCGCCTCCTCATAGCGGGAGATGCTCTCCCCCAACTGCCCGCGGTAGTTCGCCGATACGCCTCGGAAGCCGCCCACCTGAGCTCTCACCCAAGGGTCGTCCAGCCGTTCGCCCAGTTCTTCGGCATCGTTGAGGAAGCGGTCGGCCGCCGCGAGGTCGCCCTGGGTCTGCGCCAGCCAGGCGGCGCTGAACAGCGCTCGGGCGCGCTCGGGGGTGGGTTCGGGAGCGGCGGCCAGCGCCCGGTCGAGCTGTGCCCGCCCTTCGTTGAGGAAGCCGCCGACGAACCAGTGCCAGCTCAGCGCGGCGGCGAGCGCGCACCTGGCGCGCGGATCGGTACCAGGGGTCAGGGCCACGAGCAGATTCGGGTGCTCGGCGCGCAGTCGGGCCAGGTTCTCCGCCTGGTCGGCGCCGTACCAGTGCCGGTCGACGCGCCGGGCGAGGGCGAGGAAGAAGGCCTGGTGCCGGCGCAGCAGTTCGCGCTCCTCGCCGGACTCCGTGAGCCGTTCCCGTCCGTACTGCCGGATGCTCGCCAGCAGGCGATAGCGCGGCAGCCCGTCGACCTCGCAGGTCAGAACGACGGACTGGGCGACCAGCCGGTCGAGGAGGTCCAGCACCTCAGGCCGGGCGATGTCGCTGTGGGGTGAGGGGTCGGCGCAGACGTCCTCGGCCGCTTCCAGGTCGAAGCCGCCCGCGAAGACCGTGAGCCGGTTCCAGAGCAACCGCTCGGCGGGGGCGCACAGTTCGTAGCTCCACATGATGGTTCCGTGGAGCGTGTTCTGGTGCGGCGGTCTGATACGGCCGCTGCCCGAGAGCAGTGCGAAACGGTCCTCCAGCCGATCGGTCACCTGTTTCACCGTGAGGGTGCGCAGTCGGGACGCGGCGAGTTCGATGGCCAACGGCAGCCCGTCCAGGTCGGCACAGAGCCGGGTCACCTCAGCCTGGTTCTCGGAGGTCACCCGGAAGCCGGGGCGTACAGCGCCGGCCCGTTCCTCCAACAGTCTGGCGGCGCTCCCGGGAGTGAGGGACGGGACGGTGAACACGTGCTCGCCCGTGAGACCCAGGGTGTGGCGGCTCGTCGCGAGGATGCGCAACTCAGGAGCGGCCCGAAGGAGTGCCTGGGCGAGCCGGGCGCAGGCGTCGGCGAGGTGTTCGCAGTTGTCGAGCACGATCAGTGTCCGCCGCTCGGCCAGATACCGCGCGAGCCACTCCATGACGGGCCGCATGCCCTGTTCGGGCATCCGCAGCGCGGTCGCGACGACCTCTTCCAGCGCCGCCGGTTCCCGCAGCGGCGCCAGGTCCACGAACCACACGCCGTCGGCGAAGCGCGGCTCCATGCGGGCGGCCGCCTCCAGCGCCAGGCGGGTCTTGCCGATCCCACCCGCCCCAGTGAGTGTCACCAGCCGAGAGGCCTCCACCAGATCGCTCACCTTGTCGACCTGCTGCCGTCCACCGACGTAGCTGGTGAACGCGGCGGGCAGATTCCCCGGCCGCCTGGTCCCGGTCATCACAGTGATGCCCACGTACTCGTCCCCTTGTCATGCCCCAAAAGCCGACTGGTCTCCCCCCAATCAGACGGGCAAGGATGGGAATATCAAACAAATATCTCCAAAAACGATACACCCATGCGTTCCGGGACCTCACGACCGAACTCGGATCTCCGGCACGCCATTTGGATCTCGCCGGTGATCTCCGCGTCCTGCTCGGCGACCGCCCCACCGACCGGCTCGGACAGCGGCAGTCGACGCCCTGGCCGACGAGGTTCCCAGGCGTGCGTTCCGCCTCTTGACATGGGGCGGCACGGCTGGATTACTAGGCCGTGCCGCACGCTAACCGAATGTTCGGTCGGGAGACAAGGTGGCGGAAATCGTGACACAGGGCACGCGGCCGAGTCCCGCCGAGGTGATGTTCGCCGCGGACGAGGCGTCCCGAGGGCTGGGTATCGAGCTGCTCGGACACGGCCCGGGTACCGCCGAGCTCCGTATGACCGTGACCCGGGCGATGGTGAACGGACACGGGATCGCCCACGGCGGCTTCGTGTTCCTGCTCGCCGACACCGCCTTCGCGTGCGCCTGCAACAGCCACGGCCCCGTGACCGTCGCGGCGGGCGCCGACATCGCCTTCGTCGCCCCGGCACAGGAGGGCGACGTACTCGTGGCGACCGCCGAGGAGCGCACCCGGTTCGGCCGCAGCGGCATCTACGACGTGAGCGTCCGGCGCGGCGACGAGGTGATCGCGGAGTTCCGCGGCCGCAGCCGCACCCTCAGCACGCCGGAGCCGACCAGGGACACGACGGCGCGCGGCGCGCCGGGCACCATCACAAAGGAGTCGCGATGAGCAGCGAGACGACGAGCATGGCGGCCCCCGCACCCCGCAGAGGGGAACCGCTCCCCCACGACCTGCGGGACGACGTCGAGCGCCTGACGCGGGACCAGCTCGGAGAGCTCCAGCTCGACCGTCTGCGATCGACGCTGCGACACGCGTACGACAACGTCGAGCTGTACCGGAAGAAGTTCGACGCGGCCGGGGTGAAACCCGACGACTGCCGCTCGCTGGCGGATCTGGCCCGGTTCCCCTTCACCACCAAGGCCGACCTGCGCGACACCTACCCCTTCGGCATGTTCGCCGTACCGATGGCGGACGTGCGGCGCGTCCACGCCTCCAGCGGCACCACCGGACGTCCCACGGTCGTCGGCTACACCGACAACGACCTCTCCATGTGGGCCGATGTGATGGCCCGTTCGATCCGCGCCGCCGGCGGCCGTCCCGGCCACAAGGTGCACATCTCCTACGGCTACGGACTCTTCACCGGCGGCCTCGGCGCCCACTACGGGGCCGAGCGGGCCGGTTGCACCGTGATCCCGGCCTCCGGCGGCATGACCGCGCGCCAGGTGCAGATCATCCAGGACTTCGAGCCGGAGATCATCATGGTCACCCCGTCCTACATGCTCACCCTGCTCGACGAGTTCGAGAGGCAGGGCGTCAACCCACGCAGCACCTCTCTCAAGGTGGGGATCTTCGGGGCCGAGCCGTGGACGGAGGAGATGCGCCGCGAGATCGAGGAGCGCATGGACATCCACGCCGTCGACATCTACGGCCTGTCCGAGGTGATCGGCCCGGGCGTCGCCCAGGAATGCGTGGAGACCAAGGACGGCCTGCACGTATGGGAGGACCACTTCTACCCCGAGGTGGTCGACCCCATTACCGACACCGTGCTCGCGGAGGGCGAGGAGGGTGAGGTCGTCTTCACCTCGCTCACCAAGGAGGCCCTGCCGATCATCCGCTACCGCACCCGCGACCTGAGCCGGCTGCTGCCCGGCACCGCCCGGCCCGCCTTCCGCCGGATCCAGAAGATCACCGGCCGCTGCGACGACATGATCATCCTTCGCGGGGTGAACGTCTTCCCCAGCCAGATCGAGGAGATCGTGCTCCGCACGCCGGGCGTCGCCCCGCACTTCCAGATCCAGCTCACCGAGCGCGGCCGCATGGACCACCTGGTCGTGCGAGTCGAGGCCCGACCCGACTCCGCTCCCGACCGGCGCGAGGCGGCCGCCCGCGCGATCGTCCAGGGCGTCAAGGACGGCGTCGGCGTCACCGTCGAGGTCGAGATCGTGGACCCAGAAACCCTGGAGCGCTCGCTCGGCAAGCTGCGTCGCGTCAAGGACCTGCGGAAGGCGTGACGATCGTCCTTGCGGGAACGACCGGGTGCGCCTGCGCCTGCGCTAGCGCCTGGGCCTGAGCATATCGAGCGTCTACCACCGGGGCCAGGTCTCCGGCAAAGGCTAACTGCTCGAACGTGCCGTCGACCGGGCGCTGGACGACCTGCTCTCCATGCTCGACGGGGCCAAAACCCTGGGCGCCACGGCGACCGTACGCATGGAGTACGTCGTGCGGCATGGTGGAGCGGCGCCGCGAGTTCAACCACCGCGTGGGCGGTGTCCGGTCCCCGCGCTCGCGGACGCGGTGCGGGCGTGGGGTGAACGGCTCGGTGATGTCGCCCCGCGAAGGCGGAGGGCTTCAGGCGGCGTGCCCGATGCCCCGAGGGTTCGGGACCTTCTGATCGGACTCGCCCCCACCAGGCCCCTGCCCCGCCCCCGCCCGGCAGTACCTCAGCCGCAGATCTCCCCCAACGCCGGCCCGACGGCGAGCAGTTCACGGTCGGCTCCGGCCTTCGGTCCCTGGGCGCCGCCGCCGTCGGCGCTGGCGGAGTCGGCGTACGAGGGTCTGCACCTGTTCGCCCGTGCCGCGCGCGGGGCGGGGGCGCCGCACGGCCGCGACGTCGCCCGCGCGCTTCGAGGGCTCGCGCTGACCGGACCGCGCGCCCGGGTCTCGGTGGGAGCCGACGGCCGGCTGCGGCAGGGCATGTACCTGGCCGAGGCCACCGCCACGGGGTTCGCGATCCGCGCTCAGGTGGCGTCCGGCACCGCCTGAGAGAGCGGTGCGGGGGGCAGAGAGCGGTGACCGCACCGCTCCCTGCCAGGTGGAGCCACCCTCACCGTGACCCGAGCCGCTCGGCCTCACTGGTGGCGGCACGGCCGGCGTGGAGCACCATCGCCGATCCGCCGCCCCGACGCTTCGGCTCGGCCACCGCCTGGATCCTGCCGTCGGGCAGGAACTCCAGTGCCGCCACCGCCCCGATCTCCGGAGAGGGAGTGAAGGTGCTCGGAGCCAGAACGAATCGGTGCCCGAGGCTTTCCAGGGTCGCGCGTTCGGGCGAGTCGAGGAACGCCGGTTCCGCCTCGGTCGTCGCCCGGTTCCGCTGGGAGATGCGTGGCGCGGCGACGGCCTCCGGCAGGGACAAACCGAGGTCCAGGCGGTTGACGAGGGTCTGGAGCACTGTGGTGATGATCGTGGCGCCGCCCGGGGAGCCCACGGCGAGCATGGGCTTGCCGTCGTGCAGCACGATCGTCGGGGACATGCTGCTGCGCGGACGCTTACCAGGTCCGGGCAGGTTCGGGTCCGGCACTCCCTCGGTCAGTGGCGTGAAGTTGAAGTCGGTCAGTTCGTTGTTGAGCAGGAATCCGCGCCCGGGCACCGTGATGGCCGAGCCACCGGTCTGCTCGATCGTGAGCGTGTACGAGACGACGTTGCCCCAACGGTCCGCCGTCACGAGGTGGGTGGTGGAAGGACCCTCGTACGGTTCCTCGCTTCCCCGGCCCGGAGTGCAGCCTGTGCCGGCACCGCTCGGGTCCGCCGGCGCCAAGGGGCTGGTCAGTGCGGTGTCAGGGCTGATCAGACAGGCGCGTTCCTTCGCGAACTCCTTGGAGAGCAGGCCTTGGGTGGGCACGTCCGAGAACGCGGGGTCGCCCACCCAGCGGTTGCGGTCGGCGAAGGCGATCCGGCCGGCCTCCAGATAGTGGTGCAGCGCCTGGGTTCTGTCCTCCTTCGACAGGTCGAAGTTCTCCAGAATGTTCAGCGCCTCACCGACGGTCGTCCCGCCGGAGGAGGACGGCGCCATGGAGAAGACGTCCAGCCCTCGGTAGGTGGTACGGGTCGGGTCACGGCGCACGGTCGAGTAGCCGGCGAGGTCACCGCGTTCCATCAACCCTGCGCGCACCACACGGTCGGCGCCCGCTGCCACGGGAGGCTTCTGAACGGTACGCACCACATCACGGCCGATGCTCCCGCGGTAGAGGGCGCCGACGCCCTCGCGGGCGAGTTCCCGGTAGGTCCGGGCGAGGTCCGGATTGCGGAACCGGGAGCCGACCACCGGGAGTTCACCGTTCGGCAGGAACAACTCGGCGGTGGAGGTGAAGTCGCGGAAGCGGTCCTCGTTCATCGCGGTCTGGGCGCGGAACTCGTCGTTGACCACGAAGCCGTCCGCCGCGAGCCGCGTGGCCGGCTTCAGCGCCGACGACAACGGGACCGTGCCCCAGTCCTTGAGGGCCTTCGCCCACGTGGCGGGGGTGCCGGGGACACCGACGGACAGACCCGAGTTCACCGCCTCCGCGAACGGGATGGGCTTACCCGTCCCGGCGTCGACGAAGGAGTCGGAACGCATCCTCGCCGGGGCCGTCTCACGGCCGTCGATCGTGGTCACCTCGCGGGTCGCGGCATCGTAGTGAACGAAGTACCCCCCACCTCCGATGCCCGCCGAGTAGGGCTCGACCACCCCCAGCGCGGCCGCCGTCGCCACCGCCGCGTCGACCGCGTTGCCTCCGCGCCGCAACATGTCCAACCCGGCCTGGGACGCATAGGGGTTGACGCTGGAAACGGCGCCTCCACCGCCTACCGCGACCGGCTGCTTGGCCGGCGGACGCAGGCCTGCCGCCTGATCATCCGACACGGTGGCGGGCGCTCCGACCGCTTGCAGGGGAGCCAGACACGGGAGCAGGAGCGCCACCGCGGACACGGTGACGACTGCGGCACGAGGGACAGCCAAGGGATCCTCCGGTGACCTGCGTTCAGGACAGTGATCGAAACCCTGACAGCGTTCGAGCAGGTCAGCAACGGAAGGCCCGGGGATTTGCGGGAGATCTGAGGTTACCGAAGGGTCACTTCCAACTCAGGGAACCCTCAAATCTTTATGCTGATTCGACAAGAATACGCAATCATATGTTTGTTCAACCATTCCATCGGTATTCATGGACACGAGTCATCCGCCTTCGTAATCTCGCAGTACGGACGGAAAACCCTTCCGATCGCCGATCGACTGCACGGAGGTAGAAGAGTGACTCAGATCACGCTTACCGAACCGTTGATGCTGGGAAGCCTGGAAGCCCCGAGGATCACCCCTCTCGGCGCCCTCGACGACGAACAGGGAATCAACGGGATGGGCCTGGAGAGCCAGTCCCCCAAGCCGCTGATGGCGATCATCTACAACGGCATCTGATCCCTTGATCTGCTGATCTCCTGATTTCCTGATCTCCCGGATGTCGCGAGAAGGGCTGGCACCGCTATTCCCTCCGGTGCCAGCTTCCGCCGGTTTCTGTTTTTCTGTGTGCGTCTTCGAAAGTGAGAGCCGGAAAATGCCGAGGCGAATATGGGTGGCGGAGGGTGTCGCGAGCGACGGCGACGTGTACGGGCGCGCCCTGCAATTGCCGGACGGACGCGGCGGCGGAGGCTCCGGCCCCGCCGACACGGGAGTGCAGCGCAGAACAGGGACGATCCTGAAGAACCATCTCGGTGACATCCCGTCCTGCCCCTGTCTGGCCGCGCTGGTACCGGACGAGCGCCTGCGTGTCACGGAGGCCGCCGATGCGTGAGACGGTGCTGCGCGAGGGCACGGAGGCGAACTTACGGTCGGTGTTCGGCGGTGACGACGGCTGCTTCCTCACGGACGATCCGGGGCTCGCCGCATGGCTGGCGGAGCACGGGCTGCGGGCGGCCACCTTCGACGGAGTGCTGTCAGGGCGGGAGGCCCCACCCGCCCGCGCCGTCGCCGTCCCCCTGGACTACGGGCGTCTTCCGCCCCGGCTCGAACTGCGGGACATCCTCTCCGCCAGCAGCGTGCTGTGGATTTCCCTGGCGTCCTTCTGCGGAGACCTGGAGACCGCCCGATACGCCATCGAGAAATTCTCGGAGATCGATCTGAGGAACGCGGTGGCGACCAACCGGCGGATCATCACGCAGCTTCTGCTGAGCCGTACGGAAATCGGCATTTCCGGCCCGGGAACCGATCTGACCCTGCGCCTCCCGGAAGTTCTCCAACTCTCCAGCCGTACCCGCGCGGAACTCCTTCCCGACGAACACTCCACCATCGGAAACTATTTCGAGGTGGCGATGTCACCGACGGATCTGGCGGGCCGTATCGACACCGATCTCTCGGTCTCCGGAACACTGCGCATAGATTCCGTACTGGTCGCCAGGCACCGCGAACTCCAAGGAGCTCGGGCGGACCGTTTCGAAGCCGCCAGGGACATCGCGGAGGAAATGCGCAAGGCATGTCCGCTGTACGTCACGATCGAGGACAACCGCTTCGTCGACGGCTTCGGCCCCTGGGCCGACGGCATCGACGCCACCAGTGGCCCCGAGTACCGGGCCGCGGTGACGGAGATCGCCATCGGTACGGGACTCCTCGACCCGGCTCGGGTTGACTGGAGCCTCAACTGCCTCCTCAACGAAGGCGCGGCCGGCGTCCATCTCGGCGTCGGCAACGGCCTCAACGGCATGCACTTCGACTTCATCTCGACGGAGGCCCGCCTTGTCACCCGCTGACACCCGACTGCGTCTGGTGGACTCCCTTCACCTCCAGGTCGAAACCGACGGCACCGCGCGCGTCGTGGACGACCGGACCTTCGCGGCCGCGCAGGTCAACCACTCCGCGCGCATCCTCCTGGAGGCCCTGCGCGAACCCCGCACCCACCGGGACCTCCAGTCCGTCCTCGCACAGGCCGCCGGCTGCCCACTCGCGGAGACGGTGACGCCGGTGGCCCGGCTGGTGGAGGAACTCACGGCGTACGGATGGGTCGAGAACGCGGACACGGACGGGGAGTTCATGCGATGACCACCAAGTCCTTCGTCTCCCTGACGACAGCACCGGCCCTCGCCCCGCAAGCGACGGCCGGCCAACGCGCGGCGTGCGCGGTGGCGTTGGTCAACATGCCCTTCGTCTCCATCTACCAGCCGTCGCTCCAACTCGGTCTGCTCAAGTCCCTGGCCACCGACGCGGGCTTCCGGGCCGAGGACTTCTACTTCAACCTCGACTTCTCCCGGTTGATGGGGAGCCGCGCCTACGAGCAGATGGCGCACCACCGAGGACGGCTGTTCGGTGACTGGCTCTTCTCCGTCGCGGCGTTCGGCGACGAGGCACCGGATCCGCGGGGCCGGATGCTGGATCACTTCGCGGAGGAGACCGACGCACTGCTCGCTGATCTGAAGCTGACCCGCGAACAGCTGCTCGGCATCAGGAACGACGGTGTTCCCGCCTTCGTCGATTCCCTGCTGGAGAAGACCGACTGGAGCCGCTTCCGTATCGTCGGCTTCACATCGACCTTCCAGCAGAACGCGGCTTCCTTCGCCCTAGCGAGACGCATCAAACAGCGCTTCCCCGCGACGCTGATCATATTCGGCGGCGCCAACTTCGAGGGCGACATGGGGAAGGAGCTGATGGACCGTCTGCACTTCATCGACTACGCGTTCGACGGTGAATCCGACGAATCCTTTCCGGAGTTCCTCGAAGTGGTCGCGGCGGGCGGCGACCCCGCGTCGGTGGCCGGAGTCCTGACGCGGGGTCGCATCGCCCTGAACTCTCCGGGACCGGTGAACCGCAGCAGACCGCCGTTCGATCACCTGGACCGCCTGCCCGTACCCGACTTCGCGGAGTACTTCGATCGCGCCCTGGACCTGGGGGTGATCTCGGAGGAGTCGCGCCGTCTCGTCTCCCTTCCGTTCGAAAGCTCTCGCGGCTGCTGGTGGGGCCAGAAGCACCACTGCACGTTCTGCGGTCTCAACGGGTCGACCATGGGCTTCCGGTCCAAGTCCTCGTCCCGCGTACGCCAGGAACTCGCGGAAATGGCGAAGTCCTACGGAAGTCTGCGTTTCGAGGCCGTCGACAACATCCTCGACATGAAGTACTTCGGCGACCTCCTTCCCGAACTCCAGGAGGAGGGTTTCGCCTACCAGTTCTTCTACGAGGTCAAATCGAATCTGACACGAGAGAAGATCAAGGCCCTGCGCGACAGCGGCATCGTGCACGTGCAGCCGGGCATCGAGTCCCTGGACAGCCGAATACTCAAGCTGATGCGCAAGGGAATCACCGGACTCCAGAACGTCAACATGCTCCGGTGGGGCATGCACTACGGCATCGACATCGCCTGGAACATCATCTGGGGTTTCCCCGGCGAAGAGGCCGGGTTCTACGAGGACCAGCTCGCAACGATACGCAGACTCCGGCACCTTCAACCGCCGACCAGTACCAGCCGTATCTGGATGGAGAGATACAGTCCGCTCTTCTCGGACCGGGAGTCCTTCGCCGCCAACTACGTCAGTCCGGAGGCGAGTTACGCGTACGTCTACCCCGCTCGGATCGACCTGACCCGGATCGCCTACTTCTTCGACTACGAGATGGCGGACGCGCTGCCGGAGCAGACCTACCAGCCCATCCGTGACGAGGTCCGGGAGTGGCAGCAGTCCTGGAAGGAGCGTACGAAACCCACGCTTGCCTTCTGGTCGTCGCCCGGCCAGATCTACATCGACGACTTCCGTGACCCGGCGAGCGGGAGGTCGTACCGGTTCCAGGACGACTCGGCCGCGCTCTACCGGGCATGCAGCGACCGTCCGATCAACGCCCGGGCGCTGAAGAAGACGCTCTCTCTCGACCATTCCGTCGAACAGATCGAGGAGATCCTCCTCGGGTTCGTGCGGCAGGATCTCATGCTGCACGAGGACGGGGTGTTCCTGAGTCTCGCCCTACCTGCGAAGCCACGGCCGCCGACTCTCGTGACGCCGAAGCAGTGGCCTGCGCTGGGACTGGATGCGTAGCGTAGGTGGCGTCAGGCGGACGGCGTTCCGCTGAGGACCTCCACCCTGCCGGTGTCGAGGGAGTAGTAGGCGCTGACCACGGCCAGGTCGCCCTTCTTCACCATCGGGGCGAGGTCCTTGTTGGACCGCAGCGCGGCGGAGGTCTGCTCGGTGTGGACGCGGATCATGGCGTCGACCGGGTCGGCGTGCTCGCCCTTGACGGTCTCCCGGTACGCGGGCTTCAGCGCGTCGGCGATCGCCTGAAGGTTGCCGGGCAGCGACTTGCCCGCGCGCATCGCCTCGTACGCGGCCTTGATGGCTCCGCACCGCTGGTGTCCCAGGACCACGACGAGCGGGGTGCCCGAGGTCATCGGTCCGTACTCCACGGAGCCCGTGACCTCCGGACCCACCACCTGCCCACCGGTGCGCAGGACGAACAGGTCGCCGAGGCCGGTGTCGAAGAGGAGCTCGGGCGGTACCCGGGAGTCGATGCAGGAGAGGATCACTCCGTACGGATCCTGTTCCGCGGCCACGAACTCGCGCCGCTTCGGGTCCCGGTCGGGGTGCTGGAGCGTGCCGTCCACCCAGCGCCTGTTGCCCTCCGTCAGCCGGGCGAACGCCGCGCGCGGCGAGTCCGGACGGGCCTCCGCGGTCAGGGAGGCGCTCGGTGACGGGCTCGCGGCGGCCGACGCCTTCGCGTCCGCCGACGTCGTGTCGGCCGCCTTCGACGAACAGCCGGTGATCAGGGCCGCGGAGGCCAGCAGACCTCCGGTGAGTATCGCCCTGCGCTGTGGGCTTCCGGCAGTGGGCATGGGTGTTTCTCCTCGGCGTGCGGCGCCGGTTCCGTCCGGCGTCGATGGCGGTGGGTTGTCGAGGGTGCGGCGGGTTGCCGCGGCGGCGCCCTCACGCCGATCCAGCGTCAGGCCTGGTTGCGGAGGGTGGGCACCGTGATCCCGGCCTGCTCCATGCGCCTGGCCAGCTGGGACAGGCTGTCGGGTGTGTCGTCAAGGAGGAGCACAAACCGTGGCGCGGTGCTGTCGTCGCCGGCGGCCCTGCTGAGCATGAAAATGAGCAGGGCCAGGACGCTCTCCGGCTCGTCGACGAGAAGGTCGCCGGCTTCGCGGACGACGACGGTCGTCGGTACGGCGCCGCGGAGGCAGTCGCGGAGGCAGTCGTGGAAAGCGTCCCAGTTGTGGCCGAAGTAGTCCGGGAAGCCGAGTGCGGTGGCCCATGCACCGAACAGGTCCTTGCTGGTGCGGCAGTGGGAGCCGCGCACTTCGCTGCCCTCCGGGATGTCGGCTCCCGTCTCGGTCAGTGGGCGGAGACAGGCCGTCGTGCTGGTCAATTCGAACCTCTCGTTCACGGAATCTCGTGTCCTTTCCGGCCGCCGGGGTGGTGCGACGGCGGAGTCCCCGCCCGCCGCACCACCCCGGCCCCACAAGGGACTGCCTAGAAGTGGCCCAGGAAGGTGAAGGTCTGGTAGTGGTCGGTCGTGAGGTAGACGTTGCCGCTGTTGGGGTTACGAACGAGCCGCAGGGCGTTGCGCTGGCTGTTCGGCTGACCGTAGTAACTGATGTCGTACTCCACGTAGGGAGCCGTCGTGTGACCGGCCGACGAGTAGGCCCGGGAGCCCGAGACGCCTCGGGCGTGCTCGATGTTGCTGATCATGCCGTTCCAGTCGTTGTACACACCGCCGTAGTAGACGAACTGGTCGTGGCTGCCCTCCCGGAACCCGAACCAGTGGCCTCCCTGTCGCTGGCCGGGCCATCCGAAGTGGGAGCTGGTGATGCGGTAGTAGCTGCGGATACCCGACCAGACCACCTGGGTCTGGTCGATGTTGTTGTTGGCCCACCAGTTCGCCGCTTCGACGCCGGCGTCCCAGTCCGCCTCGGCCACCCATGACGGACGCTGGTTGCAGAGCGCGCTGCACGCTCCCGGCACGGTCTGGGCGGAAGCGGTGCCCGAACCGGCGACCACGCCGCCCAGGACCGCGAGCAGCACGCTCGCGACGGTCAGTGCCTGGCGGCGCCCGCGCCGCCTCGGCTTCGCGGGAAGCGCTTCGGGCTCGGTCTCTGTGTCAAGAGGGGAGATCAAGATCTGCTCCTGGGTCATCCGGTGTTCCCGCCGGGGCTGTCTGCCGCGGCGACACGACCTACGTTGGCGACCCGAAAGTTGATGCTCACCCCCCTTTGACCAGGGAATTCAACTCTGTGCGGCGGCAACGGGTTGGTTCCCTGACGTGTTGACGCGCAGGTGCGTTGCCTTGAATCGGCGGGTGTCGCCAACCCCACAGAGGCCGGATGAAGCGTGACATTCGCACGGGACGGCACATAACTTGACGAACTCGAACATTGTTTTGGTCCGCCGTGCGGCGGTGTAGCGGAATGGATGGTCCCATGGGGCGTCCCGAAGTGCCGGTGGATCCGGCGGCCGGACCGATGCAGCGGCTCGCGCACGAGATGCGGGAGCTGCGCCGGGCGGCGGGAAGTCCTTCGTACCGGACCATGGCCGATGCGGCCGGGTTCACCGCGGCAACGTTGTCGAAGGCCGCGGACGGGACACGCCTGCCGTCGCTCGCCGTGGTCCAGGGGTACGCCCGGGCCTGCGGCGACACCCCGGACCGGTGGGAACGGCTCTGGAAGGAGACGGAGGCCGCGGTCGCGGTCGAGCCGCGCGATGACGCGGACGCCGTCCCTCCGTACCGGGGACTCGCCCGGTACGAGCCGGGCGACCAGGGCTTGTTCTTCGGCCGGGACCGCCTGGTGTCGGAGTTGGCCGAGCTGGTGTGCGGGAACCGGTTCGCGGTGGTGTTCGGGGCGTCGGGCAGCGGGAAGTCGTCGCTGCTGCGGGCCGGCCTGGTCCCCCGGCTGCGGGAGGAGATCGCGGGGCGGAGGTGCCCGGCGGTACTGCGGGTGTTCACGCCCGGGCCGCGGCCCGCCGAGACGTACGGGCATCTCCTCGCGCCCGGTGCGGGCGAGCCGGAGAGCTGGGTGGTGGTCGACCAGTTCGAGGAGGTCTTCACGCTCTGCCGGGACCGGGCCGAACGGAACCGGTTCATCGACCTGCTGCTCGCCGCCCGGGACCCGGGCAGCCGGGTCCGGGTGCTGATCGCCGTACGGGCCGACTTCTACGCCCGCTGCGGCGAGCACCACGAACTGGGCAGGACCCTGTGCGGTGCCGCGCTGTTGGTGGGGCCGATGACGGCGGGCGAGCTGCGCGAGGTGGTGGTGAAGCCGGCGCAGGCGACAGGGCTCACCGTGGAACGGGAGCTGACCGCGCGCCTGGTCGAGGAGGTCCTCGACGAGCCGGGGGCGCTGCCCATGCTGTCGCACGCCCTGCTGGAGACATGGCTGCGGCGCCGCGGCCGCATGCTCACCGTGGCCTCCTACGAGGCCGCGGGCGGGTTGCGGGGCGCGATCGCGGCGACGGCGGAGGCCGCCTACGAGCAGCTGTCCGACGGGCAGGCGCTGGCCGCACGCCGGTTGCTGCTGCGGATGGTCGAACCGGGGCAGGGCACCCCCGACACCCGCCGTCCACTCACGCGCGGCGACCTGACGGAGTGGACCGACCCGGATGTACGGGCGGCGGTGGACGGGCTCACCCGGGCCCGCTTGCTGACCGTGGACGACGACGGCGTCCACCTCGCCCACGAGGCGCTGATCACCTGCTGGCCCCGGCTGCACGACTGGATCGAGGCCGACCGGGAACGGCTGCGCCACCACCGGCAGCTCACGGAGGCCGCCCGCGTGTGGCTGGAGCACGACTGCGACCCCGGAGCCCTGTACCGAGGCGCGCGCCTGGCCCGCGCCGCGGAACTGTTTCCCGGCCACGCCGATGATCCTTCGCTGACCAGCGCGGAACGCGACTTCCTCGGCGCCGCGTTCACGGCCCGGGACGCGGAGCGCCGGGCCGTCACCCGGGGCCGGCGCAAGGCCCGGACCCTGGTCTCCACGCTGTCGGCGGTGCTGGCGGTGGCGCTGGTCGCCGGGTTCGTCGCCTGGCGACAGCACGACGACAACGAGCGCCGGGCCACCGATGACGCCGCCCGCCGGGTCTCCGAGGTCGCCGACGCCCTGCGCACCACCGACCCGCGCACCGCGATGCTGCTCGGCCTCGCCGCCTGGGACATCTCGCCGCTGCCCGAGTCCCGCCGGGCCCTGCTCGCCTCCCTCGCCCAGCCCGAGACGGACACCTTCACCGACCCGGCTCCCGGCGGCACACCGGCCCGCTTCCTCATCGACTCCGGCCGTACCCTGCTCAGCGTCGACGGCCGTACCTGGCGGACCTGGAACGTGGCCACCCACCGCCGTACGGACTCGGGGCGGCTACCGTCCGGGCAGGTGACCTCCGTGTCTCCGGACGGCAGGATGCTCGCGGTCTATCTGCCGACTGTCGGGGACGGCGCGATACGGCTGTGGAACACCGCGACCGGGCGGTGGGCGGGCGCGTCCAAGCCGACGGCGGTCGCGGCCGTGGACTTCGTCGCCGGTGGGCGTGACTACCTGGAGAGCGGCATGGGCGACGACCACGGGGTGCGGCTGCGCTCGGTGGCGGACGGCCGCCTGCTGTTCGAGACGCAGGCCCCCACACCGGCCAACGTGACGCCGAGTACGGACGGGCGGCGGGTGGCCGTGTGTCCGGCCGGAAGCGCCCCTCAGTTGTGGGACATCGCCGGGCACCGGATGCTGCACGGCGCCTGGGAGAAGGCGGGCGCGATCTGTGGTGACCGCTCGCTCCTGGTCTTCGGCGCGAGTGGCCGGTTCGCCGCCCTCACCGACGACCAGGTCCGTGTCTGGGACACCGCGTCGGGAAGCCGGGTCGCCGACCTCGACGTCCCGGGCGCCGCCTGGGCCGCTTTCAGCCCGGACGGCACCTTCCTCGCCGCCGTGCAGGACGGCGAGGTCAAGGTGTGGCGGCTCGCGGCCCCCGCCACCCCGGTCTTCCGGCACCCGCTGAACAACCAGCACGTCGACAAAACACTCACCTGGGACCCCACCCGGCCACGCCTGCGCTACCTCGAAGGTGACACCGTCCACACCCTCGACCTCACCACACCGGTCACCGCCCGCTGGTCCACCCGCCCCCTGGAGCGGGTGCTGCTCAGCCCCGACGGCCGCACGCTCGCCACCGCCGAACGCACCGGCGGCACCTACCGCGTCCAGCTTCGCGACACCCGCGACGGACACCTGATCCGCTCCCTGCCGTCCCCGCCCCCGCCGGTCTCCCGCGTCACCGCGGAGCCGGTGGACCCCTCCGGCACACAGCCACTGATGGCGTTCGGTCCGGAAGGCGACACGCTGGCGTACGGCGTCTTCGCCGCCAGCCGCACCCCTGCCGAACAGCGCGTCACCGTATGGGACCTGGAGCGTGGACGCGTACGCACCACGCTCGGTCTGCCGACCGCCGAACCGGGCCAGGCGGTCGTCTCACTGACGCTGGGCGCGGGAGGCCGCACCCTGTACGTCGCGCGCAACACAGCGATCGACAAGCGCGTCTACGAAGTGTGGGACACCGTCGGCCACCGCCGGACCTCGGTGTTCCCGGCGAACGGCGCCAACGTGGCCGTCCGCCCCGACGGGCGCCTCCTCGCCGGGGACGACCGTGTCGTCCGACTGCCCTCCGGCACACCGACCCGCAGGGATCTCGCGCCCGGTGCGGAGACCGGCGCGCTCACCTTCGCTCCCGACGGCTCCCGGCTCGCCGTCGGTGACCGCACCGGCCGGATCAGCTTGTGGGACACGGACGTTCGACACCGGGACGGCGTCCTGCGCAACGTCTTCCCCGCACCCTCCGACGACACCGACACGACCGAAGCGGTCACCGCGCTCGCCTTCAGCCCCGACGGACACACCCTCGCGGTCGCCGGCGACCACGGCACGCTCCAGCTCTGGGACGTCCCCACCCAGCAACCCCTCGGCGGCCCGCTCGCCACCCCCGGCGACCCCATCGTCTCCCTCGCGTTCAGCGGCGACAGCAAGACCCTCTACTCGTCCGGCACCCGTGTTCCCCTCCAGCACTACACCGTCGACCCCGCCCAAGCCGTTGCCAGGATCTGCGACCGCACCCAGAACTCCGGCCTGTCGAAGGCCCAGTGGCGCGCGTACATCCCCGACGCACCCCCCGAAGTCCTGTGCGGCCACGACGTCGCATCCAAGCCGTAGCCCGGGTGATCGCCGGCCCACGGCGGTACGTCGGTACATCGGTACATCGGTACATCGGTAAAGTCGTTCACGAGCATCCTCTGTGCCTGTCATGGCGAAGGCCTTCGCGGGGCCGGTGGGCGGGGCCCCGGTGAGGCGGACGCACGATTGGCCGGGACGACGCCGACGACGACGATCAACGCGGTGCCGACTGTCACGGGCACGGGCAGCACGGGCACAGCCACCGTCGCCGCGATCCGGCTGTGGCTCCGCTCGTAGCCGTGGCTTACCGCATGACCGGACGGTTGGCGGAGGTGTACTCGTCCGCGACGGCGAAGACGCTGGCACAGCGCGGGCATTCCGCTTTACCGAACAGGTTTGCAATTCCGCTGGCGAGCACCTCCTGCCCGTCGCGGACAGTGATCTCATGCATCCATCTGCCGGCTCCGGTGAGTTCCTCGGCGGCCGCCGGACGCAGGTCCCGCCGGATCTCCTCACCCCCGTCCCATACCTGCGAGTAGCAGCCGAAGCCGCCGATGGCGATCGTCACGCCGACGCCACAATGAGGGCAGTCCACGCCGATGATGTCGTCCGTGAAGCCCTCCAGAGCGTTCGCCCAGTGGTACTCCTCTTCCACCGCGAGCAGGGCACGGAAGGACACCAGGTAGTCAGCCGGCCGCGACCGCAGATGCCCGTCCAGCACCTCACGGAACTCCCTGATCGCGTCGGCGCAGTCCGCCAGCAGACCATCGCAGCCGTGCCGCCCTGCCGCGCGCTCAAGGATCTTCCCGGCCAGGCCACGCGCCTCCGCGCTGCGTGGCGCGAGGCGCACCAGGCGCGGCAAGGCAGCGAAACTGGCGGGAGACAGCAGGTCGTGCTCAAGGACGAGCCGCCACCCCAGCTCCTTCCACGCTTCATGCTCGTCCTGGCGCTCCACCCGCTCCAAGAGTTCAGGAACGCGATCGACGTCGAACCTGCAGTCGCGCATTTGTGCCCAGTCCACCACCTGGGCATTGAACCCTCCCCAGGCGGCCGGGAGCGACTCCACCCCCGCGTTCGCAGGTCTGTCGTGGTGGCAGCCCCGACGGACCCATCGGACAGCCCCTAGTCCAGCGCGCGCGGACGTCTTCGCCTTCGTCGAGCCCTTCTACGGCCGACAGCGCCTACGCCGCCATCCGGTCTGGGGCGTCCAAGAGCACGGGAAGCCTTCACGCCGACCCCACCCCACCAGCCTGGACGGCTACTTGCGGGAATGGGCGCGCAGCTTGGGCATCCAGCGCGGCAGCCAATGCATGACGGCCACCGTCGCGGCCAAGCTGGCGAGTGTCACGAGGAAGGCCCCCGGATAGAGGTGGTTCACCCAGCATGGCTGCCACTCGTGGCGGCAGGGGGCCGAGGAGCCCTTTCCGGGGATCGCGCGGGATACGGCCAACGCACTCACCAGTGCCACGGCCGCGTACCCGAGGCCGGCCACGATCCACCGGGACGAGTACGTGCTCCCGTCCGAAGAGGCCCGGCGGGCTGCGCGGTGGCCTGTGCCCGCCCACAGGTGGATGAGGTCGGTGTCGCCTGCGGCGGTGGCGGCCCTTCGTAGTGGGGCGGTGAGGTGGTGGAGGGCGGGGTAGCCGAGCGGGGCGACGGAGTCGTAGGTGTCGGTGAAGCGGTTGCGCAGGGCGCGGGCGGGGCGGCCGGTGAAGGCTCGGGTCAGCGCGGTTTCCGTGAACGCGGGGTCGGTCAGGGCGGCTTTGTGAGGTACGGACGCGCCGCTCTCGTGCGTGCGCAGCAGGAGCGTGCCGACCATGACGGCGTGGGCGCCGGCACGCAGGGCTGCGGCGGTGTCGGCCGGGGTGGCGATGCCCCCGGCGGCGATCGCGGGCAGCGGGACGGTGTGGCGTATGTCGTCGACCAGGTCGGGCAGTGCGACGGCGGTGAGAGGGCGGTCAGGGGTGAGGGTCGCTGAGTGGCCGCCCGCCGCCGGGGCCTGGACGATCAGCAGGTCCACGTCGGTGTCCGCGGCGGCAAGGGCTTCGGCGGGGGTGGTCACCGTCTGGGCGACAAGGCTGCCCGCGCCCCGCAGCGCCCGAACGACGTCCGCGGAGGGAAGCCCGAAGGCGAAGGAGACGAGCGGGACCGGTTCTTGCAGGAGCAGGCCGACCTTGTCCGCCCAGGCGTCGTCGTCCTCGGTCATCGTGTCGGCAGGCAGGGCGAGGTGGTACCGGTCGGCCTCCGCCTGGAGGGCATCGGCGTAGCAGCGGTACGAGATCGGGGTGAGGGGGACGGGGT
>NZ_JABERD010000087.1 GCF_013044505.1 Streptomyces sp. S3(2020) | reverse complement strand
GGGGGCGGGCCGTCCGCTGGTATCTGCGGGAGCTGACCGGGGAGGCGGAGTACGACCGCTACCGCGCCCGCCACCTGCGCCACCACCCGCTCGCCCCCGTGCCGAGCCGGCGCGACTACCAGGTGCTGCGCACCCGCCACCGGGAGGCCCACCCGCAGGGCCGCTGCTGCTGACACCCTCCACGGGGACCGCGGGGCGGGCACACCACCCGCCCCGCACCCCGACGACTCACCCGGGACCGAGATGTTCAGACGCCGCTCCGCCCTGCTGGTCCGCCCCGCACTCGACGACGACGAGCTGCACACGACCCTGACGGAGCTCCGCCCCACCCCTCAACTCCACGGTCTGGGCGCCGGCCGCACCCGCCCCCTGTGGCAGCCGGTCGCCGAACTGCTGCGCGACACGGGCCGCGACTGGGACCGCCGCTGGCACCGGATGTCCGTACTGGCCGGGGAGCTGCCGGCCGCGGTCGGCGAGCGGTGGTCCGCGGACCGGCCCGGTGACGCGGACGCCTTGGCGCTGCGGGCCTGCGTACGGTCCGTGCGGGCCGCTTCCGAGGGGTGGGCCGCCGCCCGGGAGGCGGAACAGACCTGCCTGCGTGCCGCCGAGGCCTGTCCCGAGGACCCGGTGCCGTGGCTGGCCCTGCTGGATCTGATGTACGCGTTCGCCGTCCCGGTCCGGGACGCCGTGCCCGTGTGGACCGAGGCCGTCAACCGTGCCCCCTGGCACCGCGGCGCCTACCACCGGCTGCTGCGCCATCTGTCCCCGCGCGGCCCCGGCACGGTCACCGCCATGACGGACTTCGCCCGGCACGCGGCCTCCCGCGCACCGCACGGATCACCGCTGGCCCTGCTTCCCGTGGCGGCCCGCGTCGAACTGGTCGCGCACCGGCAACTGCGGGGGCGGACAGGGCTCGGGGCCGACGCCCACTGGAACGAGGCCCTGGCCACCGAGGAGATCGAGACGGCTCTGGCCGGCTGGTTCCGCACCGCCGCCACGCCGCACGCCGAGGCCGTCGCCGACCTCAACCTCCTCGCCTTCGCCCTGGTCCGCACCCACCGTCCGAGCGAGGCGGCACTCGTCCTGCGGCGTATCGGCCGCCATATGACGACGCATCCGTGGGAGCTGCTGCCGGAGCCGGAGCGCACGTTTCTCTACTGGCGGGACCGGTAGGGGAGGAACGTGGCGGATCGGGGGGACTGGTCGGGGAGGAGCGTGGGTCGTCTCAGACCGTCGCCGGCTCCGCCTCCGTCGTCGTTTCCTTCTCCGCCGCCTCCCGGCGGTCCCGCAGCTCGCGCCGGACCAGGACGACCCAGCCGATCGGGACGCCCGCGGCGAACAGCCACCACTGGTAGGCGTACGCGTAGTTCAGCGGGGCGTTCTCCTTGCCCGGCCTGCCGAGCAGCTCCGGGGTGTCGCCCTTGGGCTCGGGCGTGGTCAGGGCGATGTAGCCGCCGAGGACCTGCTTGCCGAGGCGCTGGGCCTCCTGCTCGCTGTTGATCAGCATGATCTGGCGGTCCGGCAGACCCTTGAGGTTCTTGATGCCGCTCGCCTCGGTCGTCTCGTCGGGCATCAGCCGCCCGGTGACGGTGACCTCGCCCGCGGGCGGCGCCGGGACCTTCGGGAACGCGGTCTGGGTGGCACCGGTGGGGACCCAGCCGCGGTTGACCAGCAGCACCTTGCCGTCGTTCAGCACGAACGGGGTCAGGACGTGGTAGCCGACCTCGTCGTCGGAGTTGGTGCGGCGGCGGACGACGAGCTCGTCATCGGTGTCGAAGTGACCCGTCGCGGACACCGACCGGTACCGCTCCTTGCTGGTGACGGTGTGCCCGGCGGCCGTCATCCTCTCCACCGGCACCGGGTCGGCGGACAGGGCGTCGGAGACCAGCTGATTGCGGGCGCTGCGCTCCTCGTAGCGATGCATCTGCCAGATGCCCAGCCGGATCATCGTGGGGATGAGAACGAGGGCGACCAGCGTGAGGATCACCCACTGCCGGGACAACAGGAAGCGGTACACCCCATGACCGTACAACTCGGGTCATGGGGTGTTCGCACAGGGGTGTGGTCAGACGCGGTCGACGATGCCCACCTTTCCCTCCGCGCGGGCGCAGTGGGCGCCGCAGAACCAGTGGCCCTCGACCTCGACGCCCTGGCCGATGATCTGCACACGACAGTGCTCGCAGATCGGGGCCATGCGGTGGATCGCACAGGAGAAGCAGTCGAAGACGTGCACCGCTCCCTGTGCGTGCACCTCGAAGGTCATGCCGTAGTTGTTTCCGCATACTTCACAAGTCGCCATGCGCCACAGGGTGAGCCGTCGGTCCGGCACGGGCGAGACGGTGACGGGCGAGTCGCGGCGCAATCACCCGTCCGTACGGTCAGCCCTCCGACGCCGCCGCCACATTGCCGAGGAGCTGCCCGAAGGCCGCCTCGTCGACGACCGGCGTGCCGAACTGCCGGGCCTTGACCACCTTCGACGTGCCCGAGTCCGGGTCGTTGGTGACGAGCAGACTGGTCAGCCGGGAGATGCTGGTGGCGATGTGCAGCCCGGCCTCGATCGCGCGGTCCTCCAGGAGGTCGCGCTCGGTCGAGGTGTCCCCGGAGAAGGCGATGCGCATGCCCTGCTTGAGCGGTTTGCCCTCTTCGTAACGCCCTGGGTTGGGATAGGGGCATGCGGGCCTTTTGCGGGCAGGGCGCCAACTGGTCGGCCGGTAACTGCTGTAACTCGACGGCTGCTGCTGGCGGGGCACGGCCCGGTCCGTCCACTCGGTCAGCGGCCGGCACTCGTGCAGCGGCAGCCGTACGCCGCCCTCGGCCGCCGCCAGCAGGCTCGGCCGGAACGCCTCCGCGAGCACGCGCGCGTCGTCGAGCGCGTGGTGCGCGCGCTGCTGAACGACGCCGAAGTGGGCGGCCAGCGAGGCCAGCTTGTGGTTGGGCAGCGGCAGGGCGAGCTCCTTGGACAGCGCGATGGTGCACAGCCGCTGCCGCACCGGTGCCTCGCGCTCCGCACGCGCGTACTCCCGCGCGATCATCTGCCAGTCGAAGACCGCGTTGTGCGCGACGAGCACCCGGCCGTCCAGCCGGGTCGAGAACTCCTCGACGATGTCCTGGAAGAGGGGCGCGCCCCGAAGCACATCGCTCGTCAGACCGTGGATCCACACCGGGCCGGGGTCGCGCTCCGGGTTGACCAGCGTGTACCAGTGGTCCTCGACCTCGCCGCGCGCGTCCAGCCGGTAGACGGCCGCGGAGATTATCCGGTCGTCCCGGGCGAGGCCGGTGGTCTCCACGTCGACGACCGCGTACCCCTGCGGATACGCGGCCGGCCACATCGTGGGGGAGGACGCTGCGGTCGTCTGGTCTTCGAGCATGGTCCCTGAGGATACGGGCCCCCACTGACAGCGCCGCGCGCACCCGGCCGTGTGCCATGGACCGGCATGGGAGACGCAACACTGGCTCGGCGCCCGGCACTTCCCCCCTCACCCCAGCGCCGCCACCAGATCACCCGCCGTCAGCACCTCCAGTCCGCAGCCGTCGACGGGACCCGGCAGCAGCCGGTACGCCGACCCGGTCGCGCCCGCGGGAGCCACTCCGCCGTGGACGAGTGCGAGGAACACGTGCTTCTTCGCGGCCGCTTCACCCGCGAGGGCGTCGGCGTCCTCGGACGGCTGCCGGCTCTCCGGCGGCTCCAGGGCACGCACGCGTGCCGCGAACTCCGTGTCCGGCTCCCCAGCGTGCCGCCGGTAGCGCCAGAGCTCGTCCACCGTGCGCGGATGCGGTGCGCGTCGTACCACCGCGACCTCGTCGCCCCGCGCGGCCGCCCGCCACACGGCCAGGTCCCACAGGGTCGTACGGCCGCAGGAGAAGTACTGGTGCAGGTCCTCGGCGACCCGTCCCAGGTCGGCCCCGTGCGCGTACAGGCTGTGGAAGCCCTCGGCGGCCGGCAGATGCAGGTCGGTCCACAGGAACGTGCGGTGCTCCAGGTCGACCAGCATCGGGACGTGGATGCGCGAGTCGCCCACCAGGTCGTACCGCTGACGGACCGTACGCGGGTCGTAGGACGCGTCACGGTCACCCAGGGCGGCGGACGGCAGCGCCATGAAGCCGGCGAAGGCGTCCAGGAGCGCCTCGAACGGGACGTCGTTGAAGCTGAAGACGACAGGCAGCGCGAACCGCACCCCGCGGTCGGCGAGCGCGCCGAGGTCCAGGTCGACGTACTCGGTCGCCCCGTCCGGGGCGGGCCCCGAGGTCAGATCGCCGGAGTGGACCGCCGAACGGCCCTCGTGGACCAGGCTGGTGTAGTCGCACAGACCCGCGAACTCCCAGTCCCCGTCGTACAGCGCCACCGACAGGTCCAGGTCCACCCGGGTGCCGGCGGGCTCCGTCCAGTGCAGGAAGAGCCGCAGGACCTCCCCCTCGGGCAGCGGCTGGGTGCTGCCGCGCGGCACGGTGACGAGGGCCTTGGAAGCGGCGCTCTCGGCGGCCGGCACCGCGAGGCCGGTGAGTGCCGAGTCCAGTACGGCCAGGTCGAGCCGAGGCCCGTCGGAGAGGCGGCGCAGCGCCTCCGCCTCCAGCAGCGCGCACACCTCGTCCGTCACCGCCGACGACAGCGGCACGCGCGTGTCGTCGATCGTGAAGGAGTGGGTCACCTGCCCGCGCGGGAAGAACACCCGCCGCCCTCCCGGGAGATGACGGATCCGCATCCGGCCGAGCGCGGCCAGCAGCGGACCCGGTCCCGCCTTGGGCAGCACACGGCGCAGGACGTCCCCGAACCCCTGCGGCAGCGCGTCGAGTTCGCGCAGCCGCAGCAGATGGTCCAGCCTGCGCAGCAGTTCGCCCGGCCGCCGGGCGAGCAGCTCCAGGGCGGCCGTCATGTCCTTCTCGTGCAGCGCCTGTTCGACGTGTGCCGTCCAGGTGGCCGGCTTGACGCGGACACCGTCGACCCGCACCGCGTCCGGGTGCTCGGCGGCGGTCCGCAGCAGCGCCTCGCCGAGCGCGCCCTCGGAGGTGTCCGTGGCGCGCAGGACGGCGAACGCGAGCGCGGCCTTCGGGTGGCGCGCGTGCCGCTCGTACGGGTGCAGGATCTCGGCGGCGCGCTTCCACGCGCCCGGGTGCCGCAGCACGTCCTCGACCAGCGACGGCATCGCCAGACCGTCGAGCAGGCCGAGCAGTTGCCGGCGCAGCGCGCGCGGCAGGGAGCGCATACGGGGAGGATCGAGCAGGTCGGCCTCGCCGCCGGACCACACGCACAGCAGCCGCAGCACGTCCGTCGCGGTCGTCAGATGCGTGGCCAGGAGCTCGGTCGCCCGCACGCGCGTGTGCCGGTCGAGCAGCAGCGTGCCGAGGACCAGCGCCTTGGTCCCGCGCACCGGGATGTCCGCCGGGAACCAGTCGAGACCGGCCGGCGCGTGCGACAGCAGGATCTTCACGTCGTCCCGGTCCTGCGGCGGCAGCGGGGTGCGCCGGGCCAGCAGCTTCAGCAGGGCCCGGACCGCGTCCGCCTTCGCGTCGATGCCGAGCGTGAGCAACTTCAGCGGCCCGACGGCGAGTTCACGCTCCTGGCGCGGCCGCTCCGGCTTCAGGAAGGGATCGGCCCGGTCGATACGGCGATGACAGATCGGGCAGCCCGCGTAGTCCGTGCCGTCCCAGCACTCCCGGCACACCAGATGCGCGCACGGCGACACCGCGTGCACGCTGCCCACCGTGCCGCACAGCACACACGGCTGGGCCGGCCACTGGAGCAGCAGGGTGAAGATGCGGTCGACGAACAGCTGGAACGTGTCGTCCGGCACCGAGGCCGGGAAGCTGCGGAACATCGGCATATGGGTGCGGTCCGCGCCCAGTTCGGCGTCGATGTGCCGGATCAGCTGCCGGCCCGCGTCCCCGAGCCCGGTGGGCCCCAGCCAGGCGAGCGCCGTGCGCAGCTCCGCCGTCGGCGCGAATCCCCGGTCCAGCAGCTCGGCTTCGAGCGCGACGAGCCCTGGCGCCGTCGACGGGTCGCCCGGGCGGGGCCCGGCCTGGTCGACGTAGACGGTACGAAGGCGGCGGAGCAGCACGGACGACAGTACGGACAAGCGGAGGCCCCCGGCGGGAAGGAAGAGAGGAAGAAGAGAGGCGGGAGGCGGGGAGTGAGCGCGCTGTCAGCGTCGGAAAGGGAGAAGGAAGCACGCTTGCGGAGCCGCCCCCGCGATCACGAATGTAGGAGAGCGCGTCTGTGCGACGCCACTTATTTGTTCTCGGGTCACTTGTCTTCGAGCAGTGATCGCGTCAGCGCCCGTACGGACGTGACGAACAGCCGCTCCTCGTTCACCGGCCGGGCGAAGGCACGGGCGAGCTCCGGGTCGTCGTACGCGGTCGTCTCCTCGGCGGGCCGCTGCGCGGGCGCGCGCTCCCGGTTGCGTTCCACGAGGACGAAGCCCACGACCTGGAACTGCACCGCCCGCACCGCCTCCACCGCCCGGGGGCCGCGCAGTCCGGCCGCGTGCACCTCGCGCACCAGCGCCTGCCGCGCGGGCAGGAACATCCGCTCGGTCAGGCCGCGTTCGTGGACCATCGCGATCAGATGCGGATGGGCGCGCAGCCGCCGGCGCAGGATGCGGGCCACCGAGACGACCCGCTCGACGGGGGTGCGCCCGACCGGCCGGAACTCGCCCAGATCGGCCACGGTCCGCTGGACGAGCGCGTCCAGCAACGACTCCCGGTTGCCGACATGCCAGTAGATCGAGGTCACGGCGGTGCCCAGCTCGGCGGCGAGCTTGCGCATCGTCAGCGCCTCGGGGCCGTGCTGCCTCACCAGGTTCGCGGCCGTGTCCAGGATCTCGTCCCGGGTGAGCGACGGTCTCGCCATGCTGCCCCCAAGTCCGGCTCGTGCACGCGTATTTACCCCGCGGGGCGGGTGCTGTAACTGTGTTACAGGTGACGGCCCATCAGAAGAAGGGCGGTACGACATGGCACGCGTACGGTACGGCGCACGGACCGAGGCGGAGATCGCCGCCGCGCGCACCGCGAGCTCCAGGCTCCCGGACATCTGGTCCACCGGCGTGGTGGCGATCTGGGAGACCGACCCGGACGCGGTCGCGGCGGTCCTGCCACCACCCCTGAAACCCACGGCCCGGCCGCTGGCCCGGGTCAACATCAGCAAGGTCGACCTGCCCGGATATCCGCTCGGCGCCGGCTCGTTCGCGGTCGCCGCGGCCCATGACGGCGTCGAGGGCTGGTATCCCCTCGTCATGCCGATGACCCACGAACGGGCCCTCGTCGGCGGTCGCGAGGTCTTCGGCGAACCCAAGAAGCTCGGCGAGGTGGTCGTCGAGCGCGACGGCCTGGTCGTCCGCGCGTTCCTCGCCCGCCATGGCATCGCCTTCGCCGAGGTGCGCGGCGCGGTCGCCGGCGAGCTGCCGCTGCCGGAACCGGTCCAGAAGACCGACTTCTACTTCAAGTTCCTGCCCGCCGTGGACGGTTCGGGTTTCGAGGCCGACCCGGTCCTCGTGCACTGCCTGCGCAACGAGAAGGTCCGCAAGCTCGAACGGATCACCGGCGACGTCGTCCTGCGCGAGTCGATGTACGACCCGGTCGCCGACCTCCCGGTCCGCCGCCTCGTCGAGATCACCATCGGCGAGAAGACCAGCGACCAGCGGGGCAAGGTGGTCGAGCGGGTCGACGCGCAGGCGTTGCTGCCGTACATCCACCAGCGCTACGACGATCCGGCGCAGGTCCTCGACGCGCCCCCCGAGGGGAGTACGTGATGGACCTCAGAGAAGGACAGGTCGCCGTGGTCACCGGCGCGGCGAGCGGCCTCGGCCTCGCGATGGCCCGCCGGTTCGCCGCCGGGAAGCTGAAGGTCGTCCTCGCCGATGTCGAGGAGGGCGCCCTGGAGAAGGCCGTGGCGGGCCTCCGCGCGGACGGTGCGGACGTGCACGCGCGCGTGGTGGACGTCGGTGAGCGCGAACAGGTCCTGGAGCTGGCGGACTTCGCCTACGGGACGTACGGGGCCGTCCATGTGCTGTGCAACAACGCCGGGGTCGGCTCGGGCGCCGAGGGCCGGATGTGGGAGCACGAACCGAACGACTGGAAGTGGGCGTTCTCCGTCAATGTGTGGGGCGTCTTCCACGGCGTCCAGGCGTTCGTCCCTCACATGATCAAGTCGGGTCAGCCCGGTCATGTGGTCAACACGTCCTCCGGCGACGGTGGCATCGCCCCGCTCCCCACCGCCTCCGTGTACGCCGTCACCAAGGCGGCCGTCGTGACGATGACCGAGTCCCTGTACGCCCATCTGAAGGCCGAGCACGCACGCGTGGGCGCCTCCGTCCTCTTCCCCGGCCCGCACATGCTCCGCACGGGCCTGTGGGAGTCGCACCGCAACCGGCCCGAGCGGTACGCCAAGGAGCGGCCGCGCAGGACGCCGTACCGCAGCCTCGACCAGTGGGAGACCGCGATGCGGGAGGCGGGCCGGGAGGTGGAGTTCACGCCGGTCGAGGAGGTGGCCGAGACCGTGGTCGACGGCATCCGCGCCGACCGCTTCTGGATCCTGCCGCCGAGCGAGCACAGTGACGCCCAGATCAGGGCGCGGGCGCAGTCGATGCTCGACCGCGCGAACCCGTCGTACCTAGAGAACTTCATCCTGGACTGACTGGACCGACCGGACCTAGGGGGTCTCGATGACCGACCAGGACGACCCGTACCTGATCATCTCCTCCGACTGCCACGCCGGACTGCCCACCGAGGAGTACCGGCCCTATCTGGACTCCCGATTCCACCGGGAGTTCGACGACTTCCTCGCCGGACGCGACCGGCGCCGCGAGGAGATGACCCGGCTCGGCATCCGCAACGAGGCGTTCGCCAGCAAGTGGTTCCAGGACAACGAGGAGGGCCTGCGCGGGGGTTGGGAGACCGCCCAGCGGCTCAAGGAGCTGGACGGCGACGGGGTGGCCGCCGAGGTCGTCTTCCCGGACGCCGACGCGGTCGACAGCCAGACCGCCGCGCCCTTCGGCGTGGGGCTCGGGCTCTCCGGCGATCACGACCCCGAGCTCGGCATGGCGGGCGCCCAGGCGCACAACCGCTGGCTGGCCGACTTCGTCTCCGAGCACCCCGAACGGCACTGTGGGGTCGCCCTGCTGCCGGTCACCGCCCCGACCGAGCGGGTCGTCGCCGAGGTGTACCGGGCCAGGGAGTCCGGGCTCGGCGCGCTGATGATCCCGTCCATGTGGGTAGACAAGGAGCCCTACCACGACCACCGTTACGACCCGGTGTGGGCGGCGGCCGCCGAGTGCGGGATGCCGGTGATGACCCACTCCGGTGCCGCGCCGCGCCACGAGTACGGCGACCACCTCGGGATCTTCGTCTCCGAGGTCACCTGGTGGCCCGCCCGTCCGCTGTGGTTCCTGCTCTGGTCGGGCGTCTTCGAACGCCACCCGGGGCTGAGGTTCGGTGTCGCCGAGTCGGGCTGCTGGTGGCTCCCGAACCTGCTGTGGTTCATGGACCGCCTCTACCTCGGCGCACACGGCGGCAAGAAGCTCTCGCCCTTCCAGGAGGTGAGGCGCCCGCCCCACGAGTACCTCGACCGGCAGGTCTTCGTCTGCGCGACCAACACCAAGCGCCGTGAACTCGCCCAGCGCTACGAGATCGGCGTCGACAACATCCTCTGGGGCAGCGACTTCCCGCACCCCGAGGGCACCTGGCCCGACACGCGCGCGTGGCTGAAGCGCACCTTCCACGACATCCCGGTGACGGAGACCCGCCGCATGCTGGGGCAGGCCGCGGCGGAGGTCTTCGGCTTCGACGTGGCGAAGCTGACCCCGCTCGCCCGCCGTATCGGCCCCACCCCCGCCGACCTGGGCCAGTCCGCCGACCAGACGGCCGTGGAGGCGTCCTGGGCGCGCTCGCGCGAGGTCGGCCGGCACTGGCTGACGGACCATGACTTCCCGACCCTGGGGGTGACGCCATGAGTTCCGTGGGCGAGGAGCGCTACACGGTCATCTCGGCCGACTGCCATGCGGGCGCCGACCTGCTGGACTACAAGCCCTATCTGGAGCGGCGGTACCACGACGAGTTCGACGCGTGGGCGGCGACGTACGTCAATCCCTACGAGGACCTGCTCGCCGACACGGCCGACAAGAACTGGAACTCCGAGCGGCGGCTCGCGGAGCTGGAGGAGGACGGGATCGTCGCGGAGGTGGTGTTCCCCAACACCATCCCGCCGTTCTTCCCGTCGGGCTCCCTCATGGCGCCCGCACCGGACCCGGGGGAGTTCGAGCGGCGCTGGGCCGGTCTGCGCGCCCACAACCGCTGGCTGGCGGACTTCTGCGCGGCGGCCCCGGGGCGGCGGGCGGGCGTCTTCCAGATCCTCCTGAACGACGTCGAGGAGGCCGTCGAGGAGATCCGCCGGTCCGTCCAGGCGGGCCTCAAGGGCGGCCTGCTGCTGCCGGGCACTCCGCCGGGCAGCGGCCTCCCGGAGCTCTACTCGTCGACGTACGACCCCATCTGGGCCGTCTGCGCGGAACTCGGCGTCCCCGTCAACCACCACGCGGGCTCGGCCTCCCCGCCGCTCGGCGACGAACCGGCGGCCCGCGCGGTCTTCATGGTCGAGACCACCTGGTTCTCGCACCGGGCGCTGTGGCACCTGGTGTTCGGCGGTGCCTTCCGCCGGTACCCGGAGCTGAGGCTCGTGCTCACCGAGCAGGGTTCGGGGTGGATCCCGGGTGTGCTGGAGATGCTGGACTACTACCACGGGCGCCTGGTCGCCGCCGCGACACGGGCGTCCACGGCGGAGTCCAAGTTCGGCGCGGGCCTGGCCGCCCGGATGGGCGACGCGCCCTCCGAGGTGTGGCGCGACAACTGCTTCGTCGGCGCCAGCTTCATGCGGCCGCACGAGGTGCCGCTGCGCGACCGGATCGGCGTCGACAAGATCATGTGGGGGAGCGACTACCCGCACGACGAGGGGACGTATCCGTATTCGCGCGAAGGCCTGAGGTTCGCCTACGCGCACGTGCCCCGCGCGGAGGTCGCCGCGATGGTCGGCGGCAACGCCGCGCGCGTGTACGGCTTCGACCTGGACCTCCTCGACCCCATCGCGGCGAAGGTCGGCCCGACGGTCGAGGAGATCGCCGAGCCGCTCACCGAGCCACCGCCGGACGCGACGAGCCCGGTGTTCGCGAAGGGGGCGTCGGTACGGGTCTGGTGAGGCCCTGCGGAACCGGGGGAGTGCCGGGCCGGGTCGGCGTGCGTCGGTCCGGCTCCGGTGGCGCCCGGGGTGCGATCCTCCCGTCTGTGACCGAACCCACGCATGACGAGGCCCACGGCGGCGCGCTCGCCGAGCGGCTGAACTGGCTGCGGGCGGCCGTCCTGGGAGCCAACGACGGCATCGTGTCCACCGCGGGCCTCGTCGTCGGCGTCGCCGGCGCCACGGACGACCGCTCGGCCCTCCTGACGGCGGGCCTGGCAGGGCTGCTCGCGGGGTCGATGTCGATGGCGGCCGGGGAGTACGTCTCCGTCTCCACCCAACGGGACTCGGAGAAGGCCGCACTCGCCGTCGAGAAGAGGGAGCTGCGCGAGCAGCCCGAGGCCGAACTGGAGGAGCTCACCGAACTCCTCCAGGAACGCGGACTGTCCCGAGACGTGGCCATGGAGGCCGCCGAACAGCTCACCGCGCGGGACGCACTGCGCGCCCACGCACGCGTGGAGCTCGGTATCGACCCCGACCGGCTGACCAACCCCTGGCACGCCGCGTGGGCGAGCTTCCTGGCCTTCACCGCCGGCGCCCTGCTCCCGCTCCTGGCGATGGTGCTTCCGCCGTCCGCCTGGCGCCTCACGGTCACCATCGTCTCGGTCCTCGCCGCCCTCGCCCTCACCGGCTGGAGCAGCGCCCGCCTCGGCGCCGCGGCGCCCGCCCGCGCGATGCTGCGGAACGTGGCCGGCGGGGCGCTGGCGATGGGGGTGACCTATGCGGCGGGGACGCTGCTGGGGGCGGCCGGAGTCTGAAACCGCTGGTAGTGGCTTTGGTGGAGATCACCAACAAGTAAGCGCGTACCCCCGGTAATACTTGTCGGTAACAACGTCTAGCCGTGGCCCACCGGCGGTTCTACGGTGCGAGCATGCCGAACCTGCCCGATGTCGTGCTGTGGTCGATACCCGCCTTCGTGCTGCTCACCGTGGTCGAGGTGATCAGCGTCCGTATCCATCCCGATGAGGACGCCGCCGGATACGAGACGAAGGATGCCGCGACCAGCGTCGGCATGGGACTGGGAAGCCTCGCCTTCGACTTCCTCTGGAAGATCCCGATCGTCGCGATCTACACCGCGCTCCACGAACTCACGCCGCTGCGCGTGCCTGTGCTGTGGTGGACGATCCCGCTGATGCTGCTCGCGCAGGACTTCTTCTACTACTGGTCGCACCGCGGCCACCACGTCATCCGCATCCTGTGGGCCTGTCACGTGGTCCATCACTCCAGCGAGAAGTTCAACCTCACCACCGCGCTGCGCCAGCCGTGGACCACGCTGACCGTGTGGCCGTTCTACGTGCCCCTGATCGCCGCCGGTGTGCACCCCGCGGCCCTGGCCTTCTGCTCCTCGGCGAACCTCGTCTACCAGTTCTGGATCCACACCGAGCGCATCGACAAGATGCCCCGGTGGTTCGAGTCCGTCTTCAACACGCCCTCCCACCACCGGGTCCACCACGCCTCCCAGGGCGGCTATCTGGACCGCAACTTCGGCGGCATCCTCATCGTCTGGGACCGGCTCTTCGGATCGTTCGTCGCCGAGACCGAACGGCCTGTGTACGGGTTGACCAAGAACATCGACACGTTCAACCCGATCAAGGTCGCCACTCATGAGTACGTGTCGATCGTCAAGGACATCAAGGCGGCGCACAGTTGGCGCGAGCGCGCCGGGCGGGTGTTCCGGGGGCCGGGGTGGAAGCCGGCGCCGGTGGCGGAACCGGCCGAGGAGACCGTGCCCGCGTGAGACGCCCACTCGCAGCGGCCTTCGCCCTCGCGGCCGTCGTCGACCTGGTCTGTCTGGCCGCCGGCTGGGACACCGGGCACACCGTCGCCAAACCCCTCCTGATGCCGCTCCTCGCCGCATACGCGGCATCCCGCGGCGCACCCCGGCTGCTGATCGCCGCCCTGCTGTGCGGCTGGGGCGGCGACACCCTGCTCCTCCTCGACGCCGAGCCCGCCTTCTTCGCCGGGATGGGCTCCTTCGCCGCCGGGCACCTCTGCTACCTCGCGCTCTTCAGGTCGTACGACGAGACACGCGCGCGCAGTGCCTTCCTCGCCCCCGCCTACGGCACCGTCCTCGTCGCCACCGTCGCCCTGCTCTGGCCCGACCTGCCCGCCGACCTGCGCGTCCCGGTCGCGGGGTACAGCCTGCTGCTCACCGCCATGGCGTACACGGCCGCGACCCGGCTCGGCCTTCTCGCCGGGCTCGGCGGCGCGCTCTTCGTGCTCTCGGACAGTCTCATCGCGACCGGCGTCGCGCAGTGGCCCCAGCCGCCCCGACCGGACCTGTGGATCATGCTCACCTACATGGCCGCGCAGTCACTGCTGGTCACCGGGGTACTCGGCGAGCGACGGCCGCGGGAGTCGGCGTACGGTGAAGTGCGCTCGACCACCCCCTGAGCGCACGTACCACCAGAGACGAGAAGGATCCTCGCCATGCGCGCCACCACCATCCACGCCCCCTTCGACATGCGCGTGGAGGACGTGCCCGACCCCGTGGTCCAGCTGCCCACCGACGCCGTCGTCCGCGTGCTGCGCTCCTGCATCTGCGGCAGCGACCTGTGGGCGTACCGCGGCACGGCCACCCGGCAGCCGGGGCAGCGCATCGGGCACGAGTTCCTCGGCGTCGTCGAGGAGACCGGTTCCGAGGTGGGCACCGTCCGCCGCGGCGACCTCGTCGTCGCGCCCTTCATGTGGTCCGACGGTGTCTGCGACTACTGCCGCGAGGGTCTGAACACCTCCTGCGAGCACGGCGGCTTCTGGGGCTCCGTCGGCTACGACGGCGGCCAGGGCGAGGCCGTGCGCGTGCCCTTCGCCGACGGCACCCTCGTCCAGCTGCCCAAGGACGCGGCCTCCGACGACCGTCTGCTGACCGCCCTGCTGAGCCTGTCCGACGTCATGGGCACCGGCCACCACGCCGCCCTCGGCGCCGGAGCCCGCGCGGGGGCCACGGTCGCCGTCGTCGGCGACGGGGCCGTCGGCCTGTGCGCGGTGCTCGCCGCCAAGCGGCTGGGCGCCGAGCGGATCATCGCGCTCGGGCGCCACCGGGCCCGTACCGACATCGCCCGCCGTTTCGGCGCCACCGACGTCGTCGCCGAGCGCGGGGACGCGGCGGTCGAGGCCCTCCGTGAACTCACCCGGGGGCAGGGCGCGCACGCCGTCGTCGAGGCCGTCGGCACCGAGCAGTCCATGCGTACCGCGGTCGACATCACGCGTGACGGCGGCACCATCGGCTGGGTGGGCGTGCCGCACGGCAGCGGCACCGGGATCGACCTGGGTGTCATGTTCGACCGGAACATCGCGCTGCGCGGCGGTGTCGCGCCGGTCCGGGCGTACATCCCGGAGCTGCTGGCCGACGTCCTGGACGGCACCATCGACCCGTCGCCCGTCTTCGACCTGACCCTCGGCCTGGAGGACGTTCCGGCCGGCTACAAGGCGATGGACGAGCGGACGGCCCTCAAGGTGCTCGTCGCCCACTGACCCTCCCCAGGGCGGCTCACCAGCGGATCGGCACCGGCAGCGCCGTCAGCAGCCCCGACACCACGACCACCACGCCCAGCGCGACGACCTCCGCCCGCGCGGGGGAGCAGGCGGTCAGCGGGTCGGGCGCCCGGCGCAGCCGGAACCGCGCCCACAGGGCGAGCGCGGCGACCACGGCCACGAGCAGCACCTTGGCGAGCAGCACACGCCCGTACGCGGTCGCCGTCAGCTGGTCCAGGACCGTGCCCGGCGGCATCCGGCGCAGCGTGCTGCACACCCCGGTGGCGGTGATCACGGCGAGCAGGACGACGGCCACGCGCGCGTAGCGGCCCAGCAGAGCAGCGCCCGCTTCCGTCGGCCCCCACCGGCGCAGCGTCCGCAGCGCGTACAGCAGCCCGCCCACCCACAGCGCCGCACAGGTCAGATGGACGAGTGTCAGCCCCGACCCGATCAACGGGCTCTGCTCGGTCGCGGGATGCGCCCGCAGGGCCTCTGCCGCGACGACCGCGGCCAGCGGCCAGACCTGTGCGGCGGGGCGGGCCGAACGGGCGCACAGGCCCGCCACGAGGAACGCGTTGACCTCGATGAGCGCGAGCTTGCCGTCCCGGGACTCGTACAGGCCGCCGACGTCGATGTCGGCGAGGCTGTGCGGCACGAGGTTGCCGGTCGCCACGACCGACGCGAGCCCCAGCGCGGCGACGAAACCGGCGGCGGCCGCGTACGGGGCCCAGCTGCGCGGTGCGGCCGGGGGAGCGCCGGGCACGGAACGGGCCAGCCGGTTCACGAAGAGCTCGCCCACCGGGACGCACAGCGCCGCGAACAGCACCGCCCGCAGCAGCGCGATGCCGCCGACGCCGGGCGCCGCGGCCTCCCCGGTGCCGTGCAGCGCGGTGGACGGGCCGAGCAGCGGGATCAGCGCGCCGAGGGCCACCAGGACGAGGACCGCGACGGCCCGGCCGGTACCGGGCCGACGCGTCGGCGGCCCACCTGTGTCGGCCGCCTCGGTGCCGGGTCTCATCAAGGTCACCTCAAGATCTTCACCAGCCGTCGCAGAACAGGGCAAGTCCAGGAAAACAACTGGCGGTACGGCATTCCGCCCACGGGTACGTCTTCCGGCCGACCGCCGCTCACCCCCAGCGCGCCGGATCGGCACCCCAGGGACCGGGCGGCCGCGCCCAGCCCACCGGCCCGCCCGCGAAGGACACGGGGGACAGGGCGTACCGCAGCCGCCCGATCCCGCTGTCCGTCTCGGCGAGCCAGGCATCGGGCCCGCCGTACGGAGCACCCCCGTGGGGATCGGCCGCGATGTCGTTCATCAGCCATGCCGCCGTCCGGGCCAGAGCCAGCCGTACGAACCGGCTGCCACCCTCGTCCGACTGCTCGGCCAGCGCCCGCAGCACCTCCGCCGCCAGCAGGTACCCCGTGCCGTGGTCGAGGGCCTGCGCGGGCAGCGCCCCCGGCTGCTCCACCGACCCCTCCACCACCGCGATCCCGGTCGCCACCTGCACGAGACTGTCGAACCCGCGCCGCTCACGCCAGGGCCCGAACGCGCCCCAGGCCGACAACTGCGCCACGACGATGCCCGGCCGCCGCTCCGCCAGCGCCCGCGCGGACAGCCCGAACCGGTCCAGGGCGCCCGGCCGGTACCCGGTGACGACCACGTCCGCGGCGCTCAGCAACTCGTCGAAGGCGCGCCGGTCGACCGCCAGGTCCAGGGTCGCCGACCGTTTCCCGAAGCCCGTGTCGGCGTGCTGGTCGGGGAGTTCGGGAGACTTCGGAGAGTCCACCCGTAGGACGTCCGCGCCCAGCAGGGCGAGCGTGCGGGTGGCGACGGGCCCCGCGACGACCCGCGTCAGGTCCAGGACGCGCACCCCGGCGGCGGGCAGCAGGGGAGCGCCTTCAAGCGGAGTGCCTTCGAGGGGAGTGAACGCACGCGCGCGTGCGGAGTCGAGCCGCCCGCGTTCGACCAACGGCCGCGCGGCCACCGCCACGGCCTGGGGGTGCGCCTTCCACTCCTGTGGCGTCCGCAGTGCGACGGCGAGGCCGCCGGCCGCGTACACGGCTTCCTCGACCTCCAGGGCGGACCGCTCGGCGAAGGCCTCCTCAAGGGTGTCCGGCGGACCCATCACCCTGAGCAGCCGCTCCCGGTGGTGCGGATAGTTGGCGTGGGTGCGCACCCACCCGTCCGCGGTCCGCCAGAACCGCGACAGTGGGGCGAAGGTGACCGGTGCCCGACCATCGACCAACAGATGCCGCTCACTCGTGAACGCCGTCGCGACGGCGCCGTCGTCCACCCGCACGGCGGGCACCTCGTCGAGCCCGGCCCGCCGTGCCCCCAGTCCGGCGGCGGCCAGCGCGCACGCGTCGACACAGGCGCGCGCCAACTCCCGTACCGGAAGCCGCGCCTGAAGAGCGCCTCCGCGCATCACCCCAGTCATGACTTCACTATGCACTATTGATCAAATCAACATTGATTCAATCAATGTGTGATGCGGCGGACCACCACAGACGCACCTCCTTGCGCACATCCGTCGGCCGCGGCTCCCAGCCCTGTGCGACAGCGACCTGGGCGACGTACGCACCGCCCACGCCCCGGTAGTCGCGCAGCGGAATCGCACACTCGACCGGCGGCCGCGGCTTCTTGGGGACGCGCGGGGCCGAGGCCTTCTCGGTCCAGCGGCCGACCACCCTCTCGACCCGCGCCCGGTAGTACGCGATGTCGCCCTCGTGCCGCATCTCCGGCCAGCTGACACACCAGGCGGGCCACTTCGACAACGGGTCCAGTACGCGGTCCCCGGCCTTGAAGAGGCCCCGCTCGTAGGAGCTGCTGAACACGGTGATGACCTCCGTGATCAGGCAGATCGCCAGGAAGACGACGAGCGCCACGAGCCACATCACGATCTGCACGGGCGTGTACAGGACCGTGAGGACGAAACGGAACACCAACTGCCCCTTGGGCCGCACCCGTTCGGGAGCCCAGGTGGCGGGATCTTCATACACATGCATGCCGGAGATCCTGCCGCACCACGGCAAAGGGCCGGACGGCACCCGTCCGGCCCTTCACATCACGCGCGCGTGAGCGTCACCTCGTCACCGCGTCCAGCGCGTCGGCGGTACCCCACCCGTAGAAGCCGTTGTAGTTCTTCGACCCCTCACACACCGCGTCGACCTTCCCGTCGCCGTTGATGTCGTACGGGTCGGTGCACGGCGTGGCGTCGGCCTCCGCGTACAGCAGGGCCTTCACCAGGGCCGGAGAGGCCTTCGGGTGCGTCGACTTGATGAGCGCGGCCACACCCGCGACATGCGGCGAGGCCATCGACGTACCGGCCATGTAACCCCAGCCGCCGCCCGGCAGCGTGCCCAGGATCAGGCCGCTGGTGGCCGGCGGGGCCGGGGTCTGGAAGCGGGTCGAGTCGCCGCCGGGCGCGGCGATGTCGATGACGCCCAGACCATGGTTGGAGAAGGACGACTTGATGCCCTTCGCCCCGGTCGCCGCGACCGTCACGACACCCGGCAGCTGGGTCGGGATGTCGAGGCACTTCGACGGGTCGATCACCCGGTCCGAGGGCGTGGCGTCGTTCGGGGAGACCGGGTCGGTGATCTCGTCGGCCGCGAGGTCGTAGTTCTCGTTGCCGGCCGCCGCGACATTGACGGCGCCCTTCTTCTCCGCGTACCGCGAGGCCCGGGAGACGGCGTCGACGAGCGCCCTCTGGTCCGGGTCGTTCTTGCAGTTGAAGTACCACGGATCGGTGTAATAGCTGTTGTTCGTCACGTCGACACCGTGCTCGGCCGCCCACACGAAGCCGCAGACCACGGCCTCCGTGTAGAAGTAGCCGGCCGTCGTGGACACCTTGATGCCGGACACCTTCACGCCGGGCGCCACGCCCGTCATGCCGATGCCGTTCTTGGCGGCCGCGATCTCACCGGCCACGTGCGTGCCGTGCGGGCTCTCCCCCGTGGTCGGCCGCCACGCCCCGTCGGTCGTGTCCGGCTTGCCCGTCACACAGTTGACCGACGCCGCACGGTCGAAGTTCGGCGCGATGTCCGGGTGGGTGTCGTCGACGCCGGTGTCGATGACGGCGACGGTCACCTTGCTGCTGCCGAGCGACTTCTCGTGCGCCTTGTCCGCCTTGATGGCGGGCAGGTCCCACTGAAGGGGCTCCAGCGGATCCTGTCCGTCGACCGCCTCGGCGGCCGCGACGTCCGCGGCGTCGATCACCTTCGGCGTACCCACATCCGTCGTCGACTGCGCGGGCAGCGGCGCGTTACGGGTGTTGCCGGCCGACTCCACCCCGCGCACCTTGCGCACGGCCTTGGCGAAGTCGGGGTTCGCCGAGTGGACGACGATCACGCCTATCTGGTCGTACGACGTGACGATCGTGCCGCCGGCCTCGGAGATCGCCTTCTTCACATGCTTCGAAGGCCCGTGTCCGGGGCTGACGTTGACGACATAGCTGAGCGAGGTCGGGTCCGCGGCGGGGGACTCCGCCGCCGACTCCGCCGCGGATGCCGAGACGTTCGGCAGGAACGCGAGTGCCGTCGCCATGGCCATCCCGACCGGGATGGCCAGTGCACGGCGAAAGCGCGGGTCAGGCGCTGTCATGCTGTCTCCAGTTCGTTCGCGGTACGAGCGGACCGTGCGGGTGGTCCGTGGGCTACTTGACCGCGCGCAGCGCGTTGACGATGCCGTAACCGTAGAACCCGTTCACCCGCTTGCCCCCCACGCAGGTCGCGTCCTGCGTGCCGTCGCCGTCCTGGTCGTAGGAGGCGGGGCAGCCCGGGTTGGTCGCCTGCGCCTTGAGCAGCGCCTGCAACTGCGCCGGGGACGCCTTCGGGTGCGTCGACTTCAGCAGCGCGGCGACGCCCGCGGCGTGCGGCGAGGCCATCGAGGTGCCCTGGAGGAAGCCGTAGGAATTGTTCGGCATGGTCGACAGGATGCGGCCGTTCTTCGACGGCGTGTCCGGGATCTGGTAGAGCCGGTCACCGCCCGGGGCCGCGATGTCGACGACACCGTAACCGTACGAGGAGTAGTACGACTTCAGGTTCTGCACGCCCGTCGCGCTGACCGTCACGACACCCGGCAGCTGGGTCGGCACGTCGAAGCACTCGTGCGGGTCGACGGTGCGCGTCACCGGCGTGGAGTCGTCGGGGCTGCTGTCGTCGACGAGGGCGTCCGAGTCGAGGTCGTCGTTGGAGTTGCCCGCCGAGGCCAGGTTGAGCGTGCCCTTCTTCTGGGCGTACAGCGAGGCCCGGTTGACCGCGTCGACGATGGCCCTCTGGTCGGGGTCGTCGAGGCAGTTGTACAGCCACGGGTCCACGTAGTAGCTGTTGTTCGTGACCTCGACACCGTGGTCGGCGGCGAACACGAACGCGCAGACGACGCTCTCCGGGTAGAAGAGGCCGTTGCTGGGGTCGGTCACATTGATGGCCGAGACCTTCACACCGGGCGCGACACCGGCCACACCGATGCCGTTGCGGGCGGCGGCGATCTCACCGGCCACGTGCGTGCCGTGGTAGTCGTCCACGGTGTACGGGCGCCAGGCGCCCTCGGTGGTGTCCGCGACACCGCCGTCGCAGTTGGCCGACTGCGAGGCGGAGAAGTTCGGCGCGATGTCCGGGTGGGTGTCGTCGACGCCGGTGTCGATGACGGCGACGGTGACCTTCTTGCTGCCCGGGTTGATCTGTGCGGCCTTGTCGGCGCCGATCGCGCGCAGGTCCCACTGGTCGGCCTCAAGAGGCTCGCTCTCCGCGTCGGCCGCGGAGGCGCTCTCGATCTTCTCGGCCTGTGCCTTCGTCAGGATCTGGGCCGCGCCCTCGTCCGTGGTGCTCGCGGGGGTCAGCGCCGAGGTGCGCGTCGCACCCGCCGACTGCACGCCGCGCACCGCGCGTATCTGTGCGCCGAAGTCGGGGTTGGCCGAGTGGACGACGATCACGCCGATCTTTTCGTACGTGATGACGATCGTGCCGCCCTTGGCGACGACGGCCTTCTTCACGGACGCGATCGTCTTGCGGTCCACCTTGGTGTTGACCACGTACGACAGGTTGGGCGCGTCAGCGGCCTGCGCGGTCGGCTCCGCGTACGGGGCGGCCGACGCGGCCGTCGGCAGGAAGCCGAGCGAGGCGGTCAGCGAGAGAACGACGGGTACAGCGAGTGCGAGCCGACGTCTGGAACGCAGACGGGACATGGGGTCTCCACATCATCCGGAAACGAGAACCGCCCGAACACAGATGGTGCTCGGGCAGGTACATGACGGGTGGTGCAGTGGCGAAGCTATCCCGCGAAGTCGCTGGCCAGCAATGACCTACCCGAGGTGACTTCGGAAAGAAGCCCGGGCAGTTGAACCGCTCCTCGCGTGCCGCCGTGACGTTGGACAGGGAGCACGAGCACGATCGAGCCCCCTGGTCACCGCGAGGAACAGAGCCGTCACATGTCCGTCGTACCGAGCCCGTCCCCGAATCCCGACCCGTCCCCGTCCACCGTGGCAACAGCACCCGCAACGCGAGGAGACTCCGTGGCTACCGACGCACCGCCCCCCTCGAAAGAGCAGCACAAACTCCCCAGCACCGAGGAGTTCACCGCGGTGCAGGAGAGCGCGGAGTTCGGTGCACTGCGCCACTCCTACCGCTCCTTCGCCTTCCCCCTGACCGTCGGCTTCATCGCCTGGTACCTGCTGTACGTCCTGCTGTCGAACTTCGCCGGCGACTTCATGGGCACCAAGCTGTTCGGCAACATCAACGTCGCCTTCGTTCTCGGCATCGCCCAGTTCGTCACCACGTTCCTCATCGCCTGGTGGTACTCGCGGCACGCCGCCGCGCAGCTCGACCCCAAGGCCGAGGCGATCAAGTCCCGTATGGAGGGCGACGCATGAGCATCGCGCAGCAGAGTGTCCTGGCGGCCGGCGAGGCCAGCGAGCACCGGCCGCTGATCATCACCCTCTTCGCGGTGTTCGTCGTCGCGACCCTCGTCATCACGGTCTGGGCGGGCCGCCAGACCAAGGACGCCGCCGACTTCTACGCCGGCGGACGCCAGTTCAGCGCCTTCCAGAACGGCCTCGCGGTCTCCGGCGACTACATGTCGGCCGCGTCGTTCCTCGGCATCGCCGGCGCCATCGCCCTCTTCGGCTACGACGGCTTCCTGTACTCCATCGGCTTCCTCGTCGCCTGGCTGGTGGCGCTGCTCCTGGTCGCCGAGCCGCTCAGGAACTCCGGCCGCTACACCATGGGTGACGTGCTGGCGTACCGCATGCGCCAGCGCCCGGTCCGTACCGCGGCCGGCACCTCCACGATCGTCGTCTCGATCTTCTACCTGCTGGCCCAGATGGCCGGCGCGGGCGTCCTCGTCTCGCTGCTGCTCGGCATCACCTCCGACGCGGGCAAGGTCGCCATCGTCGCCCTCGTCGGCATCCTGATGATCGTGTACGTCTCCATCGGCGGCATGAAGGGCACCACCTGGGTCCAGATGGTCAAGGCCGTCCTCCTCATCAGCGGCACGATCCTGATTACGTTCCTGGTGCTGCTGAAGTTCAACTTCAACATCTCCGACCTGCTCGGCACGGCCGCCGAGAAGAGCGGCAAGGGCTCCGCCTTCCTGGAGCCCGGCCTCCAGTACGGCGCCACCGGCACCTCCAAGCTGGACTTCATCTCCCTGGGCATCGCCCTGGTGCTCGGCACGGCGGGTCTCCCGCACATCCTGATCCGCTTCTACACGGTCCCCAACGCCAAGGCCGCCCGTAAGTCCGTGAACTGGGCCATCGGCATCATCGGCGGCTTCTACCTGATGACGATCGCGCTCGGCTTCGGTGCCGCCGCGCTGATCGACCAGAAGGAGATCATCGAATCCAACCCGTCCGGCAACACGGCGGCCCCCCTGCTCGCCCTGCACCTGGGCGGCGTCGACTCGGCCTGGGGCGCGATCCTGCTGGCCACGATCTCGGCGGTCGCCTTCGCCACGATCCTGGCGGTGGTGGCGGGCCTGACCCTGGCCTCGTCGTCCTCGTTCGCGCACGACATCTACGCCAACGTCATCCGCAAGGGCCAGGCGTCCGGCAAGGAAGAAGTCCGCGCGGCCCGCCTGGCGACCGTCTTCATCGGTGCCGCGGCCATCGGCCTGGGCGCCCTCGCCCGCGACCTCAACGTGGCCGGCCTGGTCGCACTCGCCTTCGCGGTCGCCGCGTCCGCGAACCTGCCGACCATCCTCTACAGCCTCTTCTGGAAGAAGTTCACCACCCAGGGCGCCCTCTGGTCGATCTACGGCGGTCTGATCGTCGCCGTCGGCCTGGTGCTGTTCTCGCCCGTCGTCTCCGGCGACCCGAAGGCGATGTTCCCGGACGTCGACTTCGCCTACTTCCCGCTGAAGAACCCGGGCATCATCTCCATCCCGTTCGGCTTCGCGATGGGCTGGCTCGGCACCGTCCTGTCCAAGGAGGAGCCCGACGCCGGCAAGTACGCGGAGCTGGAGGTCCGGTCCCTGACCGGCACCGGCGCGCACTAGGACGATCCACCGAGCGGCCGTGTCGTAGATCCCTACGACACGGCCGCGTCTTACCTCGTGGGATCGGGACCTGTCGTTGTCGGTGCGGTCACGTAGGCTCGCAAGTGACGGGAAAAGAGCGCTCCTGGAGTGCTCCGACAGTTCACGGACGAGGGAGGGGGCCCACGTGCTCATCGACACCTACGGCCGAGTGGCCACCGACCTGAGAGTGTCGCTGACCGACCGGTGCAATCTGCGCTGTACGTACTGCATGCCCGAGGAGGGCCTGCAGTGGCTGGCCAAGCCCGACCTGCTCACGGACGACGAGATCGTCCGCCTGATCGACATCGCGGTCACCTCGCTGGGCATCGAGGAGGTCCGCTTCACGGGCGGCGAGCCGCTGCTGCGCCCCGGTCTGGTGGGCATGGTGGAGCGCGTCGCGGCCCTGGATCCCCGCCCCCAGATGTCCCTGACGACCAATGGCATAGGCCTCAAGCGCACCGCTGCGGCCCTGAAGGCGGCGGGCCTGGACCGGGTCAATGTCTCCCTGGACACCCTGCGCCCGGACGTCTTCAAGACCCTCACCCGCCGGGACCGCCACAAGGACGTCATCGAGGGCCTGTACGCGGCCCGAGAGGCGGGTCTGACCCCGGTCAAGGTCAACTCGGTCCTGATGCCGGGTCTGAACGACGACGAGGCCCCCGACCTGCTGGCCTGGGCGGTCGAGCACGACTACGAACTGCGCTTCATCGAGCAGATGCCGCTGGACGCCCAGCACGGCTGGAAGCGCGACGGCATGATCACGGCCGGCGACATCCTCACCTCCCTGCGCACCCGCTTCGAGCTGACGGAAGAGGGTTCCGAGAAGCGCGGCTCGGCCCCCGCGGAACGCTGGCTGGTCGACGGCGGACCGCATGTGGTCGGGGTCATCGCCTCGGTCACCCGCCCCTTCTGCTCGGCCTGCGACCGCACCCGCCTCACCGCCGACGGCCAGGTCCGCACCTGCCTGTTCGCGAGGGAGGAGACCGACCTGCGCGCGGCCCTGCGCTCGGGCGCCCCGGACGAGGAGATCGCCCGGATCTGGAAGGTGGCGATGTGGGGCAAGAAGGCCGGCGCCGGCCTGGACGACCCGTCGTTCGTGCAGCCGGACAGGCCGATGTCGGCGATCGGCGGTTAGGGAACCTGACCCCGCGCTTCCCACTCCCCGAGCAGGACCACGTCCTTCAGGAACCCCCGCACCCCGAGGAACTGCGACAGATGCTCCCGGTGCTTCTCACACGCCAGCCACGTCTTGCGACGCTCCGGCGTATGGATCTTCGGGTTGTTCCACGCGAGCACCCACACCGCGTCGGCTCGGCAGCCCTTGGCAGAGCAGATCGGGGCGGTCTCTTCACTCACTGGTTCGTCTCACAAAGTGCGGTGAACAAGGCGACGCCGAGCAGCCACGGGGGGAGCTGCCCGGCGTCGGTCTGTCGCTCCGACGGGGGATGCGGAGCGCGTAGGAAGTATGTCACGGCTAGCCCGTCGCCCGGCACTGGAACAACATGATTGATCTGAGCTTTTCTTGAGCTTGGTACGGGGGCGATTTCCGGATTCGGACCCTCCGCCAAGGTCATGTCCGCTCGCGCGGCTCCCCCCGTACACCCGCCTCCGAACCGCCCGCTACGTCTTCCGGGAACGGTTCCGCGGAGCCCCTCGCGGCGGTCGGCGGCGTGATCATCGGGGGCGTGGGCGCGGTCACGAAAGTCGACGGCAACGACGGCGCGTTCTCCCGCCCCGCGTTGGCGATCACCACCGCGACGTAGGGAAGCAGAGCGCCCAGTACCAACGCGACGATCGCGACGTGCCGTTCGACGTTCCAGAGCGAGACCGCGAGGATCACCGACAGCGTACGCACGCCCATCGAGATCACATACCGCCGCTGCCGGCCGCGGACATCGTCCTGAAGCCCCTGACGGGCTCCGGTGATCCGGAAAACCTGGGCGTTACCTGCCGCGTGCTGCTTCCGCATCACATTCCACCATCCGCCCGCATCGGACTCTCCCCGGCCCGTACCCACTCCGCCCCCGGCGAAGGAACCGGGCCCGGACACGTCCTACGTTACGCCGCGCCTCCGCCGCCTACGAGACCGGGGCACCTCCCGCCCGGGCGGGAGACCTGCGCCGTAGCACGTACGGCCCACTCGACATGCGCCGTACGGCGCATGGGCCGACACTGGGCGTAATGCTCACGTCGAGCCGTACTAGGAGGCAGCCATGGGCTGGTTGTGGGCGATCATCGTGGGATTCGTGCTGGGCCTGATCGCGAAGGCGATCCTCCCGGGCAAGCAGCACAGTCCCCTCTGGCTGACGACCATCTTCGGCATGCTGGGCGCCATCGCCGGCAACGCCATCGCGCGGGCCGCGGGCGTCGACGAGACCTCCGGCATCGACTGGAGCCGCCACGCCTTCCAGCTCGTCGCCGCGATCATCATCGTGGGCGTCGGCGACATGGCCTACATGGCGACACTGGGCAAGAAAAAGCAACAGGCCTGACCTCAGCAGACCTGAAGGGGCGCGGGGAACTGCGCGAGCGACCACGACGAGAGTGGTAGCCCGCAGATCCCCGCGCCCCTACGGCGCTCACGTACCGGTGACCTCGACAGCGGCAAGGTTCTTCTTCCCGCGTCGCAGCACCAGCCACCTGCCGTGCAGCAGGTCCTCCTTCACCGGGACGGAGTCCTCCGCGGCGACCTTCGCGTTGTTCACGTAGGCCCCGCCCTCCTTCACGGTCCGCCGCGCGGCGGACTTGCTGGCGACCAGGCCGACCTCGGCGAGCAGGTCCACGACGAGACCCAGCTCGGCGACCTGGATGTGCGGCACCTCGGAGAGGGCCGCCGTCAGCGTCCTCTCGTCCAGCTCCGCCAGCTCGCCCTGACCGAACAGCGCACGGCTCGCCGCGACCACGGCGGCCGTCTGACCGGCGCCGTGCACCAGCGTCGTCAGCTCCTCCGCCAGCGCGCGCTGTGCGGCACGCGCCTGCGGACGCTCCTCGGTCTGCCGCTCCAGCTCCTCGATCTCCTCGCGGGACCTGAAGCTGAAGATGCGCAGGAACTTGGAGACGTCCCGGTCGTCCGCGTTCAGCCAGAACTGGTAGAAGGCGTACGGCGTGGTCATCTCGGGGTCGAGCCAGACCGTGCCGGACTCCGTCTTGCCGAACTTGGTGCCGTCGGCCTTGGTGATCAGCGGCGTGGCCAGCGCGTGCACCACGGCGTCGGGCTCGACCCGGTGGATCAGGTCGGTGCCCGAGGTGAGGTTGCCCCACTGGTCGCTGCCGCCGGTCTGGAGCGTGCAGCCGTGCCTGCGGAACAGCTCCAGGAAGTCCATGCCCTGCAGGATCTGGTAGCTGAACTCGGTGTAGCCGATGCCCGCGTCGGAGTTCAGCCGCCGGGCGACGGCCTCCTTCGCGATCATCTTGTTGACCCGGAAGTACTTGCCGACGTCCCGCAGGAACTCGATGGCCGACAGCCCCTGGGTCCAGTCCAGGTTGTTGACCATGATCGCGGCGTTCGGGCCCTCGAAGTCGAGCAGCGGGGTGATCTGCGCCCGGAGCCGCTCGACCCACTGGGCCACGACGTCCGGCGAGTTCAGCGTCCGCTCCGCGGTCGGCTTGGGGTCGCCGATCAGACCCGTCGCACCGCCCACCAGTCCCAGCGGACGGTTCCCCGCCTGCTGGATCCGGCGCATCGTCAGGATCTGCACGAGGTTGCCGAGGTGCAGGCTGGGCGCGGTCGGGTCGAACCCGCAATAGAACGTGACGGGGCCGTCCGCGAACGCCTTGCGCAACGCGTCCTCGTCAGTGGAGAGGGCGATGAGCCCGCGCCACTTCAGCTCGTCGACGATGTCCGTCACGGTTCTCGTATCTCCTTGGATGATCTTCGGCGGTCGGGTGACAACCAGCTACGAGGTTATACGCCCCGACTGACAGAGCTCATATTGAAGTCCGGCACCCTCAGGGCCGGCATCGCAGCCCTGGTGAACCAGTCGCTCCACTCCCGCGGCAGCGTCTTCTCCGTGCGCCCGGCCTCCGTGGCCCGGCCCAGCAGGTCCACCGGCGACTCGTTGAACCGGAAGTTGTTGACCTCCCCGGTGACCTCGCCGTTCTCGACGAGGTAGACGCCGTCGCGGGTCAGACCGGTCAGCAGCAGCGTGGCCGGGTCGACCTCGCGGATGTACCAGAGGCAGGTCAGCAGCAGCCCGCGCCCGGTGTTCGCGACCATCTCCTCCAGGGAGCGGTCCTCGCCGCCGTCCAGGATCAGGTTGTCGATGCCCGGCGCCACCGGCAGCCCGGTCAGCCCGGCGCTGTGCCGGCTGGTCAGCAGGCCGCTCAGCTCGCCCGCCCGCATCCACTCGGTGGCCGTCAGCGGCAGCCCGTTGTCGAACACCGACGAATCGCCGCCGGAGGAGTGCGCGAGCACGAAGGGCGAGGACTCCAGGCCCGGCTCGTTCGGGTCGCTGCGCAGGGTCAGCGGCAGCTCGGTCAGCCGGTCGCCGAGCCGGGTGCCACCGCCGGGCTTGGAGAACACGGTCCGGCCCTCGACCGCGTCCCGGCCCGACGCCGACCACATCTGGTAGATCAGCAGATCCGCCACGGCGGTCGGCGGCAGCAGCGTCTCGTACCGTCCGGCGGGCAGGTCGTGCTTCCGCTCGGCCCAGCCGAGGCGTACGGCGAGCTCGGCGTCCAGCGCGGCCGGGTCGACGTCCTTGAAGTCCCGGGTGGAGCGGCCGGCCCACGCCGAGCGGGTACGGTCCGGCGACTTGGCGTTCAGCTCCAGCGTCCCGTTGGGCTGGTCGTGACGCAGGCGCAGACCCGTCGACGTACCGAGGTAGCTGGAGACCAGCTCATGGTTGGCGAAGCCGTACAGCTCGCGGCCGCCCGCACGCGCGCGTGCGAAGGACTCACCGAGCGCCGGGGCGAAGTCGGCGAACACCGCGGAGGAGGTCTCGGTGGGCGCGTCCGTGAAGTCGGGGGACGCCGGTACGTCCGTCACCAGCGGCTGCGCGTCCTCGGCGGGCGCCGCACCGCGCGCGGCGGCCTCCGCGGCCCGCACCAGGGACTCCAGCTCGTCCACGGTCACCGCGGCCCGTGAGACGACTCCGGAGGCGGTGCCCTCCTTGCCGTCGACCGTCGCGATCACGGTGAGCGTGCGCCCGCGCGTGACGCCGTTGGTGGTGAGCGCGTTGCCGGCCCAGCGCAGGTTCGCCGTGGACTGCTCGTCGGCGATGACGACACAGCCGTCGGCCCGCGACAGCTGCAGGGCGCGCTCGACGATCTCGTGCGGCTTGTGCGCCTTCTTGGACTGCGCGCTCATCGACCCGCCTCCTGCGTCGTGTTGAGGATGTTGACGCCCTTGAAGAGGGCGGACGGGCAGCCGTGCGACACCGCCGCGACCTGACCCGGCTGGGCCTTGCCGCAGTTGAAGGCGCCCCCGAGGACGTACGTCTGCGGACCGCCCACCGCGGCCATCGAGCCCCAGAAGTCGGTGGTGGTCGCCTGGTAGGCGACGTCCCGCAGCTGACCGGTGATCCGGCCGTTCTCGATCCTGAAGAACCGCTGCCCGGTGAACTGGAAGTTGTAGCGCTGCATGTCGATCGACCATGAGCGGTCGCCGACGACGTAGATGCCCCGGTCGACCCCGCCGATCAGATCCTCGGTCGACATCCCGGCCGGATCGGGCTGCAAGGAGACATTGGCCATGCGCTGCACGGGCACATGCCCGGGGGAGTCGGCGAACGCGCACCCGTTGGACCGCTCGAAACCGGTCAGCTTCGCGATCCGCCGGTCCAGCTGGTAGCCGACGAGCGTGCCGTCCTTCACCAGGTCCCAGGACTGACCCGCGACGCCCTCGTCGTCGTAGCCGATGGTCGCCAGACCGTGCTCGGCGGTGCGGTCACCCGTCACGTTCATCAGGTCGGAGCCGTACCGCAACTTGCCGAGCTGGTCGAAGGTGGCGAAGGAGGTGCCGGCGTAGGCGGCCTCGTAGCCGAGGGCGCGGTCCAGCTCGGTGGCGTGGCCGATGGACTCGTGGATGGTCAGCCACAGGTTGGACGGGTCGACGACCAGGTCGTACACCCCCGACTCGACACTGGGCGCCCGCATCTTCTCGGCGAGCAGCTCCGGGATCTGCTCGAGTTCGCTGTCCCAGTCCCAGCCGGTGCCCGTGAGGTACTCCCAGCCGCGGCCGACGGGCGGGGCGATCGTGCGCATGGAGTCGAACTCGCCGCTGGACTCGTCGACCGACACCGCGGTCAGCGCGGGGTGCAGCCGCACCCGCTGTTGGGTGGTCACGGTCCCGGCGGTGTCGGCGTAGAACTTGTTCTCGTGGACGGTCAGCAGCGAGGCGTCGACGTGGTTGACCCCGTCGGCCGCCAGCAGCCGCGCGCTCCAGTCGGCGAGCAGCCCGGCCTTGTCCTCGTCGGGCACGGTGAACGGATCGATCTCGTACGACGAGACCCATGTCCGCTCGGAGTGCACCGGCTCGTCGGCGAGCTCGACGCGTTCGTCCGAACCCGCCGCCTTGATCACCTGGGCGGCCAGCTTCGCCATCGCCACGGCCTGCGAGGCGACCCGCGCCGCCGCGTCCATGCTCAGGTCCACGCCCGACGCGAAACCCCACGTGCCGCCGTGCACGACCCGCACCGCGTACCCGAGGTCGGTGGTGTCCGACGACCCGGCGGGCTTGGCGTCCCGCAGCCGCCAGGACGCGCTGCGCACCCGCTCGAACCGGAAGTCCGCGTGCTCGGCGCCCAACGCACGCGCGCGTGCCAGCGCGGCGTCGGCCAGGGCGCGTAGGGGAAGCGCTGTGAAGGCTTCGTCGATGGAATGAGGCACCGAGGTATCTCCCTGCTCTCGTGACCTGTGGACTCCGATCATGTCGTGTGGGCAGGTCCGGGGACCATAAGTTTCCGTGCGTAGTCACCCTCTTCTGTAGGGACCCGACAGTGCGGCCCCTGAGCCACTGTCGGTGCCCGAATGTCCGCCCGCCGGGGCAGACCGATAGGTTTCGAAGGAAGCCGCCTGCCATCGAGATGCCGGGCGGGTGAGTTCAGACCGCTATCGAAAGGGTGATCCGTTGAGCCGCTCGGTTCTCGTCACCGGAGGCAACCGGGGCATCGGCCTCGCCATCGCCCGAGCTTTCGCCGAAGCCGGCGACAAGGTCGCGATCACGTACCGCTCGGGTGAGCCACCGGCCGCCCTGACGGAACTGGGCTGCCTCGCCGTCAAGTGCGACATCACCGACACCGAGCAGGTGGAGCAGGCCTACAAGGAGATCGAGGACGCGCACGGTCCCGTCGAGGTCCTGATCGCCAACGCCGGCATCACCAAGGACCAGCTCCTGATGCGTATGTCCGAGGAGGACTTCACGTCCGTCCTCGACACCAACCTCACCGGCACCTTCCGCGTCGTCAAGCGCGCCAACCGCGCCATGCTCCGCGCCAAGAAGGGCCGCGTCGTCCTCATCTCCTCGGTCGTCGGTCTGTACGGCGGTCCCGGCCAGGCCAACTACGCCGCCTCCAAGGCCGGCCTGGTCGGCTTCGCGCGCTCCCTCGCCCGTGAGCTCGGCTCGCGCAACATCACCTTCAACGTCGTCGCGCCCGGCTTCGTCGACACCGACATGACCAAGGCGCTCACCGACGAGCAGCGCGAGAACATCGTGAAGCAGGTGCCGCTCGGTCGTTACGCGCAGCCTGAGGAGATCGCCGCGACGGTGCGGTTCCTCGCCTCGGACGACGCCTCGTACATCACTGGAGCCGTCATCCCGGTTGACGGCGGACTGGGAATGGGTCACTGAGCACGATGACGAACACGACTGGAATCCTCGCGGGGAAGAAGATCCTCATCACCGGTGTGCTGATGGAGTCCTCCATCGCCTTCCACACCGCCAAGCTGGCCCAGGAGCAGGGCGCGGAGATCATCCTCACCGCCTGGCCGCGGCCGACGCTCACCGAGCGCATCGCCAAGAAGCTGCCCCGGCCGGAGAAGGTCAAGGTCCTGGAGCTCGACGTCTCCAACGACGAGCACCTCGCCCGCCTGGAGGGCCAGGTCCGTGAGCACCTCGGCGACCGGCTCGACGGCGTCGTGCACTCCATCGGCTTCGCGCCGCAGGACGCGCTCGGCGGCAACTTCCTGAACACGCCGTTCGAGTCCGTGGCCACCGCCATGCACGTCTCCGCGTTCTCCCTGAAGTCGCTGACCATGGCGCTGCTGCCGCTGATGACCGAGGGCGGCTCCGTCGTCGGCCTCACCTTCGACGCGCAGTTCGCCTGGCCGCAGTACGACTGGATGGGCCCGGCCAAGGCCGCCCTGGAGGCCACCAACCGCTACATGGCGCGTGACCTGGGCAAGCACGACATCCGCTGCAACCTGATCTCGGCCGGTCCGATCGGCTCCATGGCCGCGAAGTCGATCCCCGGCTTCGCCGAGCTGGCGTCCGTGTGGGACAGCCGCTCCCCGCTGGAGTGGAAGCTGGAGGACCCGGAGCCGGCCGGCAAGGGCGTCGTCGCCCTGCTGAGCGACTGGTTCCCGAAGACCACCGGCGAGATCGTCCACGTGGACGGCGGTCTGCACGCCATCGGCGCGTGACTTCTCCCACGGTGTGAGGGCCCGCGTTCCCCGGAACGCGGGCCCTCACCCGTTCGGCCCACCCGGCCGGGCGCCGACGGTCCACAACTGCGCACCCTGGATTACGTGTTCACCACGTGATTCCCTCCCCAGCACGGCCGAGGAGGTCCCCTTGTGCGCCTGTCCCGCAGCCTGGCCCCAGCAGCCGTCGCCGTAGCCCTCCTGCTGTCCCTGCCGCACGACGCATCACCGCACGCACGCGTGGAGAGACCGAAGGCCGAGGCGCCCGAGCTGTTCGGCGCCACCTGCCTCAGCAGGGTCACCGGTTCCCATGTGACCGCCTACTGCCACAACCCGTACCCCGACGTCGACCGCGTCCGGCTGCACATCGAGTGCGACCGCTGGTGGGACGTCGACAGCGACGGTGCCCCCGTCGACGCCGGACCCGCGCAGACCGTACGTCTGGACGGCCGCTGCTGGAACGAAGTCCGCTCGGTGTGGGTCAGCCACCAGAAGCGGTGAACCGGCCCGGCCGGCACAGGAACGGATAGCCCGCCGCCTCCGCCGCGGCCGTCTCCGCGTCGCCCACGCGGATCGCGTCGACCAGCCGCGCGTGGTCCATGTACGTCTCCGGCGTCAGCTCCTCGCCGACGTCCTCGCGCAGCCAGTCCCGCAGCACCTCGCCCAGGTCCGCGTACATCGCCGACATCACGTCGTTGTGGGAAGCCGCCACCACCGCCAGGTGGAAGGACGCGTCCGCCGTCACGAAGGCCTCCGCGTCCCCCGACTCCCACGCCTCCTCACGCCGTACGAGAAGCGTGTCGAGCTGCTTGAGGTCCTTCTCCGTGCGCCGCTCGGCGGCCAGTCGCGCCGCGGACGACTCCAGCGTGGCGCGCAGCTCGGCGATGTGCCGGGGGTCGGCGTCGGCGAACCGGCGGTGCATCACACCGGCCAGCTCACTGGTCGCCACGACATAGGTGCCGGAGCCCTGGCGGATGTCCAGCAGGCCGTTGTGCGCGAGCGCGCGGACGGCCTCGCGGACCGTGTTGCGGGCCACCCCGAGCTGCTCGACGAGCTCCGGTTCCGTCGGGACGCGTGAGCCGACCGGCCACTCGCCCGACGTGATCTGCTGCCGCAGCGCCGCGATGACCTGCTCGGACAGCGCCGATCGACGGGGGTGGCTCAGAGGCATGGCACACCTTCGCACGGAATCCCGGAGCCGGGGCAGCCGGGGGATGGACAACCAATCATCCCATGATTCTATGATAGGCGGCATGGCACGTGAGAAGACCCGGACGCTGACGTCCCCGCACATCCGCAGCTCGGCGGCGAGCGAGCCCCCGGCGACGGCCACACGCGCGTGGCCGACACGGCTGCTCGTGCTCGGCATCGTCCTGGCCGCCGTCAACCTGCGGCCCGCCATCACCAGCCTCGGCGCCCTCCTGGAGGAGGTCCGCGACGGACTGGGCATGAGCGGGAGCGTGGCCGGGCTGCTGACCTCCGTACCCCCGCTCTGCTTCGCCTTCTTCGGCGTCATGGCACCGCGCCTGGCCCGCCGCTTCGGACCGGGAGCGGTGGTGTGCGCCGGCATGGTCGCCATCACCGCCGGCCTGCTCATACGGCCCTACACGGGCGGCACGGCCGGCTTCGTGGCCGCCAGCGCCCTCGCCCTCATGGGCATCGCGGTCAGCAACGTCCTGATGCCCGTCATCGTCAAGCACTGGTTCCCGGACCGCGTCGGCACCATGACCGGCCTGTACTCGATGGCCCTCGCCCTCGGCACGGCCACCGCGGCCGCCGTGACCGTGCCGGTGACCGACGAGCTGGGCGGCAGCTGGCAGACCGGGCTCGCGGTGTGGGCGGGGCTGGCCGCCGCGGCCGTCCTGCCGTGGATCCCGTCCGTACGGCGGCGGGGGACGGCGCCCGCCGAGGAGGGATCCGCGCGCGAGGCGCGGCCCGCACTGCGGATCACCCGCAGCCGTACCGCCTGGGCGCTCGCCGTCTTCTTCGGGCTCCAGGCCACCGCCGCCTACATCACCATGGGCTGGATGGCGCAGATCTTCCGGGACGCGGGCGTGTCCGCGAGCACGGCCGGGCTGCTGCTCGCCGTCACGATGGTGATGGGCGTACCGCTCGCCTTCGTCATCCCGCGCATGGCCACCCGCCTGCCGCACCAGGGCCCGATCGTCCTCGTGCTCGGCTTCTGCGGCCTCGCCGGATACGCCGGCCTCTACTTCGCGCCCGCCTCCGGAGCCTGGCTCTGGGCTCTGCTGCTCGGCGTCTCCAACTGCTCCTTCCCGCTGGCCCTGACGATGGTCGGGATGCGGGCCAGGACCGGTGCCGGCGTCGCCCAGCTGTCCGCGTTCGCGCAGAGCACCGGCTATCTGATCTCCATCCCGGGCCCGCTCCTGGTCGGCGTGCTCTACCAGCACAGCGGCGGCTGGGGCCTGCCGATCGCCCTCATGGCCGCCCTGATGGTCCCGCAGATGGTCGTGGGCGTCCTCGCGGGACGGGACAGGACGGTCGAGGAGGAGGCGGCCCGCTGACCGCCACCCCGGCGGATCCGGTGCCGGCCGGGGGTGCGAGACTGGCCGCATGCCAGTGCTCGACCCGAACCCGCAGAACGGCCAGAAGAAGATGCTGCTCGTCTTCGGCGCGTTCCTCGCCATCTTCGTGATCATCGCCGTCATCGCGTCGATCGCCTCACCCTGAACCGGCGGGGGTGGGGCTAGCCCCACCATCCCCTAGGGGGCGAGTCTCAGGGTCAACTGGGTGGATCACCGGATGGGTTGAGGGCCCGGCGTTCCGTAACTTCGAGATGTGACCGCGGCACAGCGGACCACCGGCCCACTCGAAGACGCGGAGGCACCCATGTCGGCCCCTACGCACACCCCGCTCCGCCCGGCGACCCGGGGACGCGTCGACATCCGGCTGCCCTGGTGGGCCCTCGCCCTGCCGACGCTCGCCTTCATCACGCTGCTCGCGCTGATCCTGAACCCGTCCGACGCGCACGCCGCCGCGGACGATCCCCTGATCACCCAGTTCTTCGAGCGCGTACAGCAGCTGGTCACACGCTGAGCACCCCGGCCGGACCGGTCCCCGCTCACCTCCACGCGCGGATGAAGCCGCATGTCAACTCCCTGCGCCTTATGGCCTGTTTCATGCGAAGCTGGGTCTCATGAGCGTCGCAGAATCCCGCAGGATCGTCCTCTTCCGGCATGCGAAAGCCGACTGGCCACAGGTGACCGACCACGAGCGGCCGCTCGCCGACCGGGGCCGCAAGGACGCCGCAGAAGCCGGACGCCGGCTGGCCGACACCGAAATCCCCTTCGACCTGGCTCTGTGCTCCACCGCGACCCGGACCCGCGAGACCTGGAAGCTCGCCGTGCAGGAGTTCGCGCACCGGCCGAAAACCGTCTACGAGGAGCGGGTCTACGAGGCCTCCCCCGGCGAGCTGATCGCCGTGCTCAACGAAACCCCCGACGACGCGCGGAACATCGTCCTGATCGGCCACAACCCGGGCGTGCAGGGCCTCGCCGACATCCTGGCCGGCTCGGCCGAGGGCGACGCCCGCGAGCGGATGAGCCGCCGCGGCTTCCCGGCCGCCGCCTTCGCCGTCCTGTCGTTCACCGGCCCCTGGAAGACGCTGGAGCCGGGCGCGACCACGCTCCTGGACTACTGGGCACCGTCCGAATGATCCGACCGATGTGAGAACCCTGTGAGAAGGGCCCGGCACCACACTGGTGCCGGGCCCTTCTCCACGTCGTAGACCGGGTCAGTCGATCTCGTCGTGCGTGTCCGCCGCCTCGACCTCTTCGCGGGTCACGCCCAGCAGATACAGCACGGTGTCCAGGAACGGCACGTTCACCGCGGTGTGCGCCGCCTCCCGGACCACCGGCTTGGCGTTGAAGGCGACCCCGAGGCCGGCCGCGTTGAGCATGTCCAGGTCGTTGGCACCGTCGCCGATGGCCACGGTCTGCGCCAGCGGCACCCCCGCCTCGGCGGCGAACCGGCGCAGCAGCCGCGCCTTGCCCGCCCGGTCCACGATCTCGCCCGTGACCCGGCCGGTCAGCTTCCCGTCGACGATCTCCAGGGTGTTGGCCTGGGCGAAGTCCAGCCCGAGGCGCTCCTTGAGGTCGTCGGTGACCTGGGTGAACCCGCCGGAGACGACACCGACCTGGTAGCCGAGGCGCTTGAGCGTACGGATGAGGGTGCGGGCGCCGGGGGTCAGCCGCACCTCGGTGCGCACCTTGTCCACGACCGAGGCGTCGAGCCCTTCGAGGAGGGCCACGCGCGCGTGCAGCGACTGCTCGAAGTCCAGCTCCCCGCGCATCGCGGCCGCCGTCACCTCGGCGACCTTGTCCTCGCAGCCGGCGTGCGCGGCGAAGAGCTCGATGACCTCGTCCTGGATGAGCGTCGAGTCGACGTCCATGACGACGAGCCGCTGCGCGCGCCGGTGCAGCCCGGCCGCGACGACGGCGACGTCCACGCCGAGCGCGGCGGCGTCGGTCACCAGGGCGGTCCGCAGGGGCTCGGTCTCCACGCCGGACACCGCGAACTCGACCGCCGTCACCGGGTACTTGGCCAGCCGGAAGATACGGTCGATGTTGCCGCCGGCCTTGGTGATCCGCGCGGCCGTCGCGGCGGTCGCCTCCGCGGTGAGCGGATGTCCGAGCACGGTGACGAGGGAACGGCCCAGGCCACGGGGCCGGTTGTCGCCCAGGCCGGAGATGATCTCGGCCTGCATCTTCATCGACTCCGCCCAGCTGTGGACGGTTCTGCGCAGGTCGCCCTCCAACCCGCGCGGCGGCTCGGTCACGAGCGCGCACAGCACCATGCGGCCACGGGTGACGACCTGCTCGATGTCGACCACGTCGACGGAGTAGGCGGCGAGAGTGTCGAAGAGTCCGGCTGTGATGCCCGGCCTGTCCTTGCCGAAGATCTTGACGAGAAGAGTGGGGACGTCGGAGGTCTGCGAAGCGCTCATGGTGTACCCACCGTATCCGGCACCCAGTGCCTTCCGCCCCTGAGGTCCGCCTGACGGACAGGGAACACTGAGCGTCGCTCAAGTGGCGGGGGCCTTACGTGGCGGCTACGACTCTATGGGCACATGTCGGGTGACCGGACCGATGGTTACCGGCCAAGTGGTCGGCGTGCCGCGCGGCCCGTGTCATCCGGGTCTGGATCACCTCCGCCCCTTAGGCCTCCCCGGCGGCGGCGGAGGAGGTGGCGGTGGTGGCGGCGGGCCGTCGTCGGGCGTGGACGGTTCGCGACCCGTGGGCGGACGCCGGGGAGGCGGCTCCATGGGACGCACCACGGTGGGCGCGCCGTACACGTCGTCACCCGGGGGCGATGAATCGCCTTCGCCGGGCGGGCGCTGACCTTCGGAC
>NZ_JABERD010000086.1 GCF_013044505.1 Streptomyces sp. S3(2020) | reverse complement strand
GTCCCCGAGGAACCCCACCGCCCGCTCCGTCCGCCCGGCCCGCCGCAACGCGGTGACCCCGGCCGCCCGGGCCCGCGGCCCACGGGCGGAGAGAAGCGGTTCGAGTACGTCGTCGTAGGCCGCGTCCAGGTCGGCTACGGCGGACAGCGCGCTGTCGGCGCACAGCGACTGCACGACCGGGTCGCTGTCGCGGGCGGCGGCGCGGGCCAGCTCGGCGGGGGAGAGGAACCCCTCGTCGACGGCGAGCCGGTACGCGTACCGGCGTATCCCCCGCGCGGGGGCGGTGTACAGCGGGGCGAGGGTCTCCGGGGGCGCCGCCCGCAGCAGTTCGGTGGCGAGAACGGTGACGAAGTCCCCCCGGTCCCGGCGTCCGACGCGCAGGATCACGGGCATCACCCGCACCGCGCCCTCGGCGTCCAGCGTCTCCGCCAGCCGCCGCCGGGCCGTCTCCCGCACCGGCGCCGCCCAGTCGGAACACCGCACGACGAGCAACGGCAGCAACCCGGGAAGACCGACGGCCCGCGACAGCGCGGCCTCCCTGACCCTGCCCTCACGGTGGCACAGGCCGAGCGCGAGCCGCGCCTCGGTGAGGGGCCGGCCGGACAGCAGGGCATCCTTCACCGCCCGCCCACCCTCGGTCCTCTCCCAGGCCGGCGTCAGCCACACGTACCGCTCCGTGTCCCAGCAATCCGAGCGCACCCCGGCGTCCAGCGCGATCCAGGCGGCCGGATCCCCCGCGTCGAGGGCTTCCCGCAGCGGGACCCCTTCCGCGAGCCGTACGGCCGCGGCGGCCCCGTAGTCGACGTCCATGCCCATCCCTGACCAGCCCTGATGTGTCCGGCGATGGTAGACGGCGCGGCCCGTGTCAGGCCACGCGATATCGCGCCCCTCGGGGACGCGGGACGGTGTCGGCATGCGGCGCCGCGGCGGGGGCGCGATCAGCCCCCACCGGCCCGCAGCCTGACCACTGCTCCGCTAGAACGGTGCCCGGAAGTCCGCGTACCCCAGCAGCACGATGACCGCCGCCACGATCCCGAAGACCACCACCGTCGACATCCACGGCGGCCGCGGCCGCCGCACCCGCTTCGGCTCCGGCCGGAACGGCTGCGCCTCGGGCGGGTTCTCCTTCCAGCGCGCGGCGAGCATCCGGGCCCGTGCCGACGGCTCCTTCTCCTCGGCGCCGTCGGCCCACCGGATGTCGAACTCCCGGTCCTCGTCGTCCCGTTCGGCCATCCCCGTAACCCCCGGTCGCCCTTCTCGTACGTCTGTTCCCAAAACCATACGACGGCGCCCCCGCCCTGAGGAACCAGGAACGGGGGCGCCGAGAGAGCCGGGAGGACCGGCCCAGGTCCGGTCACACGTCGAAGTAGAGCTCGAACTCGTGCGGGTGCGGACGCAGCTGGAGCGGGGCGATCTCGTTGGCGCGCTTGAAGTCGATCCACGTCTCGATGAGGTCCGGCGTGAAGACGTCGCCCGCGAGCAGGAAGTCGTGGTCGGCCTCCAGACGGTCGAGGACGGCCGGGAGGGAGGTCGGGACCTGGGCGACGCTCGCGTGCTCCTCGGGAGCCAGCTCGTAGAGGTCCTTGTCGATCGGCTCGGCCGGCTCGATCTTGTTCTTGATGCCGTCGAGGCCCGCGAGCAGCAGCGCGGAGAAGGCCAGGTACGGGTTGCCGGAGGAGTCGGGCGCACGGAACTCGACGCGCTTGGCCTTCGGGTTGGAGCCCGTGATCGGGATCCGCATGGCCGCGGAGCGGTTGCGCTGCGAGTACACCAGGTTGATCGGCGCCTCGAAGCCCGGGACCAGGCGGTGGTAGGAGTTCACCGTCGGGTTGGTGAAGGCGAGCAGCGACGGGGCGTGCTTGAGGATGCCGCCGATGTAGTAGCGGGCCATGTCCGACAGGCCCGCGTAGCCGGCCTCGTCGTAGAAGAGCGGGGAGCCGCCGGACCACAGCGACTGGTGCACGTGCATGCCCGAGCCGTTGTCACCGAAGATCGGCTTCGGCATGAAGGTCGCGGTCTTGCCGTTCTTCCAGGCCACGTTCTTCACGATGTACTTGAAGAGCTGGAGGTCGTCGGCCGCGGCGAGCAGCGTGTTGAACTTGTAGTTGATCTCGGCCTGGCCGGCGGTGCCCACCTCGTGGTGCTGGCGCTCGACCTGGAGGCCGGAGGCGGCCAGCTGCAGGGAGATCTCGGCACGCAGGTCGGCGAAGTGGTCGACCGGCGGGGTCGGGAAGTAGCCGCCCTTGTAGCGGACCTTGTAGCCGCGGTTGTTCTCGACCGCACCGGTGTTCCAGGCGCCGGCCTCGGAGTCGATGTGGTAGAAGCTCTCGTTCGCCGAGGTGGCGAAGCGGACGCTGTCGAAGACGTAGAACTCCGCCTCGGGACCGAAGTACGCGGTGTCCGCGATACCGGTCGACGCGAGGTAGGCCTCGGCCTTCTTCGCCACGTTGCGCGGGTCACGGCTGTACTGCTCGCCGGTGATCGGGTCGTGGATGAAGAAGTTGATGTTGACCGTCTTGTCGCGGCGGAAGGGGTCCACCCGCGCGGTCGACAGGTCGGCGCGCAGCGCCATGTCGGACTCGTGGATGGCCTGGAAACCACGGATCGACGAGCCGTCGAACGCGAGCTCCTCGTCCGGGTCGAACGCCTCGACGGGCAGCGTGAAGTGCTGCATGACGCCCGGCAGGTCGCAGAAGCGGACGTCGACGAACTTGACGTCCTCGTCCGCGATGAACTTCTTGGCCTCGTCGGCGTTCTGGAACATCCAGCTCCTCCTACTCCCGACGGTTCCATGCCGGGGTGGTAGTTCGTTTGTGCGGCCAGTGCGGTGGCACACGATGACGACGACACTAGGGACGCGTGATTTCTCGGGCGTGACCCATTTGTTTCGCACAAGTTAACCGGACATCCCGCTCCGCACCCCACCTGTCCGCATCCCGAAACGCGCGCAGTACCGTGGACGGGTGGACAAGAGGGAAGCAATCGGATCGTGGCTCTCGGGGCCCCGCGCGGCCGCCGAGCAAGCCGGTGTGGACTTCGGTTACCGGGGGCAGCAGCTGGGCCTGCCGGAGGAGGGGCCGGGCTCCATCGCCCGGCCGGGGCGGCGGCTCGGAGCACTCGCCGTGGACTGGGCGATGAGCGTTCTGATTGCATCCCAATTGATCACTCAGAGCTATACGCAGACGACCTCGAACTGGGCGCTGCTCGTCTTCTTCGCGATGAGCGTGCTCACGGTCGGGACGATCGGTTTCACCCCGGGCAAGCGGCTCTTCGGCCTGCGCGTCGTCGACCTGGCGACCGGCCGCCCGAACCCGCTCCGCGGCCTCCTGCGCAGCGCCCTGCTGTGCATCGCCGTCCCGGCCCTGATCTGGGACCGCGACGGCCGGGGCCTGCACGACAAGCTGGCGCGCACGGTCGAGGTGCGGATCTAGTTCTTCTACGACGAAGGGGCGCCCGGAGAGATCTCCGGGCGCCCCTTCGTCGTAGAAAGCCAGATCAGCGCGCCTTCGGCCCGCCCTTGGGCAGCTTCATGCCCTTCGGCATGGGCCCCTTCGGCAGCGGCATGTTGCTCATCAGGTCACCCATGGCCCGCAGCCGGTCGTTGGTCGCGGTCACCTGGGGACCGGTCAGCACCCGGGGCAGCTTCAGCATGCTGGTGCGCAGCTTCTTCAGCGGGATCTGGTCCTCGCCCGTGCCCACGATCAGGTCGTGCACCGGCACGTCCGCGACGATCCGGTTCATCTTCTTCTTCTCGGCGGCCAGCAGGGTCTTGACCCGGTTCGGGTTGCCCTCGGCGACCAGGACGATGCCGGCCTTGCCGACGGCCCGGTGCACCACGTCCTGGCTGCGGTTCATCGCCACCGCGGGGGTCGTCGTCCAGCCCCGGCCGATGTTGTCCAGTACGGCCGCGGCCGCGCCCGGCTGGCCCTCCATCTGTCCGAAGGCGGCCCGCTCGGCCCGGCGTCCGAACACGATCGCCGTTCCGAGGAAGGCGAGCAGGAAGCCCAGGATGCCCAGGTAGACCGGGTGGCCGATCAGGAAGCCGATCGCGAGAAAGACACCGAGGATGAGGATGAAGACACCCGCGAGCACCAGGCCGATCGTCTTGTCGGCCCTGCGGGTCATCTTGTACGTCAGGGCGATCTGCTTCAGTCGCCCGGGGTTCGCGGCATCGGCCGCACTGTCACTTCTCGCCATGCGACGAAGTCTACGTGGCCCCAGGAGCGCCGACGACGGCAGTGTCCCGGAGGAAATGCTTCAGGGACGGCCGGTGAACGACTGCTCCAGGACACGCTGCGCCTCGACCCTGTCCTTGGCGCGGCGGCGGTCCTCCAGGACGGACGTCCAGGCGTTGCGGCGGGCGGTGCGCTGGCCGCTGCTCATGAGAAGCGACTCGACGGCACGGAGTGCATCGGTGAACGACGGGATGGCGGTGGCGCGAACGGGCGCGGCCTGCATGATGGAGGTCCCCCCTCAGGGATAGCGGCTCTGGTGAGTGGTGCACGGGCTGTACAACCAGGGTCACTGATTGGTGTTACCAGGGCGTGACCGACCGGTCAAACACCAATGAAGCCTTGATGCGCGGGCCGGAAACACTGACGCGGCCCTGATGGCGCCCTCATCTGCGAGGACGCCGGGGGCCGCGCCAATTGGCCACTACCGGGTGGTAGTTGCTTGTGCTCGGATTCACACGCGCCAGGTGGCACGCAGTGCCATCAGACTGCCTGGGAGGCGATGAACGAACCGCGCTTCTCGATGGCCATCTGGTACAGCCGGCCGGCGCGGTACGAGGACCTCACCAGCGGGCCGGACATGACGCCGGAGAAGCCGATCTGGTCGGCCTCGTCCTTCAGTTCCACGAACTCCTGCGGCTTGACCCAGCGCTCCACGGGGTGGTGGCGGACGCTCGGGCGCAGGTACTGCGTGATGGTGACGAGCTCGCAGCCGGCGTCGTGCAGCTGCCGGAGCGCCTCGCTGACCTCCTCGCGGGTCTCGCCCATACCGAGGATCAGGTTGGACTTGGTCACCAGACCGAAGTCACGGGCCTCGGTGATGACCTTCAGGGAGCGCTCGTAGCGGAAGCCGGGGCGGATGCGCTTGAAGATCCGCGGGACCGTCTCGACGTTGTGCGCGAAGACCTCGGGGCGGGACTCGAAGACCTGCTGGAGCAGCTCCGGTACGGCGTTGAAGTCGGGGGCGAGCAGCTCGACCTTGGTGTGGCCGCTCTCGCGCCCGGCGGTCTGCTGGTGGATCTGGCGGACCGTCTCGGCGTACAGCCAGGCGCCGCCGTCCTCCAGGTCGTCGCGGGCGACGCCGGTGATGGTGGCGTAGTTGAGGTCCATGGTGACCACGGACTCGCCGACGCGGCGCGGCTCGTCACGGTCGAGCGCCTCGGGCTTGCCGGTGTCGATCTGGCAGAAGTCGCAGCGCCGGGTGCACTGGTCGCCACCGATGAGGAAGGTGGCCTCGCGGTCCTCCCAGCACTCGTAGATGTTGGGACAGCCGGCTTCCTGGCAGACCGTGTGCAGTCCCTCGCTCTTCACGAGCTTCTGCATCGCGGTGTACTCGGGACCCATTTTCGCCCGCGTCTTGATCCACTCGGGCTTGCGCTCGATGGGGGTCTGGGCGTTCCGGACCTCCAGGCGCAGCATCTTGCGTCCGTCGGGTGTGACTGCGGACACATCGGCTCCCTGTAGCTTCGATTCTTCGGCGTACACCAGGGTACGCCCGTGTTTTTGTAGGGCCTCACCGGTGGGGCCAACCTCTGGACTCAGGGCTCCATTCCCCACCCGAGGGGCGCGCGGAACTGCGCGATCAGCCCCCACCGGCCCGCAGGCGCCCATCGACCGTCACACCGGAGCCTTCTCGATCTCCCGAGGCTTCAGATCGGCAGTCTCGAGGACGTCCGTCAAGTGCCGCTCGACAACCGGCAGTACATCGGAGATCGTCACGTCCCGCCCGAGTTCGCCGGCCAGGGACGCGACGCCCGCGTCCCGGATCCCGCACGGGATGATCCGGTCGAACCAGCGGTTGTCCGGGTTCACGTTCAGCGCGAAGCCGTGCATCGTGACCCCCTTCGCGACTCGGATCCCGATCGCCGCGATCTTGCGGTCCTCGCGGCGCTGTCCGGCGTTGGACGGGGCGTACTCCGGGCCGTTCATGCGCGGGTCGAACTCCTCGTCGTGCAGACGGGGGTCGAGGTCCAGCGACAGGCCCCCGAGGGACGGGCGTCGCTCGACCGGATCGCCGAGCACCCATACGCCACTGCGGCCCTCGACCCGGCTGGTCTCCACGCCGAACTCCGCGCAGGTGCGGATCAGGGCTTCCTCAAGGCGTCGTACATGCGCCACGACGTCCACCGGACGCGGCAGCTTCTGGATGGGGTAGCCCACCAGCTGCCCCGGGCCGTGCCAGGTGATCTTGCCGCCGCGGTCCACGTCGACGACCGGTGTGCCGTCCAGGGGCCGCTCACTGTCCGCCGTGCGGCGCCCGGCCGTATACACCGGCGGGTGTTCGAGCAGCAGGACGGTGTCGGGGACCTCGTCCGCGAACCGTGCCGCGTGCACCCGGCGCTGCTCGTCCCACGCCTCCTGGTACTCGACGGCGTCCGCGCCGAACCCCAAACGGACGAACCGCAGCTCACTCACGGCAAGCGCCTCCCCGGAGAGTCGTAAGGCACGAACTGTGCCTACGCCACTGTACGACTCGCCGTCGCGCGTCAGCCGTGAGGTCAATCCTCACACGATCGGATGAACGAACGTCGAAGTGTGCGATCGACTGCTCACTCTCCGCTACATTCGCGCCGTCCTATAGAGGCCATAAGGGCTGCTCACAGGCAATCCGGGCAGGAGACACCACCCCAGATGACGGAACGACCCGCGCAGCGCACTCCCAACCGCCAGCTCGCCGCGCTCATCGCAGAAGCGGGGTTCTCCAACGCGGGACTCGCCCGTCGGGTGGACCAGCTCGGTCTCGAACACGGGCTTGATCTGAGATACGACAAGACATCCGTGACCCGGTGGCTCCGCGGACAGCAGCCGCGGGGCACGACACCCGCGCTGATCGCCGAGGTCTTCACCCGCCGGCTGGGTCGCCGGCTCTCCGCGCAGGACCTCGGGCTCGACGCCTGCGCGCCGGTGTACGCCGGTCTCGAGTTCGCCGCGACCCCCGAGGAGGCCGTCGACATCGTCAGCGGGCTGTGGCGCAAGGACTCCGGCAGCCATGCCGAACTGCGCAAGATCGCGTTCACCCCGGCGGGGCTCGTCGTGCCCAGCCGGGACTGGCTGATCGGGCGGGCCGACGACAGGGTGGCCCGCGCCGAACCGCCGGTCCGCGTCCCCACCCAGGGCCGTCCCGCGGTGCCCCGCCAGCGCGGCGCGGAGCGCGGACCGGGACAGAAGGTCACCGGCGGTGACATCGCGGCGCTCCGCTCGGTCGGCGAACTGTTCCGCTCCCTCGACGACATGTACGGCGGCGGCCACGCCCGGCAGGCCCTCGTGCGGTATCTGGAGCACGAGTGCGAGCCGATGCTGCGCGGCATGTACGGCGAGCAGACCGGCCGTCGGCTGTTCTCGGCGGCGGCCGACCTCACGAGACTCGCGGGCTGGACGTCGTACGACATCGCGGCGCACGGGCTCGCGCAGCGGTACTTCGTGCAGTCGCTGCGGCTCGCGCAGGCGGCGGGGGACCGGGCGTACGGCTCGTACGTGCTGATCACGATGAGCCGCCAGGCGGTGTACCTCGGGCACGGGCGTGAGGCGGTGCAGCTGGCGCGGGTGGCCCAGCAGGGGGTCGGCACCAACGCCCCGCCGGTGGTCCAGGCCCTGCTGCACGCCGTCGAGGCGCGGGGGCACGGGGTGCTGGGCGAGGTACGGGCGTGCACGGGGGCGCTGGTGCGGGCCGAGCGGGCGCTGGAGGCGGCCCGGCCCGGTGACGAGGTTCCGCACTGGGCGCGGTTCTTCGACGAGGCGCAGCTGGCGGACGAGTTCGGTCACGCGCACCGGGACCTTCAGCAGTTCCGTGCGGCGGCTCAGCATGCCGAGCGGTCCCTTCAGCTGAGGGCGCCCGCGTACGCCCGCAGCCGGCTGTTCTGCCGGGTGGTGCTGGCCTCCGCCCGGCTGGGGCTGGGTGAGCTCGACCAGGCGGGTGCGCTGGGGGCGGAGGCGGCGGGGGCCGCCGTGGAGATGCGGTCGGTGCGGGCGACCGAGTACGTGCGGGACTTCGAGAAGAGGCTGGAGCCGTACAAGGACGCGGCGCCGGTGCGGGGGTATCGCGACAAGGTCGCCGCGTTGGGGTAGGGGGCGTGCGGGTCGGGGATCTGCGCGACTCCGTCGTGGCCGGTCGCGCAGTTCCCGTCCTAGGGCCTGTCGTCACATTCCCGCCTGCCGCGCGGCGCCATGCACGCAATCTCGCCGCACCGGGCACAGACCCACGTACAACCAGTACGAGGGCCTGCGCCCGGCACGCCGAGAGCACGCACCTGACGCCGCGCGGCCCGCCCTCCGGGCGGACGACGGGAAGGTGACGACAGGCCCTAGGCGGCCCGCGTCGTGGGGAGCGGCTCCGCCCTGTGCATCGGGGTCGCCGCGCCCAGGTCCGTCAGGATCGCCGTCGACGCCCGGTGGCCCGAGTGCAGGGCGCCCTGGACCGTGCTGGTGTCCCGGTGGTCGCCGCACACGTACAGGCCCGCCAGCAGGCGTACCGGGCGGCGCAGGTCGTGCGGAGCCCGCATCGCCGGTACCGCTTCGGGGGTGTGGTGGACGGCGAGGGTCTCCCAGCGGGTGGTGGACGTGCCGTACAGGCGGGACAGGTGCGTGCGTACGGCCTCCTCGACGTCCGGCGGGGGCGGGCCGAGGACCGTGGAGGAGATCAGGGAACGGCCCGCCGGGGCGCGGGACGGGTCCACGTGGCTGACCACCGCCGTGTGGGCGACCGGGCCGCCCCGGTCCGCGTCCAGCAGCAGCGAGGCGCCCGTCCGCGGGGGCTCGTCCGTCGTGTGGTGGACCACCGTCACCGGGTGGAAGTCCGGTACGCGCAGGCCCGGGAGGAGGTCCGCCGCCGTGCGGGCGTCCGTCGCGAGCAGCACCGCCCGGCAGCGGAACTCGCCGTGCTCCGCCGTGGTCACCGAACTCGTCGACACCGAGGTGACCCGCACCCCCGTGTGGACCGTCCCGGCCGGCAGCGAGCGCGCCAGCAGGTCGGGCAGCACCTCCGCGCCGCCCTCCGGCACACACAGCCGCCCGGCCGCGAAGGCGCGCAGCGCGAGGTCGGCGCACCGGCTGGACGTGGTCAGCTCGGGGTCGCACAGCAGCGCGGCGAGCAGCGGACGCAGGAAGCCGTCGATCGTCCGGGCGGGGAGACCACGGGCGGCGAGGGCCTGCGCGGCGGGCGACTCGGCGCGGCACAGCAGGCGTTCGATCGGGGTGTTCGCGATCCGGGTGAGCGCGGTCCCGAGGCGGGCCTGGTCGACGCCGCCGCCCAGGGGGGCGACCCCTCGTGGCGCGCTCCGCGGCACCGTCGGCCTGGGGGCGCTCGCCAGGGCGCGCACCGCCTTGAGTGCGCCCCTTGCGCCCCCTGCGCCGGGGGGCGCGCTGGCGCGATGGTGGCGCCCGTCGCTGTGCAGGAGGACACCCGGCGCGAACGGGCGCAGGACGAGCCCGTCGAGCCCCGGTGTCATACGTAGTTCCGGATACGCCGTGGACAGCAGCTGTCCGATCCGGTCGAGCCGGAATCCGTCGACCTTCTCCGTCGACATACGGCCGCCCACCCCATGGGCGGCCTCCAGCACCGCGGTCGTCACTCCTGCGCTGGTCAGCCGATGCGCGGCGGAGAGCCCGGCTACCCCGGCTCCCACGATCACGACGTCCGCCTGGTACGTGGGCTCAAGCACGTGCCCCTCCTCGAGGTTGCGCGGCCGGTGGAGACGTCATGCCCCCAACTGCCTCCGGGGATACCCGAGTTCGGCTTGAGGTTAAGTCGGTGGCCGGTCAGGGACAGTCGCGCATGAACAGGGCACGGTCGCACGCCGGTCGCATACGGGCCCCCTTTTTCCGTGCTCCACCTCCGGGGTGCCTCAGCCGGCGGCTCGCACGGCTCCCTCGATCTCCGGGAACGCGAAGGTGAACCCCGATTCCAACAGCCGCTTCGGCACCACCCGTTGGCTGCCCAGGACGTCCCCGGACATCTCACCGAGCACGGCCCGCAGCACCGGCGAGGGCACCGCGAAGAGCGTCGGCCGGTGCAGCACACGCCCCATGGCGGCGGTGATCTCCTGGTTCGTGACCGGGTTCGGGGCGGTCAGGTTGAACGGCCCGGACAGCCCGTCGGTGTCGATGAGATGCCGGATCGCGGCCACCTCGTCGTGCAGCGCGATGAACGACCAGTACTGCCGCCCGTCGCCCAGCCGCCCCCCGAGCCCGGCCTTGAACAGCGGGAACAGCCGCCCCCAGGCACCGCCCCCACGCGCCACCACCAGCCCGGTCCGGGTGAACACGGTCCGCACGCCCGCCTCCTGGGCCGGCGCCGCCGCGCCCTCCCACTCCACGCACAGCTCGGGCAGGAACCCCTCCCCGGCGGGCGCGCCCTCGTCGACGACCCGGTCGCCCGTCTCGCCGTAGAAGCCCATGGCGCTGCCGTTGACGAAGACCCGCGGCGGCTTGTCCAGCGCGGCGACGGCCTCGGCGAGCGCGGCGGTGCCGAGGACCCGGCTGCACCTGATCCGCGCCTTGTACGCCTCCGTCCAGCGCCGGTCACCGACCCCGACGCCCGCGAGGTTCACCACGGCGTCGCACCCGGCGAGCCCGCCCGTGTCCACCCGCCCGCCCTCGGGGTCCCACCGGACCTCGTCCGCCTCTCTCGGCGCCCGGCGTACCAGACGCACCACCTCGTGTCCGTCGGCGAGCAGGGACCGGACCAGGGCACCGCCGATGAGACCGGACGCGCCGGCCACCGCGATTCGGGAACGCTGCATGGCCTCAATTCTGCTCCGGAACCGCCCAGAGGCCCGCTCTCGTGCGCCGTATGGTGGCCGACATGCACATACGCCACGCCACCCTCGACGACGAGGACGCGCTGGGCCGCCTCGACCGCGTCACCTGGTCCACGCTGCACGCCGTCTCGCCGCGCCCCCGGCCGCCGTACGAGCCCTTCTACGGCGAGCGGTTCGGGCCCCGCGACCATCTCGTGGCCGAACTCGACGGCGTGCTCGTCGGCTACATCCGGCTCGGCTTCCCGACGCCGCTGGCCTGCAACGCGCACGTCCGCCAGATCCAGGGCCTGGTCGTCGCCGAGGAGGCCCGGGGCGCCGGAGTGGGACGGGCGCTGCTGCGCGCGGTGCAGGAGGAGGCCAGGAAGCTCGGCGCGCGCCGCATCACCCTGCGCGTCCTCGGGCACAACGCCCCGGCCCGCAAGCTCTACGAGTCCGAGGGCTTCACGGTGGAAGGCGTCCTGCCCGAGGAGTTCCTCCTGGACGGCGCGTACGTGGACGACGTGTTCATGGGGCGCAGTCTCTGACCTGGTCGGCCTCGGCGGCCGTACGGCGCCTGCGGACGACCAGACAGAGCGCGGCCCCCGCGACGAGCAGGGAGATCAGGAAGAAGACGGGCACGGAAGCCTCCCGAGGTCAGGGCACATGATCAGGGTTATGCCCGGACCGGGACCCGGGTACGGCATCGACCCGTCGGCATTGACCCGTACGAGGGCGGGGGCGAGGGCGTAGTGCGCGGCGGGGCGGGGGCGCGTCAGCCCGTCAGCAGGCGCATGCCGCCCACCAGTTCCCGCAGGCAGCGCACCGCCAGCTCCGCGGGTGAGCCCGGGCCGCCGGTGTCCGCGTCCGTCTCCGCCCAGGTCTCCAGCGCGCCCCGGATCGCGTCCGTCGCGGCCGCGGCCGCGAGGCGTACCTCCAGCGGGTCCGCGTCCGGTCCGGCCAGCCTCGCCACCACCGGGATCAGCTTCTCCTCGGACTCCTGGTTCACCCGGTACCAGACGGCCCGCAGCGCCGGGTCGGTCACGGCCGCCCGCAGCAGCGCCCGCGTCTGCCGCAGACCGTCCGCCGCGTGCGCGTCCGGCACGGACAGGGACTCCTCGATCGCCCGCTCCAGCGCCCGCGGCAGCCCGGCGGTGCCCGGCTCGGACGCGGCGAGGAGCTCACGCCAGCGGTCGGCGCCCCGGGCCAGCAGCGGGCCGACGGCGTCCTGTTTGCTGCGGAAGTACCGGTAGAAGGTGCGCAGGGCCACCCCGGCCCGCTCGGCGATGTCCTCCGCGGTCGTACCGTCGGGCCCGTGCTCGGTGAACAGCGCGGCGGCGGCGCGTGCGATGTCGAGCTGGGTAGCCGCCTTGCGGCGCTCGGTCAGTGAGAGGGGCTTGGTGCTCACCGGGGCAGCCTACGCCGGAGCTCTGACACCACTTCCGACGTCACTTCCCGCGTCACTTCCGGCGTTCCGGCCGGCTACGACGTGACCAGCTCACCCGTGTCCACCGGCGCCGTCGCCTCCGCCGCCCGCTCGGCGTCGCCGGCGACCTCGTCGGCGGTCAGCACGTACCCCGTCTCGTCGTCCGACGTCGAGCGGGCGAAGACGACACCGAACACCTTGCCGTCCGTCGTCAGCAGCGGTCCGCCGGAGTTGCCCGGGCGGACGGTCGAGCGGATCGAGTAGATCTCGCGGGTGACGGTCCCGTCGTTGTAGATGTTCTGGCCGTTCGCCTTGACCCGGTTGGCGACGGTGGCCGCCTGGAGGTTGAGGTCGCCGTCCTGCGGATAGCCCGCGACGACCGCGGAGTCGCCGCGCGCGGCGTCGTCGTCGAAGCGCAGCACCGGGGCCTCCAGACCGGGCACGTACAGCACCGCCACGTCCTTGTCCGGATCGAAGAGCACCACACGCGCGTCGTACGACCGCCCGACCCCGCCCACCCGGACGGTCGGCTCGTCGATGCCGGCCACCACATGGGCGTTGGTCATGACGTGCTCGGGGGAGTAGACGAAGCCGCTGCCCTCGCGGCCCTGGGTGCCGGAGATGCCCTCGATCTTCACGGTGCTGCGCTTGGCCGCGTTCGTGGCGCTCGCGGTGACGCTGTCGCCGGTGGGCTTGGCGACCCGGGCCGTCGACTCGTTCTCGAAGGGGTTGAAGACCTGCGGGAAGCCCGCCTCGGTGAGCGCGGACGTGGCCCGGGAGAACCAGCCCGGAGTGGTGTCCGGCATCGCGTTCTGGACGGCGCCCAGCAGCCGTGAGTCCTCGATCGCCGTGGTGAGCACCGCCGACGAGGACGCGCCGAGCACGCTCGCCGCCACCCACGCCACGATCAGCACGGCGATCGAGTTGGCCGCGGCACCGCCGACCCCGTCGGCGACCCGCAGCGGCCCCTGGTCCAGCTCCCGGCGCAGCCGCAGCGCCAGACGCCCCGCGAGTTCGTGCCCGAGGACGGCCGGAACCAGCACGGTGAGCACCGCCGTCACCGTCGCCGAAGTGCTGCCCGGTGTCACCAGGTCCATCATCCAGGGCAGCACCCACACGCCGATGATCGCGCCGCCCACGAAACCGGCGAGCGAGACACAGCCGGCCACGAGGCCGCGCCGGTAGCCGGATGCCGCATAGGCCAGGATCACCAGCACCAGCAGGATGTCGAGCAGGTCCACGGAGCCGCCTTTCTCTCGGACCCCTTATTACGGAGGGGACGGGCCCAGTGATCAGCAGACACGCACGCATGGCGCCCGGAACCGGCCACGCGTGCGTGCACGAGTCGTGCGTGCATCCGGAGAAACGCCCCGGACCAGGACGATGGTTCCACCGGGTGGCACACCACACATCGCGGACGCGGAGGATCCGGCCGAGAGTGGGACCATGCGTGTCCGAAGAGCACGGGGGATACGACGGCGGCGAGCGGTCCGAATACCGCCCCGGGTGCTGTGGACGCTGGCCTGTGTCCCCGGGCTGGCGGCGGTCGTGGTGCTGGTGCTCTGCGCGAACGGCGTCGAACGCCGGGCCGAGGCCCCCTCCGCACACCCCCTCGCGGCCCGCCCCGCCGCACTCCACCACGCGGCGAAGCCGCGCATCGTGCCGAGGTCGGCCTGGGCCGCGGACACGGGCGAGGCCAACACGGCCGCCCTCACCCCGCCCCCGGCCCGCTACGACGACAAGGTCGTCGCCGTGTTCATCCACCACACCGACTCGCCCAACGCCTACGACTGCGCCGACGCACCGCGCATCATCCGCTACCTCGCCGCCGGCCAGCCCGGCGTCCGCGACTGGGACGACATCGGCTACAACTTCCTCGTCGACCGCTGCGGCACGATCTACGAGGGCCGCGCGGGAGGTGTCGACCGCCCCGTCACAGGCGCCCACACCCAGGGCTTCAACCACCGCACGTCCGGCATCGCGGCCCTGGGCACCTTCACGGCGGGTGTCGCGGTACCGCGGGCGATGACGGACGCGATCGCCTCGCTGGCGGCCTGGAAGCTGGGCCTCGCGGACGTGGACCCGCGCCGGAGCGTGAAACTGAGATCGAGCAACAGCCTCAGCCGCTACACCGCCGGCACCACCGCCACCCTCCCCGCCATCGCCGGCCACGAGGACGGCTACATGACCAGCTGCCCCGGCGCGGCCCTCTCGGCCCGCCTCCCGGAGATCAGACAGACGGCGGCAGGACTCCAGGGCCGCCTCCCGGCGACCTCCCGTCCCCGGGCCACCGCCACCACGGACGGCGACGAGCCGTCCCTGCGGCAACGCGGCTTCCCGGTACCCACTCGCTGACCGGCCACCGGCTCACCTGCGCCCCAGATACGCCCGTACGGCCCGCTGGAGCACCTTCCCCTGGCTGCCCACCGGCCGTTCCCACTCCCCGAGATACTCCACGGCGTGGCCGCCCGCACCCGTCTTGAAGCGCAGGCGTCCCAGCAGCCGGTCCTCGGTGAGGGCGGGGGTGACGGACCGCAGGTCGTACGTCTCGCAGCCCGCTGACCGCGCGTCGTTCATCATCCGCCACAACAGGGCGCTGCTGGGCCGCAGTCGACGCCCCTGGCGCCCCGACGCGGCATAGGAGTGCCATGAGCACGAGCCGACGTTGATCATGAGCGCGGCGGAGAGCACGACACCGTCGTACTCGGCGAGATAGAGCCGCACCCGGTCGTCGTCCTCGGCGTTCAGGGACTTCCACATACGGCGGAAGTAGTCCAGCGGCCGGGCCTTGAAGCCGTCGTGCGCGGCGGTCGAGACGTACAGCCGGTGGAAGTCGGGCAGGTCCGGCGCCGAGCCCCAGGAGACCCGGACTCCGGCCCCCTCGGCCGTACGCAAGGACTGCTCCCAGTGCGGGGCGAGGCCCTCGCGCAGATCGTCCGCCGTGCGCCCGTCGAGCGGGACCAGGCACCCGTAGCGCGGCTGCCCGAGCCCGAATCCGTTCCCGTCGCCCTCCGCGCACCGCCGCCACCCGAGCCGCCCCAGCCGCTCGGCCGCGTCCAGCGCGTATCCGTCGATGGCGGCCGCGGGCAGGTCGTTGAGATGGCGTACGGCGGGGTCGGCGACCCCCTTCGCGACGGTCCCCGGGTCCCACTGCCGTACGACGACCGGCGGCCCGATCCGCACCGAGAACGCCCCGCGCGCCTCCAGATGGGCGACGAGCGGGTCCAGCCAGCGCTCCAGGCGCGGATCCCGCCAGTCGATCCCGGGCCCGTCGGGGAGGTACGCGAGGAAGCGCCGTGTCCCGGGCAGCGGCCGGTACAGCACCAGCGCCGCCGCGACCAGTGCCTCGCCCTCGAACCAACCGACGCTCTCCGCCAGCCAGTCCGGCTTCACATCGCCCCACTCGGGGATCTGGAGATGACTGGCGTCCGGGTGCAGCCGCAGGTGGGCGAAGTGTTCCTCGCGCGATATCTCCCGCACGTACGGGCTGGTCATGGGCAGGGCGCTCCTGTTCGGGGCGGCCACGGTACGCCGGGGATCACGGCACGGGTCAAGAGTCCGGAGGTGAACCTTCCGGACGCGTCCCGTGACGTCGGTCACCGGATCGCCGGCCGACGAGGGAGAGTGCGCCGACCGTGCCCCGCCCTCCTGCTCCTTCGAGCCCCCGCGCGGCGCGGCCGAATCGAGCCGTGCCGGGCGACGGACCGTCATCCTGAAGGGCATGACGACCGATTCGCGCAGTTCCGCCGCATTCCTCGTCGAGGAGTCGCTGGGCTACCTCTTCCCGGCCGCGCTGCGTGCGGCGGCGGCCGTCGGAGTGGCGGACCACCTCACCGGCGCCCCCCGTTCGCCCGCCGAACTGGCCGAGGTCACCGCCACGGACGCCCGCAACCTCTACCGGGTGCTACGACTGCTCGCCACCCGCGGGATCGTGGCGGAGGACACGGAGGGCCGCTTCCGTCTCACCGCCACCGGCGACGCCCTGCGCACCGACGCCCCGCACTCGGCCCGCTCGGCGATCCTGATGAACACCGACCGCAGCCTGTGGCTCCCGGCCGCCGAGATGGACCGCTGTCTGACCGAGGGAACCTCGGTGTTCGAGGGCATCTTCGGGATGCCGTTCTTCGAACACTTCGCCCAGGACGAGGCGACCGCCGCCGTCTTCCACACAGGGATGGCCGCCATGTCCGACCCCGAGAACGCACCGATCGCCGCCGCGTACGACTTCCCGGCGACCGGCACGGTCGTCGACGTCGGCGGCGGCCACGGCGGCCTCCTCCTGGAGGTCCTGCGCCGCAACCCCGGCCTGCGGGGCGTGCTCTACGACCAGCCCCACGTACTGGCCGGCCACCGCCTCGACGTCGAGGAGACCGCGGGCCGTTGGAGTCTGGCGGAGGGCGACTTCTTCGCCACCGCGCCTCCGGGAGACGTCCACCTCCTCAAGCGCATCCTCCACGACTGGGAGGACGACCGGTGCGTGACCATCCTGGAGCGCTGCCGCGAGGCCATGACGCCGGGCGGCCGCATCCTGGTGGTCGACGCGGTCGTCCCCCGGGACAACGCCCCCCACCAGTCCAAGACCCTCGACCTCCTCCTGATGTCCGCCCTCGTCGGCCGCGAACGCACCGAGGCGGACTTCGCGGCCCTGCTCGCCGCGGCAGACCTCAGGATCTCCCGCATCGTGCCGACACCGACGGTCCTGTCGGTGGTGGAGGCGGTGGCCGCGTCAGCGTAGCCGGACGCGTGGACGGTCTCACAGGTTCCTCGTAGCCGGCTCACTGATCACCCCGAAGCAGCCGCCCTACCGTCATGCCATACGCACTGACCGGAGGTGGGGAAGATGAACAGCAGTCAGACCGGCACCAAGTTGGCCCGTGGCCCCTGGGCGGCCCTGTGCGCCGCCGTGGCCGTCGTCCTCGGCCCGGCCGCCGTCACGGCCTCCGCCCTCGACCAGGCCAACGCGGCCCCGATGCACCACGTGGTCCTGAAGGTCGACCAGACCCAGGCGTACATCCCGACGGACACGACCCGCAGGCGCGCGACCGCGGTCTGAGCCTCACCCGGGGCCGTCGCCCGTCAGGCCCAGGAACCGTTCCCCGGACGGGTCGACGTCCACGCCGAGGCCGTTCATGAGGCCTGCCAGCATGACGTAGTAGCCGGTTGTCGTGATGATCTCGACGACCTGTCGATCGGTGAAGCAGGCGCGGAGAGCCGTCAATGTGCCGTCGGACAGGGTGTGTCGGGCGATGAGTTCGAAGGTGGCCGTGATCGCCGCCGAGTCCGCCGCGTCGAACTCCGGGCCGCTGGAGCGTAGTTCGGCGACAGCCGTCAACTGGTCTGCGGACAGGCCTGAGTTGAGCGCGATCGGTCGGTGCTGCACCGCTTCGTAGGCGCACTCCGTGCCGGCGGCCACCGCCATGATCACCAGCTCGCGCAGCTGGACGGGCAGGGTCGACTCCAGCAGGACCGCCAGGCCCAGGTCGATCGCCGTGTCCGTGAGCGGTGGGGCGTGGGAGAGCATGCGGAAGGCGTTGAGCGGCACGGGAAGCTTCGCGACACTGTCGGCGGGATGTTCCGGATACGGGATACGAGCCATGGTCCCCCCTGAAATGGATGTCAGCCTCTGAACCGCTCCCACAGCTTCGGATACCGCTCCTCCAGCACCCGCTCGCTCTCGAAGTCGACCGGCGCCCCCTCCGGCTCGGGCGGCGCGGGCGGGATTCCGAGGTCGGGGGCGACGACGCCGGTGAGCTGTTCGTACGCCTCGTCCGCCGCGTACCCCAGCTCCTCCCCGTCGCCGTCGATCTCCTCGTCGAAGTCGCCCAGGAGGTCGGACAGCGAGTCGGGGGCGTGCACGGCACCCTCGTACACCTCGCGCCCCTGCCCGATCAGCCAGCAGCGGAAGAAGTCGAACGCGTCGTCGCTGGCCCCGTCGAGCAGGACCCAGGCCGCGCCCCACAGATCCCAGGTGTACGCCCGGTTGTAGCGGGCCTCGAAGTGACGGGCGAAGTCCAGGACCATGTCGGGGTCCATCTGGAGGAGCCGGTCGATGAGAAGGTCGGCCTGCTCCTCGGGGTCGCCCTCGGCGGCCCCGCGGGCGGCATCCACCAGCTCCCAGAACTCCGTCTCGTCCATCACGGGTCCAGCATCGGCCCTGGACGGGTGAGGCGCACGTGGAGTGCGGCGGATTGTTATGTCCCGTACAGGCCGGCCAGGCGGCGCGCGTCCTGTGCGAAAAGTGCCCGCAGACCCTCCGGAGCCAGCACCTCCACCTCCGGGCCCAGTGACAGAAGCTGGGTACGGGCGATCTTCTCCGACTCCACGGCGACCGTCACGCTCACCCAGCCGTCCTCGTCCGGCGCCCCCGCCCGCTCCAGTGCCTCACCGGCGGAGACCCGGTCGGCCAGGGCGTACGGCAGCCGGCGCACCCCGTCCGGTGACAGCCGTACGACCACCTCGGCCCGCAGGATCGACCGCGCGAACCGCTCCGCCTGGTCCTCCCAGAAGGCGGGGAGATCGAACTCCTCGTCGCGCCCGAAGCGGTCCGCCGAGGCTTCCACCGTCGTGAACCGGTCGATCCGGTACACCCGGAAGGAACCGGGGTCGGGAATCCGCGCGCACAGGTACCAGACGCCCGCCTTCAGCACGAGCCCGTACGGCTCCAGCTCCCGCTCGACCTCCCCCGCCCCCTTGCGATAGCGGGCGGTGACCCGCCGGTCGTCCCACACCGCGTCGGCGATCGCGGGCAGCAGCTCGGGCGTCTTCGGCTCGCTCCACCAGTTCGGGGCGTCCAGGTGGAAGCGCTGCGCGGCCGACTTCGAGGCGTCCCGGAGTGAGGGGAGCAGTGCCGCGGAGACCTTCAGACGGGCGGCCGAGGCGGCGTCCTCCAGACCCATCTCGCGCAGCGCCCCGGGCACCCCGGACAGGAACAGCGCCTCCGCCTCACCCCGCGCAAGCCCGGTCAGCCGGGTCCGGTAGCCGCCGATCAGCCGGTAGCCCCCGGCCCGCCCCCGGTCCGCGTACACCGGAACGCCCGCCTCCGACAGCGCCTGGGCGTCCCGGGTGATCGTCCGCTCGGACACCTCCAGCTCCCGCGCCAGCTCGGCGGCGGTCATGGAGGGCCGGGACTGGAGCAGCAGGACCATCTTGATGAGGCGGGCGGCACGCATAGGTCCATCATGCTGCGTCGCCGGGTGCGGGCCCGGATGCGGCCGGTCGCGCAGTTCCCCGCACCCCTGGAAGCAGGCGCGCCTGAGCGGGCCCGTCTTTGGAGGGGCGCGGGGAACTGCGCGACCAGCCCCCACTCACCCGCGGCCGAACTACAGCCCGTACTTCTCCCGCGCTTCCTTCACCGCCGCAGCCTTCACCTCGCCGCGGCGGGCGAGCTGGGCCAGCGCCGCGACCACGATCGACTCGGCGTCGACACCGAAGTGGCGGCGCGCCCCCTCGCGGGTGTCCGAGAGGCCGAAGCCGTCGGCACCGAGCGAGGAGTAGTCCTGCTCGACCCACTGCGCGATCTGGTCCGGGACCTGGCGCATGTAGTCGGAGACGGCGAGGACGGGGCCCTCGGCGCCGTGCAGGGCCTGGCGGACGTACGGGACGCGCTCCTCGCCGCGCAGGAGCGCCGCGTCGGCCTCCAGCGCGTCACGGCGCAGCTCCGTCCAGGAGGTCGCGGACCAGACGTCGGCCGCCACGCCCCACTCCTCGGCGAGCAGTTTCTGCGCCTCGATCGCCCAGTGGATCGCCGTGCCCGAGCTCAGCAACTGGAGGCGCGGGGCGTTCGCCGCGGCCACGTTCAGGCCCGCCGACTCCGCGGTGCTGAAGCGGTACAGGCCCTTGACGATGCCCTCGTCGACGCCGGCCCCGGAGGGCTTGGCCGGCTGCGGCATCGGCTCGTTGTAGACCGTGAGGTAGTAGAAGACGTTCGGGTCCTCGCCCGGGGCCGCCTCGCCGTACATCCGGCGCAGACCGTCCTTGACGATCGCCGCGACCTCGTAGGCGAACGCCGGGTCGTAGGTCAGGGACGCCGGGTTCGTCGCCGCGATCACCGGCGAGTGGCCGTCCGCGTGCTGGAGGCCCTCACCCGTCAGCGTCGTACGGCCCGCCGTCGCGCCCACCAGGAAGCCGCGGCCCAGCTGGTCGCCGAGCTGCCACATCTGGTCGGCCGTGCGCTGCCAGCCGAACATCGAGTAGAAGATGTAGAACGGGATCATCGCCTCACCGTGCGTGGAGTACGCGGTGGACGCGGCGATGAAGTCGGCCATCGAACCGGCCTCGGTGATCCCCTCGTTGAGGATCTGGCCGTTCTTGGCCTCCTTGTAGTACATCAGCTGGTCACGGTCGACCGGCTCGTACGTCTGGCCCTTGGGGGAGTAGATCCCGAGGGACGGGAAGAGGCTCTCCATGCCGAAGGTGCGCGCCTCGTCGGGGACGATCGGCACCCAGCGCTTGCCGGTCTCCTTGTCGCGGACCAGGTCCTTGATGAGACGGACGAACGCCATGGTGGTCGCGATGTTCTGCGTACCCGAGCCCTTGTCGAAGGAGGCGAAGGCCTTCTCGGCGGGGGCGGGCAGCGGGGCGAGCGCGTGCGTACGACGGGCCGGGGCGGGACCGCCGAGCGCGGCGCGGCGCTCCTGGAGGTAGCGGACCTCGGGGGAGTCGGCGCCGGGGTGGCCGTAGGGCACGACCCCGTCGACGAACTGGCTGTCCGAGATGGGCAGTTCAAGAAGGTCACGCATCGTCTTGAACTCGTCCACCGTGAGCTTCTTCATCTGGTGGTTGGCGTTCTTCGACGCGAAGCCCTCGCCGAGGGTGTTGCCCTTGACCGTCTGGGCCAGGATGACCGTCGGGGCGCCCTTGAACTCGACGGCGGCCTTGTAGGCGGCGTAGACCTTGCGCGCCTCGTGGCCACCGCGGGAGAAGTGGAAGCACTCGAGGATCTTGTCGTCGCTCAGCAGCTTCGCCATCTCGGCGAGCGCCGGGTCCTTGCCGAAGAAGTCCTCGCGGATGTAGGTGGCGCCGCGCGTCTGGTACGTCTGGACCTGCGCGTCCGGTACCTCGCGGAGCCGTCGCAGCAGCGCACCCGTGGTGTCGAGCTGGAACAGCTCGTCCCAGGCGGTGCCCCACAGCGACTTGATGACGTTCCAGCCGGCGCCGCGGAACTGGGCCTCCAGCTCCTGCACGATCTTGAAGTTCGCGCGGACCGGGCCGTCGAGGCGCTGGAGGTTGCAGTTGATGACGAAGGTGAGGTTGTCGAGGCCCTCACGGCTTGCGAGTGCGAGTGCCGCCGTCGACTCGGGCTCGTCCATCTCGCCGTCGCCCAGGAAGGCCCAGACGTGGGAGGCGGAGACGTCCTTGATGCCGCGGTTGGTCAGATAGCGGTTGAAGCGCGCCTGGTAGATCGCGGAGAGCGGGCCCAGACCCATGGAGACGGTCGGGAACTCCCACAGCCAGGGCAGCCGGCGCGGGTGCGGGTACGACGGGAGGCCGTTGCCGCCCGACTCGCGGCGGAAGTTGTCGAGCTGCTGCTCGTTCAGTCGGCCGTCGAGGAAGGCGCGGGCGTAGATACCGGGGGAGGCGTGGCCCTGGATGTAGAGCTGGTCGCCCGAACCGTCCGCCTCCTTGCCCTTGAAGAAGTGGTTGAAGCCGGTCTCGTAGAGCCAGGCCGCGGAGGCGAAGGTGGCGATGTGCCCGCCGACGCCGTATTTGGAGCCGCGGGTGACCATCGCGGCCGCGTTCCAGCGGTTCCACGCGGTGATCTTCCGCTCGATCTCCTCGTCACCGGGCGCGGACGGCTCGGCGGCGGTGGGGATCGTGTTGACGTAGTCCGTTTCCAGCAGCTTGGGCAGCGCGATGCCGTTGCCCTCCGCGCGCTCCAGCGTGCGGCGCATCAGGTACGCGGCACGGTGCGGGCCGGCAGCCTTGGCGACCGCGTCCAGTGAGGCCTGCCATTCGGCGGTCTCCTCGGGGTCACGGTCCGGGAGCTGGTCGAGCTCGCTCGGCTGGATGGCGTAGGGGTCGGTCATGTCGCCGCCTTCCTCAGTCGAAGGGGGTTCCCTCATCGGTAAGGGTTCGGGGGTGCCCTAGGTCTTTGGCAGGACAGGGCTCAAGCCTCGGTAGAGGCTTTCGACCTCGGTAGAGGCCCGTCGGCGACTGTAACTCGCTGATCGATGATCGATCAAAGGGTTGAGGGGCAAAACCTCTTGATTCCGAGAAAGTCGGCACGGGGTGCCTCGGGCGGTGGCACCGGGTGACGGGGGTTTGCCGGTGTTTTCGCAGGTGAGCGGGGGCGTGCTCGGGTGGTTTCAGGGGGCGCGGCGGTGCATGGAGATCGACGGCACTGCACCCACCTAGGGGCGCGGGGAACTGCGCGACAAGCCACGAACTACCCGCACCCGGCAACGCCCCGTACCCCTACGGCGAAACCCCGCCTATTCCCCGCCGTGCCTCGGCGCGCAGCCCAGGACATGGGCCTTGACGAGTTCGGCGATACGGGGATCCCGGCGCCGGAACGCCTGGACGAGCTCCTCGTGCTCCTCCGCGTACGACTGCTGTACCGTGCCCAGCCAGCGGATGGAGAGGGCCGTGAAGACCTCGATGCCGAGCCCCTCCCAGGTGTGCAGAAGGACGGAGTTCCCGGCGGCGCGGACCATCTCCCGGTGGAAGCCCACGGTGTGCCGCACCTGTCCGGTCCCGTCGGACGCGCGGTCGGCCTCGTAGAGCGCGAGGACATGCGGCTCCAGGGCCGAGCAGTCCTGCGCCAGCCGCTCCGCCGCCAGCTCCGCCGCGATCGCCTCCAGACCGGCCCGGACCGGGTAGCTCTCCTCCAGGTCGGCCGCCGTCAGGTTCCGCACCCGCACGCCCTTGTTCGGCGCCGACTCGATCAGCCGCAGCGACTCCAGCTCCCGCAGCGCCTCCCGCACCGGGGTCTGACTGACCTCCAGTTCGGTGGCGATCCGCCGCTCCACGATCCGCTCGCCCGGCTTCCAGCGACCGCTGACGATCCCTTCCACGATGTGCTCGCGGATCTGTTCGCGCAGCGAGTGGACGACGGGCGCGGTCATGAGTGCTCCTTAAGGGCGTTTGACGTTTAGACAATAAGGCCGAGTGCCCGTCCCGGAGGGGCGCACGGGGGCGCTTTCATGCAGGTGAGACGAGACTTACACGCTCCCAGCCGGACGACTTCTGTCAAGACACGGAACCCCGTGGCGCCGAGAAGTGTCGCGTTCGGCAGGGGTTCCCACATCGGTGCCCCTTCGCACGACGGGGGGATGGCATGAACATCGGGGGACACCGGGGAGTGGCCGTCGCGGCCGTGATCGGCGCGATCATCGGCCTCGCGGGCTGCCAGGGCGCGTCGACGCGGGCGGCACAGAAGCCGGCGGACAAGGAAACGATCACCGGCCTCGCAGGTCAGGCGGGCACCGGCGGCCTCGGTGGCGCCTGCGTCTTCGTCAAGCCCGACGGCGCCCAGAAGTTCGGCCACGTCGGCTGGGGCTTCCGCGTCGCGGGGACCGACCGCTGGGTCTACGGCGCGGTGGAGAACCCGAGCGGCAGGCTCTACACCCGGCCGGGCGGCGACATCGGCGCGTGGCACGCGGAGGGGTCCTACGACCGCATGCTCAGCGAGATGTCCCGGGACGCCCTCCCCCACTCTCGGCTCCGCTCGACCGGGGGGACCCCCATCCCGGGCGAGTCCGAGCACCCGTACAGCCGCTACCGCTGCACGAACTCCTCGACGTACGACGTGACCGCGGCCCGGGCGATGATCCGCGAGGTCGAGGCCCGCGGCTTCCTGGTCGGCTTCGACCCGAAGACGGGCGACCTGACCTCCCGGGACTGCCTCGACGCGACGTACGACGTCCTGAAGGCGTACCGCACGAAGGGGCTGACGCGCGCCGACAAGCTGTCCGTCCCGAACGTGTGGGTAGAGCTGCTCTGGGACTGGTCGGACAAGCGGCTGACGCCCCGGTGAACACGACGGTGCCCCGCCCGGAGAGGTCCGGACGGGGCACCGTACTGCTTCCGAAGGGGGCTCAGAGGCCGAGCTCGACCTCGAACTCGCCCGCCTCCAGGATCGCCTTGACCGCGGTCAGGTAGCGGGCCGCGTCGGCGCCGTCCACCAGACGGTGGTCGTAGGAGAGGGTCAGGTAGGTCATGTCGCGGACGGCGATGACCGTGCCCTCCTCCGTCTCCAGGACGGCCGGGCGCTTGACCGTGGCGCCGATGCCGAGGATCGCGACCTGGCCCGGCGGCACGATGATCGTGTCGAAGAGCGCACCGCGCGAACCGGTGTTGGAGATGGTGAAGGTCGCGCCGGACAGCTCGTCGGGCGTGATCTTGTTGGCGCGGACCTTGCCGGCGAGCTCCGCCGTGGCCTTCGCGATACCGGCGATGTTGAGGTCGCCCGCGTGCTTGATGACCGGGGTCATCAGGCCCTTCTCCGAGTCCACCGCGATACCGATGTTCTCGGTGTCGAAGTAGGTGATCGTGCCCTCGTCCACGTTGATCCGGGCGTTGACGGGCGCGTGCGCCTTCAGTGCCTGGGCCGCGGCCTTGACGAAGAACGGCATCGGGGAGAGCTTGACGCCCTCACGGGCGGCGAAGGAGTCCTTCGCGCGGCCGCGGAGCTTCATCAGGCGGGTGACGTCGACCTCGACGACCGAGGACAGCTGCGCCTGCTCGTGCAGCGCCTTGACCATGTTGTCGCCGATGACCTTGCGGATGCGCGGCATCTTGACGGTCTGGCCGCGGAGGGGGGAGGCCTCCAGGGTCGGCGCCTTCTTGGCGGCGGGGGCGGCATGGCCTCCGGCAGTCACAGCGGCGGCCGGAGCCGGGGCAGCGGCGGCGGCCTTCGCGGCCTCGGCGGCGGCGATGACGTCCTGCTTGCGGATACGACCGCCGACGCCGGTGCCCTTGACGGCGGCCAGCTCGACACCGTGCTCGGCGGCGAGCTTGCGCACCAGCGGGGTCACGTAGGCACCGTCGTCACCGGAGGTGGCGACAGGGGCTGCGGCAGGGGTGGTCGCGACCGGAGCCGGAGCGGCCGGCGCGGGGGCCGGAGCGGCACCCGCGGCGCCGATGACGGCCAGCTCGGCGCCGACCTCGACCGTCTCGTCCTCGGCGACCTTGATGGAGGCCACCGGCGGCGGGCGAGGGGATCTCGGTGTCGACCTTGTCGGTCGAGACCTCGAGCAGTGGCTCGTCGGCCTCTACTCGCTCACCCTCGGCCTTCAGCCAGCGGGTGACAGTGCCCTCGGTGACGCTCTCGCCGAGCGCCGGAAGGGTTACGGAAACCGCCATGGTTTCGGTTGCTCCTTACGAATTGCGGAAGTCTGTGTCGTCGCGAAGTCGCGGAAACGCGTCGTCGACCGAGGGTCAGTCGTGCGCGTGCAGCGGCTTGCCGGCCAGCGCCAGGTGGGCCTCGCCGAGCGCCTCGTTCTGCGTCGGGTGGGCGTGGATGAGCTGGGCGACCTCGGCCGGCAGCGCTTCCCAGTTGTAGATCAGCTGGGCTTCGCCGACCTGCTCGCCCATGCGGTCGCCGACCATGTGGACGCCGACCACGGCACCGTCCTTGACCTGGACGAGCTTGATCTCGCCCGCGGTCTGGAGGATCTTGCTCTTGCCGTTGCCCGCCAGGTTGTACTTCAGAGCGACGACCTTGTCCGCACCGTAGATCTCCTTGGCCTTGGCCTCGGTGATACCGACGGAGGCGACCTCCGGGTGGCAGTAGGTCACGCGGGGGACACCGTCGTAGTCGATCGGGACGGCCTTGAGACCGGCCAGACGCTCCGCCACCAGGATGCCCTCGGCGAAGCCGACGTGCGCGAGCTGGAGCGTCGGGACCAGGTCGCCGACGGCGGAGATGGTGGGGACGTTCGTCCGCATGTACTCGTCGACCAGGACGTAGCCGCGGTCCATCGCGACGCCCTGCTCCTCGTAACCGAGACCGGCGGAGACCGGGCCGCGGCCGACGGCGACGAGCAGGAGCTCGGCCTCGAACTCCTTGCCGTCGGCGAGGGTGACCTTGACGCCGTCGGCGGTGTACTCGGCCTTCGAGAAGAAGGTGCCCAGGTTGAACTTGATGCCGCGCTTGCGGAACGCGCGCTCAAGAAGCTTGGAGGAGTTCTCGTCCTCGACCGGCACGAGGTGCTTGAGGCCCTCGATGACGGTGATGTCGGTCCCGAAGGACTTCCAGGCGGAGGCGAACTCGACGCCGATGACACCGCCGCCGAGGACGATGGCCGACTTCGGCACACGGTCCAGGACGAGGGCGTGGTCCGAGGAGATGATCCGGTTGCCGTCGATCTCCAGGCCCGGCAGCGACTTCGGCACGGAGCCGGTCGCGAGGAGGATGTGGCGGCCCTGGATGCGCTGGCCGTTCACGTCGACGGAGGTCGGGGAGGAGAGTCGCCCCTCACCCTCGATGTACGTCACCTTGCGGGAGGCGACAAGCCCCTGGAGGCCCTTGTACAGGCCGGAGATGACCCCGTCCTTGTACTTGTGGACCCCGGCGATGTCGATGCCCTCGAACGTGGCCTTCACACCGAACTGCTCGCTCTCGCGGGCCTGGTCGGCGATCTCGCCCGCGTGCAGCAGGGCCTTGGTGGGGATGCACCCTCGGTGCAGGCAGGTACCGCCGACCTTGTCCTTCTCGATCAGGGCGACGTCAAGCCCCAGCTGCGCCCCGCGCAGGGCCGCGGCGTAACCGCCACTGCCACCGCCGAGGATCACTAGGTCGAAAACGGTGCTGGCGTCGTTCGCCACGTCACGTCCTCCATGCATGTGCGCCGTACGCCGGTCTGCAGTGACCGCGCGGCGGCTGGTGTCCGGCCGCTCTTTCTTCGGCCCTGTGGTGGGGGCCCTGTCCTGCCGAGCCCCATCTTCGCACTTGTCGGAGGAGAACGAGACGCCGGGCCGGGGTGTGAGACACCACACGCTCACATGTGAGCAGCTCACTTTCGGGCAGGGGCCGCGGTGAGACGCGTAAGGGGCGCGGGGCTGTATCGATATGCGGCTCCGCCGCGCGGGCGCGACCAGCCACGACTGGTCCGCACTCGCCCACGCCCCTCAGCGATCGAGCTCTCAGGCGAAGGTCACCCCAGGTCGCCCGCGGCCGTCAGCTCCGCCAGCCGCACCAGCGTCCGCACAGCGGTGCCCGTACCGCCCTTGGGCGTGTACCCGAACGGCCCGCCCTCGTTGAACGCCGGACCCGCGATGTCGAGGTGCGCCCAGGTGATGCCCTCGCCGACGAACTCGCGCAGGAAGAGCCCGGCGACCAGCCCGCCACCCATCCGCTCGCCCATGTTCGCGATGTCGGCCGTGGGGGAGTCCATCCCCTTGCGCAGGTGCTCCGGCAGCGGCATCGGCCAGGAGGGCTCGCCCACCTCGGCCGCCGCCTCGTACACCGCGGAGCGGAACGCGTCGTCGTTCGCCATGATCCCGAACGTCCGGTTGCCCAGCGCCAGCATCATCGCGCCGGTCAGCGTCGCCACGTCGACGATCGCGTCCGGCTTCTCCGCGGAGGCCGCCCACAGCGCGTCCGCGAGGACCAGCCGGCCCTCGGCGTCGGTGTTGAGCACCTCGACGGTCTTGCCGCTGTACATCCGCAGCACGTCACCCGGCCGCACCGCGGAACCCGACGGCATGTTCTCGGCGAGCGCCAGCCACGCGGTGACGTTCACCTCCAGCCCGAGCCGCGCGACGGCCACGATGGCCGCGAAGACCGCCGCCGCACCGCTCATGTCGCACTTCATCGTCTCGTTGTGACCGGCCGGCTTGAGCGAGATGCCGCCCGAGTCGTAGGTGATGCCCTTGCCGACGAGCGCGAGGTGCTTCTGCGCCTTGGCGGAGGTGTACGACAGCTTCACCAGCCGTGGCGCCGCCTCCGAGCCGCCGCCGACGCCCAGGATGCCGCCGTAGCCGCCCTTGAGCAGTGCCTTCTCGTCGAGCACCTGCACCTTGATGCCGTGCTCCTTGGCCGCGGCCTGCGCGACGGCCGCGAAGGCCTCCGGGTACAGGTCGTTCGGCGGGGTGTTGACGAGGTCACGGGCCCGGTTGAGCTCCTCGGTGACCGCGAGGGCGCGCTCGACGGCCGCCTTGTACGCCTTGTCGCGCGGCTTGCCGCCGAGGAGGGCGACCTCCGCGAGGGGCGCCTTGCCGTTCTTGGGGTCCTTGGCGTTCTCCTTGTACGCGTCGAAGGAGTACGCGCCGAGGAGAGCGCCCTCGGCGATCGCGCCGGCGTCGGCGGCGTCCGCCAGCGGCAGCGCGAACGCGGCCTTCTTGGCGCCGGTCAGCACGCGGGCGGCGGCACCGGCGGCACGGCGGAGCGCCTCGGAGTCGAAGGAGGAGTCCTTCTCGGGCTCAGGGCCGAGCCCCACCGCCACCACGAGGGGGGTCTTGAAGCCGGCCGGCGCCGGCAGCTTCGTCACCTCGCCCTCGGCGCCGGAGGCACCGAGGGTCTCCAGGACACCGGCGAGGCTGCCGTCGTAGGCCTTGTCCACGGCCTCGGCACCCGGTGCTACGACCGGGCCCTTGGCGCCCTTGGCGACACCGATCACGATCGCGTCGGCCCGCAGGCCGGGCGCCGCGGCGGTGCTGAGAGTGAGAGCAGTCACGGTGGTGAAATCTCGCTTCCGATGTGAAGTTCAGTTGGTCGAGTGTGGGTGGGTCGACCGGGCCCGACAGCCGACCCTAGATCCGTGTCGAGGGGTGGCTTCGTCCGGGGCCTTCACCCCGTCGATGAACACCCGGAACGAGCCTACGCGCGTATGGCTGGTTCGCTCATTCCTACGGGCGTTCACCTGTGAGTGGCGTCATGGCCACTTCTCAATCCTTACTCCCGGTGACCTCAGTCACACTCCTCGTGTTCCGGTGAGCACCCCGCTCACCGCTTTGCATGATTTCCACTGATCCTCCTTGGATTTACCACAAGGGGATCTTCTGGGGGAGGACACACACAATGGCGCAGAGTGCGCTCAGATGGAGAGGCGCGGCCGCTGCCCTGACCACCGCCGGGCTACTGGCGTTGGGGCTCGGAGCACCAGGTGCGTCGGCAGCGGTGACGCCGCGCATCGATCTCAAAGTACTGGTCGTGGACAACGGCGACAGCCCCGTCCAGGCCATCACCGCCCAGCTGAAGAGCACGGGCATCCCGTACACCACCGTCGACCTGAACGACGCGAACCGCCCCGCCATCACGGCCGCGTTCCTCAGCGACACGGTCAACGGCACGCCCCGGGCCAAGTACCAGGGCGTCGTCCTGCCCAACGAGGCCCCGTTCGGCGCCGGTTCGGCCGAACAGACCGCGCTGGAGACGTACGAGAAGACGTACGGCATCCCGCAGGTCGACGCCTACACCTGGGCGCACCCGGGTGTCGGCCTGGAGTACAGCAGCTACTCCGGCTCGCTGGACGGACAGGCGGCGGGCATCACGGCCGCCGGCCGGTCGGGGTACTTCGGATACCTCGACGGCACCCTCACCTTCGAGGACAACTCCCCGTCGGTGATGGAGAGTTACGGCTACGTGGCCACCCCGGGGGCGGGCTTCACCAGCTATGTCGACACCGCCGTGCCCGGCGGCTCGGGCCGCGGCAGCCTCATCGGCGAGTACGTCCACGACGGGCGCCGCGAACTCGTCGTGACCTTCGCCTACAACCAGTACCAGCAGCAGTTCCGGGTGCTCGCCCGAGGCATCGTCGAGTGGCTGACCCAAGGAATGCACCTGGGACAGGCCCGCAACTACTTCGCCGTGCACGTCGACGACGTCTTCGCCCCCGACGCCCGCTGGGACAGCGAACGCAACTGCACTCCCGGCGACTTCGACTGCGCGGGCGGCGAGGGCGAGGGGACGACCCCGATCCGGATGACCGCCGCCGACGCGGTCTACGCCGCCCAGTGGCAGCAGCAACAGGGCTTCACGCTCGACATGGTCTACAACGCCGGTTCCGGCGAGGAGTGGAAGACCGAGCACGGCGGCACGGACGCCTTCGCCACCCAGCTGCTCGCCGACAAGGCCAAGTACCGCTGGATCAACCACACCTACACGCACAAGTTCCTGGGCTGCGTCCAGGACACCTCCACGGTGCCGTGGAGCTGCGCGAAGAACACCAACGGCACGACCCGCTACATGAGCCGGGCCGACATCTCCGCGGAGATCCGCGACAACTACAACTGGGGTGTCGCCAAGGGCCTTCCGCTGACCCGCGCCGAGCTGGTCACGGGCGAGCACTCGGGCCTGAAGACGCTGCCGCAGCAGCCGAACGACAACCCGAACCTCGCCGGCGCCCTCGCCGACAACGCCATCAAGTGGACCGCCTCCGACAACTCCCGCGAACCCGACCAGCGTTCGGTCGGCAGCAGCACACTGACCGTGCCCCGCTACCCGATGAACGTGTACTACAACGTGGGCACGAACGCCGAGATGGCCGACGAGTACAACTGGATCTACGCCTCGGCGGCCGACGGCGGCAGCGGCATCTGCGAGAACAACCCGTCCTCCACCTGCCTGGCCGAGCCGCTCGACCCGGCCACGGGCTACACGTCGTACATCGTCCCCCAGGAGGCCCGCACCGCCCTCGGCCACGCCATCGGCAACGACCCGCGGCCGCACTACGCCCACCAGTCCAACCTGGCCGAGGACCGGACCCTCTACCCGGTCCTGAACAAGGTGCTCGCGGACTACCGGGCGCTCTTCGCCGACAACACCCCGGTCCAGAACCTCGCCCAGGCCGCCATCGGCACCGAACTCCAGCGCCGCGCCACCTGGCAGGCCGCGCTGGCCTCCGGCAAGGTCACGGCGTACCGGGTCGGCACGACGGTCACGATCACGGCCCCGAGCGGGACCCAGATCCCGGTGACGGCCCCGGAGGGCACCAAGCAGCAACTCCTGCTCGGCACGACCACCTTCGGCACGGCGTACGCGGGCCGGCGCTCGGCCTGGACCACGCCGGCGGCACTGCAGTCGGCGTTGACTCTGAAGTTGCCGTAGGGGGAACGCCCTGAGGGGCGCGGGGCTGTATCGATGTGCGGCTACCGCCGCGTGGGCGCGACCAGCCACGACGCGGCGGTAGCCGGAGTACAGCTCCCGTACATCATCCGAGAACAGGGGGGAACCGCACGCCCATGCGTACGGGCCGACACGTCACCATGCTCACCGAAGGCACCTATCCACATGTCCACGGCGGCGTCAGCACCTGGTGCGACCAGCTCGTCAAGGGCATGCCGGAGGTCGACTTCCACATCCTGTCGCTCACCGGAAGCGGCCGCGAACCCGTGACCTGGGAGCTGCCGCCCAACGTCTACCGCCACACCTCGGTACCGACCTGGGGCGCACGCCCCGGCCGCACACACGCCCCGTACGGCAGGGCGCGGCGCCGTTTCATCGACTCCTACGAGCGTTTCCTGCTGTCCTTCCTCGACCCCGAGGCCCACTGCGACTTCGGTGAGGCCCTGTACGAGCTGGCCGAACTCGCCCGCGACGGACGCCTGTCGGCCGCGCTGCGCACCGAGTCGGCACTGCGCTCGCTGATGTGGATATGGACGATGCCGCACCTGGCGACCGCCGAGGCCCGCCCCACGGTCCACGACGCGCTCACCGCGACGGACCTGCTGGAACACGCCCTGCGCCCGCTGGGCGTCCGCGTCCCCGAGGACTCGGTGGCCCACGCGGTGAGCAGCGGCCTGGCCACGCTCCCCGCGCTGGCCGCCCACCATCTCGACGGCGTGCCGTTCCTCCTCACCGAGCACGGCATCTACCTGCGCGAGCGCTACCTCGGCTACCGCTCGGACGCCCAACGCTGGCCCGTGAAGGCGTTCATGCTCGGCTTCTACCGCGAGCTCAACTCCCTCGGCTACCGGGCCGCCGACCTCATCACCCCCTGCAACCAGTACAACCGCCGCTGGGAGGAGCGCGGCGGCGCCGACGCCGACAAGATCCGCACGGTCTACAACGGCGTCGACCCGGCCGCCTTCCCGCACGCCGGACCCGAACCCGAGGTCCCGACCCTCACCTGGTGCGGCCGCGTCGACCCCATCAAGGACCTGGAGACCCTGATCCGTTCCTACGCCATGGTCCGCGCCGAGCTGCCGGAGACCAGGCTCAGACTCTTCGGCCCGGTCCCGCCCGGCGGCGAGGAGTACAAGACCCGCCTGGAGAAGCTCGCCGCCGAACTCGGCGTCACCGACGGCCTCACCTTCGAGGGCCGCATCAGCGAGGTGTGGCGGGCGTACGCGGCCGGCCATGTGGTCATGCTCTCCTCCATCTCCGAGGGCTTCCCGTTCTCGATCATCGAGGCCATGTCCTGCGGCCGTACGACGGTGTCGACGGACGTCGGGGGAGTCAGCGAGGCGGTCGGCGACACGGGCCTGGTGGTGCCGCCGCGTGAACCGGAGAAGCTGGCGGCAGCGGCCCTGACCCTGCTCAGGGACGACGAACGGCGGCTGAAGCTGGGCGAGTTGTCACGGCAGAGAGTGATCGACCGCTTCACGCTGCGCCGTTCCGTGGACAATTTCCGCACGATCTACCAGGAGCTCGCCGGCATGCCCGAGGTGTACGAGCCCACGCTCGAAACCGTCGCCGACTGGACCCTCGAACTGCGCGACCCCTGGTACGCGGCGGTCGCGACGGACGGGACCGGCTGGTGAGCGGATCCGTCTGGCTGCCCCCGGGTGCCCGCCCGGGCACCCTGCCCAGCATCCCCGAGCAGCGCGGCCCCAGCTGGGCCCGCCCCGACCCCCTCGACGAACTCGCCGAGCGCCTCGACGAGTTCGTCGCCGCGGCCGTCCATCCCGACGAGATAGCCGCGCTCCTGGAGTCCGACGGCCTCTCGGACGACCAGATACGTGAGCGGTACGGCGTCAGGAACTCCTTCGCGCTGGCCGAGGAGCTCTACGAACGTGTGGACCGCCGCTATCCAGAACCGGAGGGCCCGGTCCACGACCCGTGGCAGGTAGGCCTGTTGGGCTGCCTGCTGAGGGGTGTCGTCTTCGCCCTCCCCGGCTTCGGCTACGTACTGGGCGCACCGCTGATGACCGGTCCCAGGGACTTCGGCCTCCCGGCGGGTACGGTTCCCCTCCTGGCCGGCTCGGTGATCGGCTGGACCTGGAACCAGGGCCTGGCCCACCGCGCGTACTCCTGGCTGGGACTGGGAGACCGCGAGGCGGCGAGACGCAGCCTGCTGCTCGGGGCGCCGGTGGGTGTGGTGCTGGGCGCCCTGGCCGCCCTGCTGGTCGCGGGCAGGGGCGAGATGACGGGGGTGGCCTTCGCCGTCGGTCAGTCCCTGTACCTGGGTGCGTCGACGGTCCTGCTGGTCCTGGGCCGCGAACGCGCGTTGCTGTACGCCCTGCTCCCGATGGCGGCCGGCGCGGCCCTGACTCTGCTTCACCCGGTGCCCGACGTCGTGCGACTGGCCTTGCTCTTGATCTCTTTGGCGGGCGTGGTGGTGCTGGGCGCGTGGGAAGTGAGGTCGGCTGCACGTGCCCCAAAGGGGCGCGGGGAACTGCGCGACAAGCCACAACGCACTCGCAGCCGCCACACAACAATGGGCCCCACCCTCTTTGCGTCCCTCCCTTACGCCCTGTTCGGCCTGGGAACCGGCATCCTGGTCCTCCACGCGGCCCTGGACGACCCCCTCGCCGCAGTCGCACTCACTCTCGGCATGGGCCCCGCGGAATGGCTCCTCCACCGCTTCCGCAGCGGCAGCCTCGCAGGCCTGCGCAACACCAGCCCCGCGAGGGCCTTCTGGCGTACGACGGCCACCACGCTGATCGAGTGCCTGACCGCCTACCTGGCAACCCTCCTCGCCCTGGGCCTGGCCATGTCCGCCCTGTCTCCAGGTCTGCTCCTGCTGGGCGTGGTCCTCTGGACCGGCCTCCTCCTCCAGTCCTTCGGCGCGATCCTCACCGCCACGGCGGTCTGCTGCACCGCCGCCCTGGCCCAGACACTCGCACTGCTGACCCACACGGGCACCCCGTACTGGGTCGCCCTCACCGTCCACGGCACCGCGGCCGCTGCCCAGGCCGCCCTCGTCTGCGCCCTGTTGGGAAGAGCGACGGCCCACCGATGAGCACTCTCCTGGTCCCGTACTACGAGCACCCGTCCGTCCGCCCCGCGGAATGGGACGCGATCATCGCGGCCGCACCCCGCCTCTACGGCGTCGTCCTCAACCCGGCCAGTGGCCCCGGCGACGCCCCCGACGAGGCCTTCGCCGAGCTCGCGGAGCGGCTGCGGGCGGCAGGAGTACGGGTGTTGGGCTACGCCGACACGGACTACGCCCGCCGGCCACCCGCCGACGTGGTCCGCGACCTCACCCGCCACCGCGACTGGTACGGCACGGACGGCGCCTTCCTGGACCAGGTCACCTCGGGCCCGGAGGAGTTCGCGTACTACCGGCGGCTCGCCACCACCGTCCGGGGCACCCTCGCCCTGAACCACGGCACCAATCCCCACCCCTCCTACGCCCGCATCGCCGACGTCCTTGTCACCTTCGAGGGCACCTGGTCGACGTACCGCCGACAGCCCCCGCGACCATGGCGCGGCGCCACGGACGTACGGCTGTGCCACCTGGTGTACGGCGTCCCGGACGGCGTCGACCTGGCGGCGGAGGGGGTGGACCTGTACTGCGCGGTCCCCGGGGTGGGAGATCATCCTTGGGGTACGTTGCCGCACACTCTGGAGCCCGCTCGGTGAGACGCGTTTTCTGGCTGGTCCCCCTTCTCCTGCTGGCCGCCTGCACGACGGCCCCGGACCCGAAACCCGGCTCCCGCTGGCAGCCGGCCCCCGGCCTCGACTGGCAGTGGCAGCTCACCGGCAAGACGATCGACACCTCCGTCGACGTCCCGGTCTACGACATCGACGGCTTCGACCAGCCCGAGTCCACCGTCACCGCCCTGCACGACAAGGGCCGCAAGGTGATCTGCTACCTCTCCACCGGAGCCTGGGAGGACTGGCGCCCCGACGCGAAGAAGTTCCCCAAGTCGGTCATCGGCCTCAGCAACGGCTGGGAGGGCGAACACTGGCTCGACATCCGCGAGACGGACGTCCTGGAACCGCTGATGGCGGACCGCATGGACATGTGCCGCGAGAAGGGCTTCGACGCCGTGGAGCCCGACAACATGGACGGCTACAAGAACCGCACCGGCTTCCCCCTGAAGGCCGCCGACCAGCTCCGCTACAACCGCCTCATCGCGGAACTCGCCCACGACCGGGGCATGTCGGTCGGCTTGAAGAACGACCTGGACCAGATCCCCGAACTGGTCGACGACTTCGACTTCGCGGTCAACGAACAGTGCGCGCAGTACGACGAGTGCGACGCCAACACACCGTTCATCGAGGCGGAGAAGGCGGTCTTCCACGTGGAGTACGAACTGCCGACGAGCAAGTTCTGCGCGCAGTCACGGAAGTTGAGGCTGAGCTCGATGCTGAAGAAGTACGAGCTGGGGGTCTGGCGCCGGGCCTGTTAGGTGCCGAGAGACAGGACGACCAATGCGGTCGTCGCCGCGGTCTCCGCGAGCCCTCCGAACACATCGCCGGTCACCCCGCCGAGGCGACGCGTGCAGTGCCTCAGCAGGACTTCGCCGCAGGCGAGGGCGGCGAGCACCGCGAGGGCCGTACGGACGGCGTCGTACGGTCCGAAGAAGGCCCCCGCGCCCGCTGCCGCCAGCGTCACGGTGACCGCGACGGCGACCGCGCCCCGTAGCGGAACCACCCCCGCGACCGCCGCCCCCAGCCCCTCGGGCCGGGCCGCCGGTACGCCGACCCGCGCGGCCAGCGTCAGCGCCAGCCGAGCCGCGGTGGCCGACACGACCGCGGCCATCGCACCCCGCGCCCACGACTCGCCGTACGCCTGCGCCAACGCCGCCACCTGCGCGAGCAGTACGAAGACGAGGGTGATGACCCCGAACGGCCCGATGTCCGACTGCTTCATGATCCGCAGCGCGTCCTCGGCCGGCTTGCCGCTGCCGAGCCCGTCCGCGGTGTCGGCGAGGCCGTCCAGATGGAGCCCCCGGGTGAGAGCGGCGGGCACGGCGGCGGAGCCGACCGCGGCGAGCAGCGGTCCCGAGCCCAGGGCCAGCAGCAGGACGCCCAGCGCGGCGGCCGCCGCCCCGACCACCACCCCCGCCAGCGGAGCGCACAGCATGCCTCCGCGCGCGGCGTCACGGTCCCAGCGGGTCACCTTGACCGGGAGCACGGTCAGGGTGCCGAAGGCGAAGCGGAGACCGTCGGGCCAGGGGTTCGAAGAGGACGCAGACACCGGAGGAGGTTACCCGGCGGTCAGCGAGGCGTGACCCCCGACCATGGATAAAGTGCGCTTATGGGACATTGGCTCCAGCGGAACATCATCGAGCCGGGCAAGCTGCCGCTGCTGCTCGCCCTCACCTCCTTCGTGGTCACCTTCGTGGTCACCCGGGTCATCACCCGGCTCATCCGCGCGGGCAAGGGCCCCTTCGGGAACGTCAGCTCCGGCGGGGTGCACATCCATCACGTGGTGCCCGGGGTCGTCCTGACCGTGGTCGGCGGCTTCGGTGCGGTCGGCAGTGGCCGGCACGGTTTCGGGGCGGGCGTGTGTGCGGTGATCTTCGGTGTCGGCGCGGGGCTCGTGCTGGACGAGTTCGCGCTGATCCTGCACCTCGACGACGTCTACTGGACGGAGGAGGGCCGCAAGAGCGTGGAGGTGGTCGTGCTGACCGCCGCCCTCGTCGGACTGGTGCTGTCGGGCTTCTCGCCGTTCGGTGTCAATGACCTGAGCCAGGACGAGCTCCAGGACCGGGCGAGCGTGATCTCGACCGTGGTGGTCAACTTCCTCTTCGCCCTGGCCGTCCTGGGCAAGGGCAAGGCCCGTATGGCGATCTTCAGCGTGATCGTCCCGCTCGTCGGCCTGATCGGCTTCGTCCGCCTGGCCCGCCCGGGCTCACCCTGGGCCCGCCGCTTCTACCGCCGCCGCCCCCGTGCCCGCGCCAAGGCCACCCTGCGCGCCTACCACCACGACCGCCGCTGGGCGGGCCCACGCCGCAAACTGGAAGACCTGATCGGCGGCAAACCCAACCCC
>NZ_JABERD010000085.1 GCF_013044505.1 Streptomyces sp. S3(2020) | reverse complement strand
GCCGCGGGGGGCGGCCCCCGGAACCCCGGCAGACGCGACCAGACGGGCGCGGTGCCGCAGGCGGGGCGGGGGGCGCGGGGGGTCACGGGGCGGGCGGGGGCGGGAACGGAGGCGGGGATGGCGGTGGGGTCCGTGACGGGGGAGGCGGGGACGGCCTCCCGTCCTGTGGTGGCGGACGGGGGCGCGGAGTCGAGGCCGCCCGTGGCCGCGCCGTCGGCCGGGGCGGTGCCCGAGCGCCCGCTCCCCGCCGAACCCGTGCGCCCGCTCCCCGCGAAAACCGGTGCCGCGCTGTCGGACCCCCGTGCGATGCTCGGGCCCGTGGAGACCAGGTCCGTCAGTCCCGTGTTCGTCGGTCGCGCCGATGAGCTGACCCACTTGAACGAGGCACTCGCCCGTGCCGCCACGGGCGAGCCGCAGGCGTTGCTGATCGGCGGCGAGGCCGGTGTCGGCAAGACCCGTCTCGTCGAGGAGTTCGCCACCGCGGCTGGCGGACAGGGCGCGGTCGTCGCGCTCGGCGGCTGCGTCGAGATCGGCGCCGACGGGCTGCCCTTCGCCCCGTTCTCCACCGCCCTGCGCGCCCTGCGCCGCGAACTGCCGGACGAGATGACCACCGCGGCCGCGGGCCAGGAGGAGGAACTGGCCCGGCTCCTGCCCGAACTGGGCGAGGCACCCCCGGGACGCCACGACGAGCAGAGCATGGCCCGCCTCTTCGAACTCACCGCCCGCGTCCTGGAGCGCGTCGCCGCCGACCGCACGGTCGTCGTCGCCCTCGAAGACCTGCACTGGGCCGATGCCTCCACCCGTCACCTCCTCGCCTACCTCTTCCGCACCCTGCGCACCGGCCGCCTCGTCGTCCTCGCCACCTACCGCGCCGACGACATCCACCGCCGCCACCCACTGCGCCCCCTGCTCGCCGAACTCGACCGGCTGCGCACCGTCCGCCGCCTCGAACTCGGCCGCTTCAACCGCACCGAGGTCGGCCGCCAGATCGCCGGCATCCTCGCCTCCGAACCCGACCCGGCCACCGTCGACGACATCTTCGAACGCTCCGACGGCAACGCCTTCTTCGTCGAGGAACTCGCCGTCGCCGCCCACGAGGGCTGCTGCACCGGCCTCACCGACACCCTCCGCGACCTGCTCCTGGTCCGCGTCGAGGGACTGCCCGAGAGCACCCAGCGGGTCGCCCGGGTCGTCGCCGAGGGCGGTTCCACCGTCGAGTACCGGCTGCTCGCCGCCGTCGCCGGGCTCGCCGAGGACGACCTCATCGAGGCGCTACGGGCCGCCGTGAACGCCAACATCCTCAGCGCCGCACCCGACGGCGACGGCTACCGCTTCCGCCACTCCCTGGTCCGCGAGGCCGTCAGCGACGACCTCCTGCCCGGCGAGCGCTCCCGCCTCAACCGCCGCTACGCCGAGGCCCTGGAGACCGACCCCGCGCTCGTGCCGGCCGACGGCCGCGTCATGCGTCTGGCCAGCTACTGGTACCACGCCCACGACGCCGCCAAGGCCCTGCCCGCCGTCCTGGACGCCTCCGTCACCGCCCGCCGCCGGCACGCCTACTCCGAACAACTGCGGCTCCTGGAACGCGCGATGGAGCTCTGGGACACCGCCCCCGAGGACGTCCGCGCCGCCCTGCGCCCCGTCGACTACGCCGAGGTCTACCCCGCCTGCGGCTGCGACCCCGCCACCACCCCGCTGCGCTACCTCGACCTGATGGCCGAGGCCGCGGTGGCCGGCCGGCTCAGCGGGGAGCGGGAACGCGCCCTGAAAATCACCAAGCGGGCGCTGCACCTCCTGGAGGAGGAGGGCGATCCGCTGCGCGCCGCCTGGTTCTGGATCCAGCGCTCCCGGCTGATCTCGGCGCTCTCCCGGGGCGACGGCTGGGCGGAACTGGCCACCGCCCAGGAGCTGGTACGCGGCCTGCCCCCCTCCGAGGTGCACGCCGAGGTCCTCGCCAACGTCGCCAACTGGTCCATGGTGCACGTCCCCGGCCCCGACGCCTTCTCCGCCGCCGAGCGCGCCGTGGAGTACGCGCGCATGCTCGGCGTCCGCGAGATCGAGATGAACGCCCGGCTCACCCTCGGCAGCCTCATGGTCCACGCCGGTGACATCGAGACAGGCCTCGCCGAGATGCTGGACGTCAAGCGGCAGACGGTCGAGCAGGGCCTGTCCGCCGTCGCGGCCCGCGTCTATGTGAACCTTCCGGACGCCCTCGAAGCCGTCGGACGCTCCGCCGATGCCGTGCCCATCCTGGAGGAAGGGCTCGCCTACACCCGCCAGTACGGCCTCCCGGACAGCGAGGCCTGGGCCTGGGGCAACCTCGCCGAATCCCTGTGCAGCCTGGGCCGCTGGGACGAGGCCGCCGAAGCCTCCGACCACGCCGGGCGCGTCGGGCAGAGCGCCAAGCCCCTCGGCTTCCACGCCCTCCTGCGCGCCGAACTCGCCCTCGCCCGAGGCGACCTGGCCGAGTCCGGCCGCCAACTGGCCGCGTCCCGAAACCACTTCGGCAGCCACGACCGGCCGCCCCAGAACGAGATCCCCCTCTCCCGCGTCGCCATCGGCGTCGCCGCAGGCGAGGGCCGCCTCCTGGACGCCCGCGTCGAACTCGAACGTGCCATGGACACCGGCTTCCCGCCCGACACCCAGCGCTACGCCTGGCCCCTCCTGCTCACCGCCGCCGCCATGGAGGCCGACGCCCTAGGCCTGCCCGTCGCCGACCCCGGCCGCGCCGAACTCCTCGAACGCATCCGCACCGCCGCCAAGCCCCTGGCCACCAACGTCCCCGTCTGGCAGGCCTACGAACGCTGGGTCCGCGCCGAGCTCCTGCGCGCCGAGGGCAAGAGCGACCCCGACGACTGGTCCGAGGTGACCGCCGCCTTCGAGCGACTGGACCGCCCCTACGACCTCGCTCGCGTCCGCCACCGCCTCGCCGAGTCGCTCCTGACCACCGGCGGCGAGGACGAACGCGACCGTGCCACGGAGCTGCTCCGCCTCGCCCACGCCGTAGCCCGCCACCTCGGGGCCCGGCCTCTCACCGACGCCGTCACCCAGCTCGCCCAGCGCGCCCGCCTCCCCCTGACCCACGCTCCGAAGCGAGCCCAGGCCCCCGCCGACCAGGCCGATGCCCTCGGCCTCACCGGCCGGGAGCGCGATGTGCTGCGCCTGGTCTCCGCCGGCCGCACCAACCGCCAGATAGCCGAGGAGCTGTTCATCTCCCCGAAGACGGCCAGCGTCCATGTCTCGAACATCCTGGCGAAGCTCGGCGTCTCGGGCCGGGGCGAGGCCGCGGCGGTGGCGCACCGGCTGGGGCTGTTCCCGGCGGAGCCGCTCACCGATCGAACACCTGACGCCAGGCTTACGCTGTAAAGGACGCCTGCCGAGGGAGGTCCCGTGTTCAACGCCTTTGAGGAACTGTTCGCACCTGGCCGAAAACACACCCAGGACGAAGAGAACCGGCTGGAACTGACGCGGGAGGACGTCGGTGACAACGATCCCGGACGCGGGCCGATAGACCTCGCGTCCGGCAAGGTCGTGGTCCGGCGGCCGACGCCCGGCGAGCCGTCGGGCGAGCCCTCGGACGGGTAGCCGTCAGCTCACCTGCACCTGGAGGATCCGGTCGTCGCCGTCCTTCGGGTCGCCCCTCCCGTCCGTGTTGCTGGTGACCAGCCACAGCTTGTCGCCGCCCGCCGACACCACCGTGCGCAGCCGGCCGTACTCACTCTCCAGGAACGCCTGCGGGTCGGCCGAGGCCTCCGTGCCCTTCAGCGGGATGCGCCACAGGCGCTGGCCCTTGAGTCCCGCCATCCATATCGAGCCCTCGGCGTAGGCGATACCGCTGGGCGAGGCGTCGTCCGTGGCCCACTGGGCTATCGGATTGCGGTAGTCGCCGTCGTCGGACCTGCCCTCGACCTCCGGCCAGCCGTAGTTGCCACCCGGCTCGATCGCGTTCAGCTCGTCCCAGGTGTCCTGGCCGAACTCCGAGGCGAACAGACGCTGCTTGGCGTCCCAGGCCAGGCCCTGCACATTGCGGTGGCCCCACGAGTACACCGGGGAGTCGGGGAACGGGTTGCCCGGGGCCGGCTCGCCCTCCGGGGTCAGCCGCAGGATCTTGCCGCCCAGGGACTTCTTGTCCTGGGACAGACCGGTGTTGCCGCTCTCGCCCGTGCCCGCGTACAGCATCTTGTCCGGGCCGAAGGCGATCCGGCCGCCGTTGTGGATATAGCCCTTGGGGATGCCCCTGAACACGGTGTCCGGTGCGCCCAGCTGCTCGCCGGACGGCTTCTCCTCCTCGTACAGCATGCGGACGATGCGGTTGTCGGAGGCCGAGGTGAAGTAGGCGTAGACCATGTGGTCCGAGGCGTAGTCCGGTGACAGCGCGAGGCCCATGAGCCCGCCCTCGCCTGCGGGGGAGACCCCCGGCACCTCGCCCAGCTCGGTCTTCCTGCCGGTCTCTCCGTCGATCCGGGTGATCGTCGCCTCGTCCCGGGAGGAGACCAGCAGATCCCCGTCGGGCAGCGGGGCCAGGCCCCAGGGGGTGTCAAGGCCGGTGGCGGCCGTACGGAGCACCTTCACCGAGCCCTTCGCGGGAGGAGTCTCCTCGGCGGCCTGCTGGGTGGGGGAGGACGCCGAGGACGTACCGCTGCCCGGTGTCGTACCACCGCCCGATGCGCCGCCGGCGCCACCGCCGTCGTCCGAGGAACATCCGGCCGTCACCAGGAGCGCGGTTGCGGCCAACACGGCCGCCACTGCTCGTCGTTGCACGTTCTCGGTCCCTTCGACGCGGTGGGTTCTACTGTTCTTACACCGCTCGGGCCTCACAGGTTCCCGATCTCCGGGACCCGAACCACGACGGGCCTTTCAGCCGCACGATCTCGTCGGCCGTAGCCGTAGCCGTAGCGATCAGCCGTCAGCCCGCACGATCCCACCGGCCCGCACGATCCCGTCAGTCCCAGGATCCCCGCGCCCCCGGCAGCTCCGCCACCTCCGCCAGATCCTGCGCGGAGAGCCGCAGGCCGGCCGCCGCCGCGTTCTCCGTCACCCAGCGCTCCTGCTTGGCGCCCGGCACCGGGACCACGTGGCGGCCCCGGGACAGCACCCACGCCAGGGCCACCTGGGCGGGTGTGACGGCGTCGCCGTGGCGGGCGGCGATGCGGCGCAGACCGACGACGATCGGCTGGTTGGCGGCCATCATCTCCGCCGTGAAGCGGGGGTGGCGGGCGCGGACGTCGTCCGGTTCGAAGCCCTCGCCAGGGGTCAGGGTGCCGGTGAGGAAGCCGTTGCCCAGCGGCATCGCCGCCAGGAAGCCGACGCCGCGGGACTCGCACCACGGCAGCAGCGACTCCAGGGCCTCCGGCGACCACACCGACAGTTCCGCCTCCACCGCGCTCACCGGGAAGACCTGCTGGACGCGCTGCAACTGGCGGATCGTGGCGTCGTGCAGACGGGCCCCGGACCGACGGCCGCCGCGCGCACCCACCGCGCACAGCCCCAGCGACCGCACCTTCCCGGCCTGGACGAGCTCCGCCATCGCGCCCCAGGTCTCCTCGACGGGGACCTCGGGGTCGGCCCGATGCAGCTGGTACAGGTCGATCACGTCCGTCTGCAACCGCCGCAGCGACGCGTCGCACGCCCGCTTCACATAGCCGGGGCGGCCGTTGGCCACGATGTGCTGTTCGCCGACCAGCAGCCCCACCTTCGTCGACACGAAGGCCTCCGCGCGCCGCTCCTTCAACACCCGCCCCACCAACAGCTCATTGGTGAACGGGCCGTACATGTCGGCCGTGTCCAGCAGCGTCGAGCCCAGGTCCAGCGCCCGGTGCACGGCCCTGAGCGACTCCTCGCCCCGCTGCCGCGACCCGCTGTAGGCCCAGCTCATCGGCATGCAACCGAGTCCGACATCCCCCACCGCGAGCGCCGCCGCCCCGATCGTCCTGCGCTCCACCTGCTCGTGACCCTCCCTCTTCCGGCACCCCACAACCTAACCTCTGCTCCCTCACGCACCTGACATAGCCTCGGATCCATGACCGCTGACGTGTGGCTCCCCATCCCGCCGGAAGAGATCGCAGGGCTCCCCGAAGGGCCCCACTACCTTTTCTGGGACGGGGGTGAGGACGGGAAGCAGGAGTTCCCCGGGGACCCGGCCGACTGTGTCGTGTACGTCGTGCCGTACATGAAGCGGCAGCCCGTGAAGGTCCGCCCGCTGAAGGAGATGCGCAACCTGCGGCTCGTCCAGACGCTCACGGCGGGCGTCGACGACGTCCTGGCGCAACTCGACGACATCGTGCCCGGCGTGGACCTGTGCAACGCGCGTGGTGTGCACGAGGCGAGCACCGCCGAACTCGCCCTCACCCTCACACTGGCCTCGCTGCGCGGCATCCCCGGCTTCGTGCGCGCCCAGCAACAGGAGCACTGGCAGGGCGACTTCCATCCGGCACTCGCCGACAAGTCGGTGCTCGTCGTCGGCTACGGCTCCATCGGCGCCGCCATCGAGGACCGGCTCGTACCGTTCGAGGTCGCGCGGGTGGCGCGCGTCGCGCGCTCCGCGCGCACCACGGAGCGCGGACCGGTGCACCCGCTCACCGAACTGCCCGCCCTGCTACCGGAGGCGGACGTCGTCATCCTCTCCACCCCGCTGAACGACACCACCCGAGGTCTGGTGGACGCCGAGTTCCTGGCGCGGATGAAGGACGGCGCCCTCCTGGTGAACGTCGCGCGCGGTGGCGTCGTCGACACCAAGGCCCTGCTCGCCGAACTGGAGAGCGGCCGGATCACCGCGGCCCTGGACGTCGTCGACCCCGAACCGCTGCCCGCGGGGCACCCGTTGTGGCAGGCGCCCGGCGTGCTCATCAGTCCCCATGTGGGCGGACCGACGTCCGCGTTCCTGCCGCGCGCAAAGCGGCTGCTGGTGGACCAGTTGGGACGTTTCGTGAACCGGGAGCCGCTGCGCAACGTGATCCTTACGACGGGCCCCACAAGCGCGTAGATCCGCGGAGCAACAAGCGCGTAATCCGCTTCCGGTACCCTCCGCTACCTTCCGGACGCGGTACGTGCTCGCATCGCCGCTGGTCGTCACGGAGCGTAGAGGAACTATGTCCCTGAGTGACGAGACTGGTGTATCGTCCCGACAGGGGCTGCGCCGCGCACCGTTCGGCGCCGGGGATGGACATTGCAGACTGTGAGGGGGGCGACGGGCGATGCACGGCCTATGGACGAACGATCCGACGCGGCGAAGCCGCCGACGGCGACCCTGGCGCACGGCAGCGCGCAGACGCGGTCACCACGGCAGCCACAACTGCCGTCACAGCCACCACCACCGCAGGCACAACAGCCGCAGGAGGCATGCGCATCCAGCGACCCCGGACTCCCGGGACCCTGGAGCGGCGCGGACCAGGAGGGTCCGGTGAGTTCGCCGCCGCCTCCCACGACCACCCTCAACGGAGCGCTGCGGGCACAGCCTTCGCCAGGGGCACGGCTGCCCCGGCCGCCGGTCTCCGGCAGCCGGGCGAGTCTGGTCCACCAACTCCTCCTGGCCCTGGTGTGCGCGGGATACGCCGTCGGTTCCGCGCTCGGCTGGGGCTCCGAGGAAGTCGCGCTGATCATGGGCGACTTCGGGCTGAGCGCCGCGGCGGGCATCGCCGCCGTCTCCTGCTTCCTCTACGCCCGTAACCGCCGCGTCCGCTTTCGACTCGCCTGGATGCTGTTCGCCCTCTCCTCGGCCATGGCCTCCCTGGGCAACCTGGTCTGGGGGTGGTACGAGGTCGTGCTGCAACGCCCCGTGCCCAGCCCCAGTTACGCCGACGGGTTCTTCCTGTGCTTCGCGCCGCCCGCCATCGTGGGCCTGCTGGTCCTCGCCAAACGGCCGGTGACGAAGGCCGGTTGGGTCTGCCTCGGACTGGACGCCTGGCTGATCGGCGGCTCGCTGCTCACGCTCTCGTGGAGCCTGGCCCTCGCCCAGGCGGCGCGGTCCGAGGGCTCCAGCGTGTCGCAGACCGCGCTGTCGCTGGCGTACCCGCTGCTGGACATCGCCCTGGTCAGCATGGTGCTCGCGCTGCACTTCCGGCGCTCGGCGGTGAACCGTACGGCGGTGAACACCGCGATCGGCGCACTCGCCCTGACCGTCATGTGCGACGCCCTGTTCACCTCGCCACTGGTCCAGAACGCCTACCGCTCCGGCCAGTTGCTGGACGCGGGCTGGTTCGCGGGCTCGCTCCTCCTCGCGTACGCGCCCTGGGCCGCGTCCCGGCAGGGGCAGCCGACCACCGAAGGGCAGGACGGAGGGGGGCACACGCGCGTGGTCCACGAGCACCTGCCGGGACAGCGCGGCGGCATCCACCACCACGCACCCCCGCAGGGAGGTGATCACAGCCGGTACCCGGCCTCGGGGCCCATCGTCGGCTCCCTGTCCGCGCTCACGCCGTATCTCGCCGCCGCCGTCTGCACGCTGGGCATCCTCTACAACGTCCTCAACGGCCACAGCGTCGACCGCGTGGTGCTCCTCACCGGCGGCACCGTCGTGCTCGCCCTCGTGGTGCGCCAGGGCATCATGCTGCTCGACAACATCACCCTCACCCAGGAACTGGCGCAGAAGGAGAACCACTTCCGCTCCCTGGTGCAGGGTTCCAGCGACGTCATCATGATCGCCGCACCCAATGGGATCCTCCGATACGTCTCCCCGGCCGCCGCCGGCGTCTACGGCTGCCCCGCCGAGGACCTCGTGGGCACCGAACTGGCCAATCTCATCCACCCGGAGGACCTGGGCTGCGTGGTGCACGAGGTGCGCCGCTTCCTCGCCGCCAGCCCTCTCGATGAACCCACTACGCGCATCGAGTGCCGTTTCCGGTCAGGCGACGGAGGCTGGCTCAATGTCGAGTCCACCGTCAACCGCCACCACGGCGGCCTCATCTTCAACAGCCGGGACGTCACCGAAAGAGTGCGCCTGCAGGCGCAGCTCCAGCACAACGCCGAGCACGACCCGCTCACCGACCTGCCCAACCGCGCCCTGTTCACCAAGCGCGTCCAGCACGCGCTCTCCGGCCGCCGGGCCTCCGACCGCGGTACCGCCGTTCTCTTCATCGACCTCGACGGCTTCAAGGCCGTCAACGACACGATCGGGCACCAGGCCGGGGACGAACTGCTCGTCCAGGCCGCCCGCAGACTCCAGGACGCGGTCCGGCACGGCGACACCGCGTCCAGGCTCGGCGGCGACGAGTTCGCGGCCCTGATCGTCGGGGACGGCACCCGTGACCGCGGCGCCCGCGAGCGGCACATCCTGGAGCTCGCCGACCGCCTCAGGATCACGCTCTCCCAGCCCTACCTCATCGACGGCAACGATGTCCGCGTCGCCGCCTCCATCGGCGTCGCGTTCTCCGAGCCCGGCCTCGGCGCGGGCGAGATCCTGCGCAACGCCGACCTGGCCATGTACCGCGCCAAGTCGGCCGGAAAGGGACGCGTCGAGCTGTACGCGCCGCAGATGCAGCAGGACGTCGTACGCAAGGCGGAGCTGGCCACGCGCCTGCGTGCCGCGCTGCACGACGGCGAGTTCGCGCTGCTGCACCAGCCCGTGGTCTGTCTGGAGGACGGCCGGATCACATCGGTCGCCGCCCAGGCGCGCTGGCGCTCCTCGCAGGGGGTGCTCTTCACGCCCGCCGAGTTCCTGAGGGTGGCCGAGGACAGCGACAGGACCGCGGAACTGGGCCGCTGGATGCTGGAGGAGGCCGTCGGGCAGGCCGCCGAGCGTGCCGCGACCGGGCTGACCATGCCGGTGGCCGTCCGGATGAACGCCCGCCGGCTGTTGGACCGCTCTCTGCCGCTCGGCTCGGTCGAGGCCCTGCTGACCCGGCACGGGCTGCCGTCCGGGTCCCTGGTGATCGAGCTGTCCGAGACCGACCCCCGGGTCTCCCTCGACGAGCTGGAACGCCGTCTCAGCGCCCTGCGCAGGCTCGGCGTCCGGATCGCCCTGGACGGCTTCGGGAGCGGATACGCGGCGATCACGGCACTGCGCAGACTCCCCGTCGACGTACTCAAACTCGACCGCAGTCTGGTCGAGGGGGTCGTGGAGTCCGCGCGGCTGCACAAGATCACCAGTGGGCTGCTCAGGATCGCCGGGGATCTCGGGTTGCAGTCCGTGGCCGACGGCGTGGATCTGCCGGAGCAGGTCGTGGCGCTGCGGGCGATGGGGTGCACACACGGACAGGGAATGGCGTTCTCCGGTCCGTTGGACGAATACCGGCTGCGCCGGGCGCTCGGTTCCGGCCATTATCCGGTACCGCACGGACCGGCGGAGCCCGCGTTCGCGGGGGGCGGTGCGGGGGTGTACACAAGTGGTGTCCCCGCTGTTCTCGGAGGCGGAAGTGCCCTTCGCTCACATAATGAGACTCCCGTCCCACCCGCTTGACACTGGGTGTGCGCCGGAGGCAGGGTCTGTGCCATGCGCACCCGAATTCTCGTACTTGGAAAGCGCGTCGGCTGAGCTGGTGACGTCCGGATCGACCCGGAACTCCCAGCGACCACACCCGGCGCGCTCCCCTCGCTTGCCTCCTGGCACGAGGGGTTTTTTGTTGCACAGACACCAGGCGTAAAAAGCGTCACACCGTACAAACCTCGCAAAAACCCTCAGCATCGAGAAGAGAATGACGATGACCGAGCAGGCCACCGGGGCCCATCCGCAGCCGCGGCCCCGATCCGGAGGACCGCAGTCCGCCCCCGAGCACGTCACGGGCGCGCAGTCCCTCATCCGCTCTCTCGAGGAGGTCGGCGCCGAGACGGTATTCGGCATCCCCGGCGGTGCGATCCTGCCCGCGTACGACCCGCTGATGGACTCCCGGCGGGTGCGCCACGTCCTGGTCCGCCATGAGCAGGGCGCCGGCCACGCGGCCACCGGTTACGCGCAGGCCACCGGCAAGGTCGGCGTCTGCATGGCGACCTCAGGACCCGGTGCCACCAACCTGGTGACCCCGATCGCGGACGCGCACATGGACTCGGTGCCGCTCGTGGCGATCACCGGGCAGGTCGCGTCCAAGGCGATCGGCACGGACGCCTTCCAGGAGGCGGACATCGTCGGCATCACGATGCCGATCACCAAGCACAACTTCCTCGTCACCAAGGCCGAGGACATCCCGCGGGTGATCGCGCAGGCGTTCCACATCGCCTCCACCGGCCGCCCCGGTCCGGTCCTGGTCGACATCGCCAAGGACGCCCTCCAGGCGCGGACCACCTTCTCCTGGCCGCCCACCATGGACCTGCCCGGCTACCGGCCCGTCACCAAGCCGCACGCCAAGCAGATCCGCGAGGCCGCGAAGCTCATCACCAACGCCAAGCGGCCCGTCCTCTACGTCGGCGGCGGTGTCCTCAAGGCACACGCCACCGCGGAGCTCAAGGTTCTCGCCGAGCTCACCGGAGCGCCCGTCACCACCACCCTGATGGCGCTCGGCGCATTCCCCGACAGCCACCCGCTGCACGTGGGAATGCCGGGCATGCACGGTGCGGTCACCGCCGTCACCGCGCTGCAGAAGGCCGACCTGATCGTCGCCCTCGGAGCCCGCTTCGACGACCGCGTCACCGGCAAGCTGGACAGCTTCGCCCCGTTCGCCAAGATCGTCCACGCCGACATCGACCCGGCGGAGATCGGCAAGAACCGCGCCGCGGACGTGCCGATCGTCGGTGACGCCCGCGAGGTCATCGCCGACCTGGTCCAAGCCGTGCAGAAGGAGCACAGCGAGGGGCACCAAGGCGACTACACCGCCTGGTGGAAGGACCTCAACCGCTGGCGCGACACCTACCCGCTCGGCTACGACCAGCCCACCAACGGCACGCTCTCCCCGCAGCAGGTCATCGAGCGCATCGGGCAGCTCGCGCCGGAGGGCACGATCTTCGCCGCGGGCGTCGGCCAGCACCAGATGTGGGCCGCGCACTACATCCAGTACGAGAAGCCCGCGACCTGGCTGAACTCCGGCGGCGCCGGCACGATGGGCTACGCGGTCCCGGCCGCGATGGGCGCCAAGGCCGGAGCCCCGGACCGGACGGTCTGGGCGGTCGACGGCGACGGCTGCTTCCAGATGACCAATCAGGAACTCACCACCTGCGCCCTGAACAACATCCCGATCAAGGTCGCCGTCATCAACAACGGTGCCCTCGGGATGGTCCGCCAGTGGCAGACCCTCTTCTACAACCAGCGCTACTCCAACACCGTGCTGCACTCAGGGCCCGGCGACGTCAACCCGGAGGCCAGGGGCACCCGCGTCCCCGACTTCGTGAAGCTGTCGGAGGCCATGGGCTGCTACGCGATCCGCTGTGAGTCCCCGGACGACCTCGACAAGGTCATCGAAGAGGCGAACTCGATCAACGACCGCCCGGTCGTCATCGACTTCATCGTCCACGAGGACGCGATGGTGTGGCCGATGGTCGCCGCCGGCACCTCCAACGACGAGATCCTGGCCGCCCGGGACGTCCGCCCCGACTTCGGCGACAACGAAGACGACTGAGCGAGAGAGACGTAAAAGATCATGTCCAAGCACACGCTCTCCGTCCTGGTGGAGAACAAGCCGGGCATCCTCGCCCGGATCGCCGCGCTCTTCTCCCGTCGCGGCTTCAACATCGACTCGCTCGCCGTCGGTGTCACCGAGCACGCCGACATCTCCCGCATCACGATCGTGGTGAGCGTCGAGGCGCTGCCCCTGGAGCAGGTCACCAAGCAGCTCAACAAGCTCGTCGAGGTGCTCAAGATCGTCGAGCTGGAGCCGTCGAACGCCGTCCAGCGTGAACTCGTTCTGGTGAAGGTGCGCGCCGACAACGAGACACGCTCGCAGATCGTCGAGATCGTCCAGCTGTTCCGCGCCAAGACCGTCGACGTCTCCCCGGAGGCCGTCACCATCGAGGCCACCGGCGGCAGCGACAAGCTGGAGGCCATGCTCAAGATGCTGGAGCCGTTCGGCATCAAGGAGCTCGTCCAGTCCGGCACGATCGCCATCGGCCGCGGCGCCCGTTCGATCACGGACCGCTCACTGCGCGCCCTCGACCGATCTGCGTGACGCTTGACACGGGCGGCCGCGATCGTCGGCCGCCCGTATGGCGAGACCCCGAAACTTCAGTTCATCCCGCCGTCATACGGTGGGACGCAACACCTGCACTCAAGGAGAGAACCCAAAGTGGCCGAGCTGTTCTACGACGCCGACGCCGACCTGTCCATCATCCAGGGCCGCAAGGTCGCGGTCATCGGTTACGGCAGCCAGGGCCACGCCCACGCGCTGTCGCTCCGTGACTCGGGTGTCGACGTCCGAGTCGGTCTGCACGAGGGCTCCAAGTCCAAGGCGAAGGCCGAGGAGCAGGGCCTGCGCGTGGTGACGCCCGCCGAGGCCGCCGCCGAGGCCGACGTCATCATGATCCTGGTGCCGGACCCGATCCAGGCCCAGGTCTACGAGGAGTCCATCAAGGACAACCTCAAGGACGGCGACGCGCTGTTCTTCGGCCACGGTCTGAACATCCGCTTCGACTTCATCAAGCCCCCGGCCGGCATCGACGTCTGCATGGTCGCCCCCAAGGGCCCGGGCCACCTCGTCCGCCGCCAGTACGAGGAAGGCCGCGGCGTTCCGTGCATCGTGGCCGTCGAGCAGGACGCCACCGGCAACGGCTTCGCGCTCGCGCTGTCGTACGCGAAGGGCATCGGCGGCACCCGCGCCGGCGTCATCAAGACGACCTTCACCGAGGAGACCGAGACCGACCTGTTCGGTGAGCAGGCCGTTCTCTGTGGTGGTACGGCCGCGCTGGTCAAGGCCGGTTTCGAGACGCTGACCGAGGCCGGCTACCAGCCGGAGATCGCGTACTTCGAGTGCCTGCACGAGCTGAAGCTGATCGTCGACCTCATGTACGAGGGCGGCCTGGAGAAGATGCGCTGGTCCGTCTCCGAGACCGCCGAGTGGGGCGACTACGTCACCGGTCCCCGCATCATCACGGACGCCACCAAGGCCGAGATGAAGAAGGTCCTCGCCGAGATCCAGGACGGCACCTTCGCGCGTGAGTGGATGGCCGAGTACCACGGCGGTCTGAAGAAGTACAACGAGTACAAGACCGCGGACTCCGAGCACCTCCTGGAGACCACCGGCAAGCAGCTGCGCAAGCTGATGAGCTGGGTCGACGAGGAGGCGTAAGCCTCAGGCGACGGGGCCGGAGCGCCATGCTCCGGCCCCGTTGTCCAACCTGTCCGGCCACGGACGGGTGATCCTTCCGCAGCGGCGTAAAACGCGACTCGCGGCGCCACTACACTGCTCGAAACAAACGCGTCAGGCCCACAGCGTCGTGCGTCTTCCACGCGGCCCCGTACCCTCCACCGCCTGCGGCCGTCGGGACGGCCGTCCGCATTGGACATGTGAGGACTCACGTGAGCTCGAAACCCGTCGTACTCATCGCTGAAGAGCTGTCGCCCGCGACCGTCGACGCGCTTGGCCCCGACTTCGAGATCCGGCACTGCAACGGTGCGGACCGCGCCGAACTGCTGCCGGCCATCGCCGATGTCGACGCGATCCTGATCCGGTCCGCGACCAAGGTCGACGCCGAGGCGATCGCCGCCGCGAAGAAGCTGAAGGTCGTCGCACGAGCCGGCGTCGGCCTGGACAATGTCGACGTCTCCGCCGCCACCAAGGCCGGCGTGATGGTCGTCAACGCCCCCACCTCCAACATCGTGACCGCCGCCGAGCTGGCCTGCGGTCTGCTGCTGGCCACCGCGCGCCACATCCCGCAGGCCAACTCGGCGCTGAAGAACGGCGAGTGGAAGCGCAGCAAGTACACCGGTGTGGAGCTGGCCGAGAAGACCCTCGGCGTCGTGGGCCTCGGGCGCATCGGCGCGCTCGTCGCCCAGCGCATGTCCGCCTTCGGGATGAAGGTCGTCGCCTACGACCCCTACATCCAGCCCGCGCGCGCCGCGCAGATGGGCGTCAAGGTGCTGTCGCTCGACGAGCTCCTCGAGGTCTCCGACTTCATCACCGTCCACCTGCCCAAGACCCCCGAGACGGTCGGTCTGATCGGCGACGAGGCGCTGCACAAGGTCAAGCCGAGCGTGCGCATCGTCAATGCCGCGCGCGGCGGGATCGTCGACGAGACGGCGCTGTTCTCGGCGCTGAAGGAGGGCCGCGTCGCCGGCGCCGGCCTCGACGTGTACGCGAAGGAGCCCTGCACGGACTCCCCGCTCTTCGAGCTCGACGAGGTCGTCTGCACCCCGCACCTCGGCGCCTCCACCGACGAGGCCCAGGAGAAGGCCGGCATCGCCGTCGCCCGCTCCGTGCGCCTCGCGCTCGCCGGTGAGCTCGTGCCCGACGCGGTCAACGTCCAGGGCGGCGTCATCGCCGAGGACGTCAAGCCGGGCCTGCCGCTCGCCGAGCGCCTCGGCCGGATCTTCACCGCGCTCGCCGGTGAGGTCGCGGTCCGCCTCGACGTCGAGGTCTACGGCGAGATCACCCAGCACGACGTGAAGGTGCTGGAGCTGTCCGCCCTCAAGGGTGTCTTCGAGGACGTCGTCGACGAGACCGTGTCGTACGTCAACGCCCCGCTGTTCGCGCAGGAGCGCGGCGTCGAGGTGCGGCTGACGACCAGCTCGGAGTCGGCCGACCACCGCAACGTCGTCACCGTGCGCGGCACGCTGGGCAACGGCGAGGAGGTCGCGGTCTCCGGCACGCTGGCCGGCCCGAAGCACCTCCAGAAGATCGTGGCCGTCGGCGACTACGACGTCGACCTGGCGCTCGCCGACCACATGGTCGTCCTCAAGTACGAGGACCGTCCCGGTGTCGTCGGCACCGTGGGCCGCGTCTTCGGTGAGGCGGGCATCAACATCGCCGGTATGCAGGTGTCCCGTGCGGTCGCCGGCGGCGAGGCGCTGGCCGTGCTGACCGTGGACGACACCGTGCCCTCCGGGGTTCTGGCCGAGCTCGAGGTGGAGATCGGGGCCACGTCGGCCCGCGCGGTGAACCTGGTCTGACGCTTCACGACGAACGCCGGGCGGGCCGAGGAACTCCTCGGCCCGCCCGGCGTCTTCGGTTACACGAGCACCTTCTCCGGCTCCGGCGCCTCCTGCGGCTCGCGCGGTTCGACCCGGCGCAGTGTCACCGCCGCCAGCACCGCCGCGCCCGCGAGGACCACCGCCCCCGCGATCGCCGCCCCCTGCATCCCGTTGGTGAACGCCTCCCGGGCCACGGCCGCCAGGCCCGGCACCTGGTCGGCGACCGCGAGCGCCCCGCCCAGCGTCTCGCGGGCCACGTCGGGCGCCGAGGCCGGGATGTCGTGGCGGTAGACGGCCGTACCGATGGAGCCGAGCACGGCCATCCCCAGCGCGCCGCCGAACTCCGCACCCGTCTCCATCAGGGAGGACGCGGTGCCCGCCCGCTCGACCGGGGCGGTGCCCATCGCGAGGTCCATGATCTGCGACATCACGGTGACTCCGCCGACCGCGAGAATCCCGCAGGAGACCAGCACCAGCCACATCGAGTCCGTGTCGGCCAGCGCCAGCAGGGCGAAGCCGCACGCGGAGACCGCGAATCCCGCGCTGATGACGTAGGCGCGGTTGACGCCCTTCTGGACCAGAGCGGTCGCGATCGGCGCCGCGGCCCCGATCGGCACGGACGGCAGCAGCGCCCACAGGGCCGACTCCAGCGCGCTCTTGCCGAGCACCGACTGGAGGTACTGCGTGGTGAAGTAGGCCGACCCGATGATCCCGAACGCCGAGACGAGGTTCAGGGCGACGGACGGTGCGAAGCCGCGGCCGCGGAACAGGGCCGGGTCGATCATCGGTGAGGCAGCGGTGCGCTGGCGGTGGACGAACAGGGCCGCGAAGAGCAGACCGACGGTGATCGAGACGGCGTAGCGGACGTTCCAGCCCTCCGAGGGGATCTCCTTGAGGCCGTAGATCACGGGGAGTACGCCGGCCATCGACAGCGGGACGCTCAGCCAGTCGAAGCGGCCGGGGGAGGGGTTCCTCGACTCCGGGAGCAGCAGCGGGCCCAGGAGCAGCAGCAGGGCCATCGCGGGCAGGTTGACCAGGAAGACCGAGCCCCACCAGAAGTGCTCGACCAGCACCCCGCTCATCACCGAGCCGAGTGCGATCCCGGCCGTCATCACGCCGGACCACAGGCCGATCGCCTTGGCGCGCTGGCCGGGGTCGGTGAACATCGTGCGCAGCAGGGCCATCGTCGACGGCATCAGGGTCGCGCCGCCGATGCCGAGGACCGCGCGGGCCGCGATCAGGGTCTCGGCGCTGTTCGCGTAGGCCGCCATCAGCGAGGCGGCGCCGAAGGCGGCGGCGCCGATCAGCAGGAGCCTGCGGTGGCCGATGCGGTCGCCGAGCGAGCCCATCGTCATCAGCAGTCCGGCCAGCACGAACGCGTAGATGTCGAAGATCCACAGCTGCTGGGTGCCGCTCGGCTCCAGGTCCGCGCTGATCGACGGGATCGTGAAGTAGAGGACGGAGACGTCCATCGAGACCAGCAGCAGCGGAAGCATCAGCACGCCGAGGGCGGTCCATTCCCGGCGTCCGGCACGGGAGGCAGTGCTCGTCGAGTTCGTCATGGCGGCGACTATACGCACGTCTTAAACACTTGTCTATGACGCTTGTATATGACGGTTGTGTGGATCGCTTGTCTAGATAGAGTGGGCGCATGGGACACCGTGAGGATCTGCTCGAAGGCGCCAAGCGCTGCCTGCTGGAGAAGGGGTTCCTGCGCACCACGGCACGGGACATCGTCAAGGAGTCGGGCACCAACCTGGCATCCATCGGCTACCACTACGGGTCCAAGGACGCGCTCCTGGTGCAGGCGTACGTCGCCCTGATCGAGGAAACGGGGCACCGCTTCGAGCCGGGCGGCGAGGGGCTCGCCGCGCTGGCGACACCCGCCGGGTCGCTGGAGCGGTTCCGGCAGGTGTGGACGAGCATCACCAGTGCCGTGGGTGAGTCGCGGGCGATCTGGATGCTGAGCTTCGAGGTGGTGCTCGCGGGCGACCGGCTGGAGGAGATCCGCCGGATGCTCGTCGCGGCGGAGGAGCAGGGACGTACCGGACTGCTGCCCCTCTTCAACGACATCGCGGAGGAGGAGCAGGACAAGGAGACGGCCGACACCGAAGGCCGCTTCTACCAGACCCTGCTCCAGGGGCTCATGGTCCAGTGGGTCTTCAACCCGGAGACGGCGACCGACGCCGGCCAGCTGACCGAGGGCCTGCGGCGCGTCGCCGAGGGGCTCAGCCGGAGCTGATCCGGCCGTCCCGCATCTCCAGGACACGGTCCGCGAAATGCCGTACGACCGCCCGGTCGTGGCAGATGAACAGATAGCCGAGATCCAGCTCGTCCTGGAGGTCGGCCAGCAGGTTCAGCACCCCGGCCCGCACCGACGGGTCCAGCGCCGACACCGGCTCGTCCAGGACGAGCAGGCGCGGCTCGGAGGCCAACGCCCTCGCGATTCCCGCGCGTTGGCACTGGCCGCCGGAGAGCTCGTGCGGGAAGCGGTCCCCGTACGACGGGTCCAGTCCCACCCGGTCCAGGAGTCCGGCCACGCGGGAGGGACCGTCGGCGGCGGTCCAGCGGCCCTGCACCTTCAGCGGTTCGGCCACCGCGTCCCGGATGCGGTGGCGGGGGCTGAGGGAGCCGTAGGGGTCCTGGAAGACGGGCTGCATGCGCGGGCGCAGCGGGCGGAGTTCGCGTTCCGTCAGGGCCGTCAACTCACGGCCCTCGAAGCGCACTTCGCCGGAGTCCGGGCGGCGCAGCTGAAGTACGGCCAGCGCGGTGGAGGACTTTCCGCAGCCGGAGGGGCCGTTGAGGGCGAGGGTCTCGCCGGCCTCCAGGGTGAAGCCGACCCGGTCCACCGCGGTCACCGGGCCGTAGCGGACGACGAGATCGCGGACCTCAAGAAGCGACATACGGCTGCTCCCGGAACAACTCGGCGGCGGGATGCGGTACTTCGGCCCAGCGATGGCAGGCGACCAGTCGCCCCTCGACCGCCTGCGGCTCCGGCTCCGCCGCGTGACAGTCGTCCGCGGCGAGCGGACAGCGCGGGGCGAAGGCGCAGCCCGGAGGGAGCGCGCCCGGCGCGGGTGGCGTGCCGCGCAGGGTGGGCAGACGGCGGCCGGCGGGAGCGTGCCGCGGGAGCGAGGCCAGCAGGCCCGCCGTGTACGGAGCCCTCGGGCGGCCCAACACCGCCTTCGCCGGACCGAGTTCGGTGAGACGGCCGGCGTACATGACCAGTACGCGGTCCGCGTGCTCCCGTACGACGTCCATGTCGTGCGTGACCAGCACGAGCGCCGCGCCCACGGCCTCCCGTCGCTCGCCGAGCACCCGGAGCACCTGGTCGCGGTGGTCCTCGTCGAGGGCGGTGGTGGGCTCGTCGGCGACCACGACATCCGGTTCGTTGATCGTGGCCATCGCGATGACCGCGCGCTGCCGCATACCGCCGGAGTACTCGTGCGGAAAGGCCCGCGCCTTGCGGGCGGCGTCCGCGATGCCGACCCGCTCCAGCGCCGAGACCGCCAGCGCCCGCGCCTCCTTGCGGCCCACCCCGCGCACCGACCGTACGGCGGCGGCGAGTTGGTCGCCGACCGGGTGCACCGGGGACAGCGCGGACAGGGCGTCCTGCGGGACGAGCGAGATCCGTCGGCCCCGCTCGGACGACAGGTCGGGCCGTACCGTCCCGCCCGCCGTCGCCTCCGCCGGCAGCATCCCCAGCAGCGCCCGCGCCGTGAGCGACTTGCCCGCCCCCGACTCACCGACGACCGCGAGCACCTCACCGCGCCGGACCTCGAAGGACACCCCACGGACGACCTCCACACCCCGGAAGGCGACCCGGAGATCACGCACGGTCAGCAGCGGGTCAGGCTTCAACGGGGGTCTCCTTCTTCTGGGCGTGGACGGTGGGGCGGGCGTGGAGGGGGAGGTGGTCTGGTGTGTGTCGTCCCGGGTGCCGGGTGCCGGGTGTCGGAGGTTTGTGCGGCTGGGGTGGATGGCGGCGGGTCAGGCTTCAATGAGGGCCGCCTTCTTCCGGCTGCGGGTGGGGAGGCGGCCTTGTGTGTACGCGGCTCCTGATACGGCCAGTCCCGCCAGCAGGGCCAGTGCCGCGGCCGGGGCGAGGGCTGCCCAGGGGGCGCGTTCGACGTAGGCGCGGGACTCGTCGAGGAGGAGGCCCCACTCCGGGGCGGGTGGCTGGGCGCCCAGGCCCAGGAAGCCGAGCGAGGCCAGGGCGAGCGCGATGCCGGGCAGGCGGAGCAGGGCGTGCCGGGCGACGGGGGCGGCCACCGAGGGGAGGACGTGCCGGGTCAGGATCCACCAGGGCGGTGCGCCGATGGCGCGTTGGGCCATCAGGAACGAGGACGCCCGTACCTCCTGCACCAGTGCCGCCGCGTGCGCGGCGAGTGGGGGCCACGAGATCAGGGCGACCGCCAGGGCCGCGCCACCCGTGCCGGGTCCGGCCGCCGCGGCGACCAGGATGCCGACGATCACCGGGGGCAGGGCGTTGGCGATGTCCGCCGCGCCCGCCGCGACGCCGGGCAGGAAGCCGAGCGCCAGCGCGACCAGCAGGCTCAGCAGACAGACGGCGGCGGCCGTGCCGACGGTGGAGGCCGCGCCGTGCCCGAGCCTGGCGAGGACGTCACGGCCGAGGCCGTCCGTGCCGAGCGGGTACGACCAGGTGGGGGAGGCCAGCCGGTGCGCCGTGTCGATCGCGTACGGGTCGCGCAGCAGACCCCAGCCGATCGCCACGGCGAGGACGGCGAACAGGGCCGAAGGGATCGCCGGGTGGGTACGGACCGGCCGGGCCGGCGGCAGGGTGAGCGAGGCGTCCCGCAGGGCCGGACCCAGCAGCCGGCGCCGGGCGAGCGCGGACAACGCCCCCACGGCCAGACCGAGCAGCAGCAGGGCGAGCACCGCGCCCTGGAGCAGCGGCAGGTCCTGCGACTTGGCGGCCCCCAGTGCCGTACGCCCGATCCCCGGCACCGCGAAGACGGTCTCCACGGCGACCGCGCCCCCGGTGAGCCCGACGGCGGCCATTCCGAACTGCGGGACGAGAGGCGGCAGTACGCGCCGGAGGGCGGCCGCGCAGACACGGGCCCCGCCGACCCCGGCCCCGCGCCACAGCTCCACCCACCGCTCGTCGAGCACGGCGGGCAGCGCGTCCGCGACCAGCCGGCCCAGCAGTCCGCCCGCGGGGACGCCGAGGGCGAGGGCGGGCAGGATCAGATACGCGGGCCCCTGCCAGCCGGAGGTGGGCAGCCACCCCAGCCACACCCCGAAGACCAGCAACCCCACGGTGGCCAGCAGGAATTCGGGCACGGCGGCCAGCATCGCCGCGAAGGCCCCGGCCGACCCGCGCCCCCGTACCAGCACGGGCGCGACCAGCGCACCCGCGAGCAGCACCGCGACGGCGAGGGCCGCGCCCATCAACGCCAGCGACACCTGGAGCCCGGACCCGACGGACGGCAGCACATCGGTACCCGACACCCACGACGTCCCGAGGTCCCCGTGCAGCAGATCGGACGCCCAACTCCCCAGCAGCGAAAGGGGACCCGCGTCCAGGCCGAGATCCTGTCGTACGGCGTCCAGGGCCTCCTTCGTCGGCTCCTGCTCGGCGGAACGGGCGCGCAGGACGGTGAGCGCCGGGTCCCGGCCGGAGAGCCAGGGGAGCAGACCGACGGCGGTCACCACCCCGAGGAGGCACAGGACCCGGGTCGCCCCGGCCGCGGTCGGTCTCACTTGACGTACGTGTCGGCCGTGACCAGCTCACGCTCGCGCGGGTCGTGCGCGGCGTCCACGACACCGGCGGCGTCGCCCTGGATCACGCGCTCGTGCAGCATCGGGACGGCCGCGTCGGTGCCGAGCACGGCGGCCTCGGCGGCGACGACGGCCTTGCGCCGGGCCTCACCGGTCCCGGTCCCGCCGGCCTTCCTCAGGGCGGCGTCCACCTGGGCGTCGGCGAGCTGGGAGATGTTGAAGGAGCCGTCGGAGGCGAAGTCGCTGTAGAGGTAGGCGGCCGGGTCGCCGGAGTCGAGGACGGTCGCCCGGGAGAGGATGAAGGCGTCGAACTCACCGGCGAGGGCGTCGGATTCGATGTTGGCGTACTCGCGGACGTCGAGCTTCACCTTGAACCCGGCCTTCTGGAGCTGCTGTTGCAGGGTGGCGGCGACCTCGGGGAGTTCGGCGCGGTCGGTGAAGGTGCCGATGGTGACGGCCTGGCCGTCCGGCTCGGCGGCGGCGGTGCGCTTCACCCCCGACCGCAGTTCGGCGGCCCACGGCAGCGCGGGCCCGAGCAGCCCCTCGGCGACATCCGCCCGGCCCTCGTACACGCCCTTCACGATCGACTCGGCGTCGATCGCCTCGCGGGCGGCGGCACGCAGGGCGGCGTCCTTGAAGACGCCCTTCTCGGTGTTGAGGTACAGGGTGTTGGTGCGCGGCATCGGGACCTCGGTGATCAGGTCCTCGTCGAGGAGCGCGGCCTGGGAGACGGGGACCGCCTCGACGATGTCGGCCTCGCCGCTGCGCAGGGCGGCGGCGCGGGCGGTGCCGTCGGGCACGAACTTCACGTCGATACCGGGGGACTTGGCCCTGCCGCCCCAGTAGGCGTCGTAGCGGTCGAGGGTGGCGGAGGAGGTGCCGTCGACCTCGGTGAGCTCGAAGGGGCCGGTGCCGGCGCCGACGGGGTTCACCGTCTTGCCGGTGTACGCCTTCGCGGCGAGGACCGACAGCTGGGGGGAGCTGAGGCGCTGCGGGACGAGGGGGTCCTCGTCGGCGGTGGTGACGGTGACGGTGTCGGAGTCCCGCGCCTTCGCGGTCAGTTCGACGCCGTCGAGGATGCGGGGCTTGGGGGAGGCGGTGGCCGCGGTGGTGAGCGAGCGTACGACGGCCTCGGCGTCGAGCTCGGTGCCGTCGTGGAAGGTGACGCCCTCGCGTATCTCGAACGTCCAGGTCCTGCCGGACTGCTGCCACCCGGTGGCGAGCGCGGGCTCGGCATCCCCGTCGGCGTCGAGCTTCACGAGGGTCTCCGCCGTCGACCAGCGGGACAGCTTGAACGCGTCGTCGGAGAGCGGGGAGAGGCCCGAGCGCGGGGGCTGCATCATCGCGACACGCACCCGCTTGCCGTCGCCCCCGCCCTCGGCGGCGGCCCCCGAGAAACAGCCGGTCAGCAGGGTGGACGCCACGGCGGCCGAGAACAGGTGGCGAGCGGGCAGGCGCACGAAACCCTCCGGGTAAAGGGGTGGTCAAGAGTGGATGCGCCGACGCTAGCATGATGACAATCGTTTTCAGTAATTGATGTGACGCAGATCGCGGAGCGCCGGGACCAGCGCGATCTGCATCGATGTCGCCGCCGTCGCCTTCGCCTTCGCCGCGAACGCCCAGGGATGGTCGGTCAGTCCGACCCGGGCGTACATCAGGATCAGGGTGGCGTTCTGGGCGATGCCGAAGCCGGCCTCGAAGTGCGCCGATCCCGCGACGGCGGCAAGTGGGCTGCCGGTCGCCGTGCCGGTGGCCGTGTCGGCCCGTCGGGCCCGCGGGCTGGGTGAACAGGGTCGCCGCGATCACTTGGGACAGTGAACCGGCCGCAGTCGGCAGGAAGGTGACCAGGATCCCGGCGGACGTCGTGGTGGTGCCGAACGCGAGGGCGGGGCGCAGCAGGGCGCCCGTGCGCGGGCCGCGGACCACCTCGACCGGCTGCCCGGTGCTCGTGCCGCGGTCCGGCAGGCCGAACGACGAGAGGGCCGCGGCGAGTGCGGCACCCCGCCGACGACCGCGATGGCCCCGAGTCCCGCGTGCCCGGCCGGCCACGGCCCCGACGGCACGCCGGACGCCACGCCCACTACGGCGAGACCCTCACCCCGGCGCTCGGCCGGGATCAGCGTCGCGGGCAGGGCGTCGCCCGCGACGATGGTGAGCGGGAAACCCAGTCCGCGCACCAGACACACGGCCCCGATCCACACGATGTCCCGGCAGGCGGTGAGCGCCAGGGCCGGGGCGCCGAGCAGGATCGGAACAGACCGGTGATCAGGCCCCCCGGTACTTCGTCGAGGGCGGTCGCGGACCTTCCCGGCGCCGGCTGAGTCACCCCGTCCCGTGGATGCCGACCCGGATCGCCGCGGCGGCGTCGGGTGCGATCCAGGTGGGCCGGTACTCCGGCTCGCTCCACACGTGCCCTCCCGACACCCACACACTGTGCGCGCCGATGCCGATCGCGCCCCGGATGTCCGCGTGCGGTGAGTCGCCGATCACGCGGGCGTCGCGCAGGGAGGCTCCGGCGGTAGCGGCGGCTGCCTCGAAGATCTCCGGGGCGGGCTTCTTGTGGCCGACGGCCTCGGAGACCACCCATGAGTGGACCAGCCGGTCCAGGCCGGTGCTGCGGATCTTCGTCTCCTGCTGGAGCACGCGGCCGTTGGTGACGATCACGCATGTCCAGCCGTTCGCGCGGGCCCCGATGAGGGCGCGGCGGGTGGCGTCGGGCAGGACGACGCGCTCGGCCACGCCGTCGTCGAGGAGTCGCCGGACGGAGCTCTCGGGGAGGCCGTAGCGCTCGATCATGGACCGGGCCACGTCCTGGCGCGGCGTGTAGCCGCCGGCGTCGAGGGTCGTCAGCCAGTCGAGTTCGGTTTCGGGCAGCGCGTGTTCGGTCAGGAACCGCGACGCCGCCTCACGGAACGCGGCATCGCGGTCGACCAGGGTGTTGTCGAGGTCGATCAGCAGCAGGGGCACGGGTCATTCCCCGAAGGCGAGGCGCACTCCGAAGGCGGCGATGATCGTGCCGGTGACACGGTCCAGGACGCGGCGGGCCGACGGGCGGCGCAGGGTGTCCCGGAGGGTGCGGGCGAAGAGGATCAGGACGCCCGACCAGATCACGCCGAGCGCGATGTGCACGCCCGCCAGCAGGGTGCCGGCCGCCAGGTGCGCCGCCGCGCCGCCCTCCGGGACGAACTGCGGCAGGACCGCCATGTAGAAGGCGCCCACCTTCGGGTTGAGCAGGTTCGTCAGGGAGCCCTTGCGCCAGCCGCCCCAGAAGCCGCCATGGGTGTCCGCTTCCTCCGCCGGCCCGGCGTCCCCGCCCCGCCGCCGCAGCGTCGCCCACACCATGCGGGCGCCCATCCAGACCAGGTACGCGGCGCCCGCCCAGCGCAGCACCGTGTAGGCGAGGTGGGACGCGGTCAGGACGGCGGTGACGCCGAGCGCGCCGAGCACGCCCCAGACGAGGGTGCCGGTCTGGATACCGAGGACGACGCCCCACGCGCGCGTGCGGCGCCCCGTGACGGCGGTACGGAGTATGAGGGCGGTGTCGATGCCCGGAGTGAGGGTCAGCAGGCCCACGATCAGTGCGAAGGAGCCCAGTGCGGAGGCAGTGATCATGCGAGCACTGTAGAGGCGGAAGCTGTCGGCTTCCCCTTCTTTCTGCCCGAATCCGGGCAGGGGGGTGTCAAGGGAGGGGGCCTCCGGTGCCTCCGGCGGGCTCTAGAGTCGCGCTCCCTTCAGCGCCATGTGCAGCAGCAGCCGGTCCTCGCCGTCGTCCAGGTCCAGACCCGTCAGCTGTTCCACCCGGGACAGCCGGTAGTAGAGGGTCTGGCGGTGGATGCCCAGCTCCGCGGCCGTGCGCCCCGCCTGGCCCGCGCGGTCGAGGTAGACCTCGGCGGTGCGCGCGAGCTCGCGGTGGGCGGGGGAGAGCAGCGGTCGTACGGCGGGATCGTGGGCGGTGTCCGCGGGCAGCGAGGTCAGCAGGCGGTACGGGCCGATGTGCGACCACTGCGCGACCGGGCCGAGCGCCGGCTCCGCGAGGGCCGCGCGGGCCGCCGCCGAGGCTTCCTGCCAGGACGTCGCCAGCTCGGCGAGACCGGTGCGGGGTTCGCCCACGCCGGCCGCCCGGACCCCCTCACCCAGCAGCCGTTGCGCCGCCGCGAGCGCCGGCGTCCGCACCTCGGGCGACCGCAGCCGGACGAGCACCGCGAGGCTCTGCGCGGTCGTGCCCCACGGAACCGTGCACAGCGCCGTCGTGTGCGGCACCGTACGCGCGGACGGCGCGTCGTCCGGGTCGGCGGAGGGCCACGGCGCGACACACACCACCGCGTGCGGCCCGTCGCCGCGCGGTCCGAGCGCCGTACGCAGCGCCGCCACCGCCATGTCCCCCTGCCAGCCCCGCTCGGCGGTCAGCACCGCCCGCAGCTCCCTGCTGAGATCCGCCCCGTGCTGCGCCTCGTCCGCGAGGAGCGCGCCGATTCGGACCGTCACCTCCATGGCGGCGGCCAGCTGGGCCTCGGTGGGCCCGGGATCGGACTCCAGCAGCCAGACGTATCCCAGGACGACACCCCGATGGCGTACGGGAAGACAGATCCGTCCGCGGTGCACCCCCGCCTCGGGGGTCGGCGGGATACGGACGGGGCCGGTCGCGCGGGTGATGCCGAAGCCCTCGAACCAGGTCCGGACCGCGGCTGTCGAGCGGCGGGTCAGGATCGAGCGGGCGCGCACCGGGTCCAGCGCCGACGGGTCGAGGTCGCCCTCACTGTCGTAGGCCCCGAAGGCGATCAGCTCGAAGTCGCGGTTCTCCAGGGTCGCGGGCACCCCGAGAAGCTCGGAGAGCTCGTCGACCAGCTCCTGGTAGTCACCGGCTCGACTGGACGACGCGGCATCGGCTGTCACTCGGGCATTCTCCCGCACAATCCCGGCCCTTCATACATCTGTCTGAGATCTGCGGCACGGATGCGTGACAGCTGTCGATGGCCGACGATCGGAGGGATCCTTAGGTTTCACGGTGGTTCTATCTGCTGGTTTGTGGAGGTGCCCCGTGCTGGGTCCCGTGATTCTTGCCGCGTCGCGCAGCGACCGGATGCGACGTCTGATCTCGGCGGCGCCGGTGACCAAGCAGGTCGTCGACCGCTTCATCCCCGGCGAGACGGTCGACCAGATCGTGCCGATCATCAGGGACCTGACCGACCGGGGCCTGGAGCTGACGATGGACGTCGTCGGCGAGGACATCACCACCCCCGAACAGGCCGAATCCGCCCGGGACGCGTACCTCCTGCTCATCGACCGGCTCAGGGAGATGGACCTCGGCACCCGCGCCGAGATGTCCGTGAAGCTGTCGATGTTCGGACAGGCGCTGGAGGGCGGCCACGAACTCGCCCTCGCGAACGTCCGGCCCGTCGTCGAGGCCGCCGCCGCCATCGGGACGACCGTGACGCTGGACGCCGAGGACCACACCACCCTCGACTCGATGTTCGCCATCCACGAGGAGCTGCGGAAGGACTTCCCGCAGACCGGCTGTGTCATCCAGGCCTACCTCTTCCGCACCGAGGCGGACGCCCGCCGCCTCGCCGCGAGCGGCAGTCGCGTACGGCTCGTGAAGGGCGCCTACAAGGAGCCCGCCGAGGTCGCGTACCAGCAGAAGCACGAGATCGACAAGGCGTACGTGCGGATCCTCAAGGTCCTCATGGAGGGCGAGGGGTACCCGATGATCGGGTCCCACGACCCGCGGCTGATCTCCATCGCCCAGGAACTCGCCCACCGGGCCGGGCGCAAGCTCGACGAGTACGAGTTCCAGATGCTGTACGGCATCCGCGGCGACGAACACCTGCGCCTCGCCGCCGAGGGTCACCGCATGCGCGTCTACACCGCCTACGGCACCGACTGGTACGGCTACTTCATGCGGAGGCTGGCGGAGAAGCCGGCGAACCTGCGTTTCTTCGCCCGCAGCATGATCAGCAAGGGCTGAGCCCGCACCCCCGCTCGCGCGACACTCGCTCGCACACGCCCCGCCCCCACACCCGCTCGCAACACCCGCTCAGAACAAGGAGCTACGGATCTCATGGACGCTGTGACCCAGGTCCCCACCCCCGTCAACGAGCCGGTGCACGGCTACGCCCCCGGCTCGCCCGAGCGCGCCCGCCTCGAGGCCAAGCTGAAGGAGCTGGCCGAGAACCCGATCGACCTGCCGATGACCATCGGCGGCGAGAAGCGGCTCGGCGGCGGCGACGCCTTCCAGGTCGTGCAGCCGCACAACCACAAGGCCGTGCTGGGCACTTACCGCAACGCCACCCGGCAGGACGCGCAGGACGCGATCGACGCGGCCCTCGCCGCCGCGCCCGCCTGGCGCGCGATGTCCTTCGACGACCGCGCCGCGATCATCCTGCGCGCCGCCGAACTCCTCGCCGGACCCTGGCGCGAGACCCTCGCCGCCTCCACCATGCTCGGCCAGTCGAAGACCGCCCAGCAGGCCGAGATCGACACCCCCTGCGAGCTCGTCGACTTCTGGCGCTTCAACGTCAAGTACGCCCGCGACCTGCTCGCAGAGCAGCCCCCGGCGAACTCCCCGGGCGTCTGGAACCGCCTCGACCACCGCCCGCTCGAAGGCTTCGTCTACGCGATCACGCCGTTCAACTTCACGGCGATCGCGGGCAACCTGCCGACGGCCCCGGCCCTCATGGGCAACGTCGTCGTCTGGAAGCCGTCCCCGACGCAGACCCACGCCGCCGTGCTGCTCATGCGGCTCCTGGAGGAGGCCGGGCTGCCCAAGGGCGTCATCAACCTCGTCACCGGCGACGGCATCGAGGTCTCCGAGGTCGCCCTGGTCCACCGCGACCTCGCCGGCATCCACTTCACCGGTTCCACCAAGACCTTCCAGCACCTGTGGAAGACCGTCGGCGCCAACATCGAGAAGTACCGCGCCTACCCGCGGCTCGTCGGCGAGACCGGCGGCAAGGACTTCGTCGTCGCCCACCCGAGCGCGGACAAGGCGATCCTCAAGACCGCGCTGACCCGCGGTGCCTTCGAGTACCAGGGCCAGAAGTGCAGCGCGACCTCCCGGGCCTACATCCCGGCGTCGATCTGGAACAGCGGCTTCAAGGAGGAGTTCGCGGCCGAGGTCGACTACCTCACCATGGGCGATGTCACCGACCTCGCCAACTTCATCGGCGCCGTCATCGACGAGCGCGCCTTCGCCAAGAACAAGGCCGCCATCGACCGCGCCAAGGCCGACCCCGACTGCACGATCGTCGCGGGCGGTTCGTACGACGACTCGGTCGGCTACTTCGTCCGCCCGACCGTGGTCGAGTGCAGCGACCCGTCGAACGAGGTCTTCACCACCGAGTACTTCGGCCCGTTCCTCGCCGTGTACGTCTACGAGGACGACGCCTACGACGAGATGCTGACCCAGATGGAGTCGGTGTCGGACTACGCGCTGACCGGCGCGGTCATCTCCTCCGACCGCGCGGCGGCGGCGTACACCATGGACAAGCTGCGCTACGCGGCCGGCAACTTCTACATCAACGACAAGTCGACCGGTGCCGTCGTCGGCCAGCAGCCCTTCGGCGGCGGCCGCGCCTCCGGCACCAACGACAAGGCCGGCGCCCCGCAGAACCTGATGCGCTGGACCCTGACCCGCGCCATCAAGGAGACGCTGGTCCCGCCGACCGACTACGCGTACCCGCACATGGGCTGACGGTAGATCAGAGCGCGGGAGGGGCCGGGTAATTCACTCGGCCCCTCCCGCGGTTTTGGCAACACTGTCGAGCATGACGGTGACGACGGACGACGGGGTGGAACTGTGGGCCGCACGGCAGGGGCGGGGCGAGCCGCTCGTGCTGTGCCACGGCGGGCCCGGGCTGTGGGACATGTTCGAGGACGTGGCCGGGTTGCTCGACGACCGTGCCACGGTGATCCGCTGGGACCAGCGCGGCTGCGGCCGCTCGCAGCGCTCCGCGGGCCCTTGGACGTCGGCGCGTTTCGTGGCCGACCTGGACGCGGTACGGCTCCACTTCGGCCTGGCGCGGATGACGCTGCTCGGTCATTCCTGGGGTGCGCAGCTGGCGTTGAGCTATGCGCTGACCCATCCCGAGCGGGTCGCCGGGCTGGTCTACGTCGCCGGGACGGGCATCGACCCGGTGTCCTCCTGGCGCGCGCCCTTCACGGAGAACTTCGACGCACGCCTCGGTGAGGTGCCCGAACGGCTGGCCCGTTGGCGGGAGTTGCCGGACGGCGACCGGGAGAAGGCGGTGCTCCAGTGGTCGATCGAGTTCGAGGACCGGGAGCGGGCGCTGGAACACGCCGGACGCATGGCCGATCCGTGGTTCGGGATCAACTTCGAGTGCAACAAGGCTCTGGGCGCCGAGACGCGACAGAGCTGGGGCACCGCGTCGCTGTACGACGCCTGCCGGGCCCTGGATGTGCCCGTGCTGATCCTCGACGGCGCGCGGGACGCCCGGCCGCGCTGGTCCGTCGACTCCCTGGAGCGTGCGCTGCCCCGGGTGCGCCGAGTGGTCCTCCCGGCTGCCGGGCACCTGCCGTGGGTGGAGGAACCGGAGGGATTCCGCGAGGCGTTCAGGTCGTGGGCAGCCGCCGGGCCAGGAAGTCCCGTATGAGCGTGGCGATCTGGCCGGCGTGGGTCTCCAGGGCGAAGTGGCCCGTGGGCAGGAGGTGGATCTCGGCCTTCGGCAGATCGCGCTGGTAGGCGAGGGCGCCGGCCGGGACGAAGATCTCGTCGTGGGCGCCCCAGACGGCCAGCAGGGGGACCTGGCTGGTGCGGAAGTAGTCGTGGAAGGCGGGGTAGAGGGCGAAGTTGGAGCCGTAGTCGGAGATCAGGTCGAGCTGGATCTCCGACTGGCCGGGGCGGGCGACACGGGCCGCGTCGTGCTCGTACGCGTCCGGGCTGACGAGGTGCCGCAGGTCCTCCGGAACCCCGTGCAGGTACTGCCACTTGATGCCGTCGGGCGAGTAGATCTCACGGACCGGTGCCTCGGTCCGCGGGGTGCGCTCGGCGATGAGCGCGAGCACGGGGGCCCAGGCCTCCTGGCCCAGCCCCTCCTCGTAGGCGTTGCCGTTCTGCGTGACGATCGCCGTCACGCGCTCGGGGTGCGCGAGGGCGAGCCGCAGCCCGATCGGGGCCCCGTAGTCCTGGATGTACAGGGCGTACTCCGTCAGCCCCAGCCGCTCGGTGAACTCGGCGGTGATCTGCGCGAGTTCCGCGAAGGTGTACGGGAAGTCGGAGGCGTCCGGGGCCGACGAGCGGCCGAAGCCGATGTGGTCCGGGGCGATGAGGCGGTAGCGGTCGGCGAGCAGGGGGATGAGGTCGCGGAACATGTGCGAGCTGGTCGGGAAGCCGTGCAGGAGCAGGAGGACGGGGGCGTCGGCGGGGCCGGCCTCGCGGTAGTGGATGTCGAGGCCGCGGACGGTGGTGGTGCGGTGGGCGGTGGTCATGACGCCTAACCCCTGACTGTCTGTTTGATGGTTAGGCGATTTCAGCATGAGGCACCTTAACCAGTCAAGTGGACTTTAGAGGTTAGGTGAGAGTCATCGGGACTGGCTGCGCTGTCATGCGAAGGCGCAGGTCAGAGCTGTGTGACCCACCGCACCGTCTCAGATAGTAGGAAGTCCGAGTAATTGTGGAGACAGACAGAGCCTCCTCCTCTAGCTTTGTAGAAGCCGAACGTCTCGCTCGATCAAGCGAATGGCGGTCGTGAGCCGGGCCCGATGCAGGCAACCCCTGCGGCCCTTGCTCCCCGCCCTTTCCGGCGTCTCGAAACCCCCTTCCGCACTCCAGGAATTCGAAGGAGTCGATTTCTCATGGCCGAGACGACCGCCCGCCGTCGAGTCCGTCACACCTCCCGCACCAGCGAGTCCGACCGCAAGAACGCCGCGGCCGCCCTCCAGCGCGCCCTCGACCGCCGTGACAACGGCGGCTCGACCGGCCACTGAAGGCCCGGCCCACCCATTTACCGGGAGCCGCACCCGCCGGGGTGCGGCGCGGGCTCATGTCCCGCGCCGCACCTCGAAATGGTCGATCCGGTCGCCGTTCTGCGCCAGCGCCGACACCTTGAGCCTCGGCGCCGTACCGCTCTCCGCCTCCACCTGGAGGAAGGAGAAGCCCCGGTAGCGCACCCGCGACCACTCCACGGTCTCCTTGTCCGCGGCCCGTGACTTCGTCCACCGGAAGGTGTCCACGGACTCGCGGTCGCGCACCTGCCCCTCGTAGCTCTCCTTCACCCCCGCCGGGAAGCCGTACAGGTCCTTGCCGCCGCCTCCCGCGGTGACGTACACGGTCCCGTCCCGTGTCGGGTCGGTCGACGCGCCGATCGGCACCGGCCTGCCGACCGCGTCCCCCTTGATGGCGTCCGTGCGCTCGTAGACATGGTTGTGCCCGTTGATCACCAGGTCCACCTGGTGCTTCTCGAACAGCGGCAGCCACTCCTCGCGCACCCCGCCGTCGGAGGCGTGCGAGGAGGTCGAGTAGGCGCAGTGGTGGAAGAAGACCACGACGAAGTCCACCGACCGCCTGAGCTCGCCCAGCTTCCCGTCCAGCCACGCCGTCTGCTTACCGCCCGTGTAGCCGAGGTTGGCGGGGATCTCGTACGACACGTCGTTGGCGTCCAGCGCCACGAAGCCGACGTTGCCGTAGGTGAACGCGTACACGCCCGGCGCCGAGCGCGGGTCGAAGCCGCTGTCCGGGAGGGACCAGCGGGCGAGCTGGCCGCCGTAGCCGTCGGGGGAGTACCAGGCCTCCATGTCGTGGTTCCCGGTCGTCACCATCCACGGCACCGACCGCGCGACCTCCTCGTTCTGCTTGAGGAACAGGTCCCAGTACGAGGGGTCGTAGCCGTCCGACTCCTCGCCGCGGCCGTTGACGTTCGCGTAGCAGATGTCGCCCGCGTGGAGATGGAAGGCGGGGTCCTGGCGCAGCAGGATGTGGTCGTTGGCGGCCGCGGCCTTGCTGACGCCCTGGTCGCCGAAGGCCGTGAAGACGAACTTCTCCGGGCCCGCCGGGGCCGTGCGGAAGGACGCGATGGTGGAGCGGTGGGCGGCGGCGGCCGGGTCGAGTCCGTCGTGGCCGACGCCGTAGTAGTACGTGGTGCCGGGGCGCAGACCGTCCAGGGCGGCGTGCAGGTAGTACTGGTCCAGCGCCGCCCGGATGCCCGTGACGCCCGGGGTGTGCAACGCGCGGACCTCGGCCTCGATCCGGCGGCTCAGGTCGTCGGGGCGGGTGCCGATCCGGACGTACGGCTTCTTCACCGCGAGCGGGACCTGCCAGGAGATCCGCATCTGCGTCTTCGGATCGGCGCCGAAGGCGAGATGCCGGCCGAACGGGGCGACGACCGAGCCGTGCACCTTGGCCGCGGCGGACGGGGAAGCGGTCCTGCGGGAGGAGGGTGAGGGCGGGTCTCCCGCGCAGCCGCCGGTCAGCAGGCCGCCCGCCACCGCGCCGGCCGTCACCAGGGCGCGGCGCCGGGACAGCTTCGTGCGCAGGTACTCGTACTGCTCGGCCATGCTCATCCGGCGCGCGAGCCGCGGCGGGATGCCGACGTCGGGAAGGTCCATGCCGGTGAAGTTCCCAGCGGATCCCAACAGCCGCCATACATACGGGTGAACGCCAGTCGAAGGGCTGACGCCCAGGTGCGTGCGGCTGTCCGTATGGCGGACATGCCGTGTCATCCCATGGGACGCGGGAGTAGGGTGCTGTGCATGTCTCGCAGCATCAATCTCGCAGTGATCCCGGGTGACGGCATCGGCCAGGAGGTCGTGGCCGAAGGCCTGAAGGTCCTCTCCGCCGTCCTTCCGCAGGATGTGAAGCTGGAGACCAAGGAGTACGACTTCGGCGCCAAGCGCTACCACGCCACCGGTGAGACCCTCACCGACGCCGACGTGGACGCGCTGAAGCAGCACGACGCGATCCTCCTCGGTGCCATCGGCGACCCCAGCGTCCCCTCCGGCGTCCTGGAGCGCGGCTTCCTGCTCAAGCTCCGGTTCCTCTTCGACCACCACGTCAACCTGCGGCCGAGCAAGCTGCTGCCGGGTGTCGAGACCCCCCTCAAGGGCGAGCCCGCCATCGACTTCGTCGTGGTCCGCGAGGGCACCGAGGGCCCGTACACCGGCAACGGCGGCACCATCCGCAAGGGCACCCCGCACGAGGTCGCCACCGAGGTCTCCGTGAACACGGCCTTCGGTGTCGAGCGTGTCGTCCGCGACGCCTTCGCCCGCGCCCAGGCCCGCCCCCGCAAGAAGCTCACGCTGGTCCACAAGAACAACGTGCTCTCCTTCGCGGGCCACCTGTGGACCAACGTCTTCAACACGGTGGCCAAGGAGTTCCCCGAGGTCACCACCGACTACATCCACGTCGACGCGGCCACGATCTACCTGGTCACCGACCCGGCCCGGTTCGACGTGATCGTCACCGACAACCTCTTCGGCGACATCATCACCGACCTCGCCGCGGCCGTCTCCGGCGGCATCGGCGTCGCGGCGAGCGGCAACATCAACCCGTCCGGCGAGTTCCCGTCGATGTTCGAGCCCGTCCACGGCTCGGCCCCCGACATCGCGGGCCAGGGCAAGGCCGACCCCACCGCCACGGTCCTGTCCGTCGCGCTGCTCCTGCGTCACCTCGGCTACGAGGCCGAGGCCGCCCGGATCGACGAGGCGGTCTCCGTCGACCTCGCCGAGCGCACCGGCAAGCCCGCCCGCAGCACGTCGGAGACCGGCGACGCGCTCGCCGTACGAGTAGCCGGCTGACCCGCGGCACTCACAGCACCACTCGAAGCCGCCGGGTCGCATCCGCACCCGGCGGCTTTCCTTATGTCCCCGCCGGGTGCCACCATCATCCCCCGGGTCGCATTCACGCCGTTTTCGTCCACGGTTCCGTCGCGCGATAATCGAACGCGGAGCCGCGGAATGAGGGAATGCTCGGACGTCCTAACACTGGCAACTGACAGTAAAGGGCGTGAGCGCGGCCCGTCACACACAACCGGTGAAGGACAACCACTCATGACGACGCCCACGATCGAGCTCAAGCCCTCAGCCTCGCCACTTTCCGACGCCGAGCGCGCCGCGATCCTGGCGAACCCCGGGTTCGGCCGCCACTTCACCGACCACATGGTCGTCATCAAGTGGACCGAGGGCCGCGGCTGGCACGACGGCCAGCTCGTGCCCTACGCCCCGCTCCAGCTCGACCCCGCGACGATGGTCCTGCACTACGCGCAGGAGATCTTCGAGGGCCTCAAGGCCTACCGCCAGCCCGACGGGACCGTCGCCACCTTCCGTCCCGAGAAGAACGCGGAGCGCTTCCAGCGCTCCGCGCACCGCCTCGGCATGCCCGAGCTGCCGGTCGAGACGTTCATCGAGGCCTGCGACGCCCTCGTCCAGCAGGACCGGGCCTGGGTCCCGGCGCACGGCGGCGAGGAGTCCCTCTACCTCCGCCCCTTCATGATCGCCACCGAGGTCGGCCTGGGCGTCAAGCCCGCCAACGAGTACCTCTTCCTGGTCATCGCCTCCCCGGCCGGCGCCTACTTCCCCGGCGGCGTCAAGCCGGTCTCCATCTGGCTCTCCGAGGACCGCGTCCGCGCCGTCCCCGGCGGCATGGGCGACGCGAAGACGGGCGGCAACTACGCGGCCTCCCTCCTCGCCCAGGCCGAGGCCGCCGCCAAGGGCTGCGACCAGGTCTGCTACCTCGACGCGGTCGAGCACCAGTGGATCGAGGAGCTCGGCGGCATGAACCTGTACTTCGTGTACGGGGACAGGATCGTCACCCCCGCGCTGACGGGCTCGATCCTGGAGGGCGTCACCCGCGACTCCCTCCTCCAGGTCGCCCGCGACCTCGGCTACGAGGCCGAGGAAGGCCGCGTCTCCATCGACCAGTGGCAGCGCGACGCCGAGAACGGCACCCTGACCGAGGTCTTCGCCTGCGGCACCGCCGCCGTGATCACCCCCGTCGGCACGGTGAAGCGCGCGACCGCCCAGTGGCAGCAGTCCGGCGGCGAGCCGGGCCAGGTCACGCTGAAGCTGCGGCAGGCCCTGCTGGACATCCAGCGCGGCACGGCCGAGGACAAGCACGGCTGGATGCACAAGCTGGGCTGACCCCCGCCCGCCGACGCCTCCCGGGGCCCGTGTCTGCAAGGCAGGCACGGGCCCTGTCCCGTTGTGGGATGGTGTGGGGAGTTGTATGGAGCGTCCGACGGGGGGTGGCGCGTCCATGGACGTTCTCGATTTCCAGGCCGAGATCACGGCCACCGAGCACGGTGTCTACGAGGTGACACTGCGCGGACCGGACGGGGCGGAGACCTCGTCCCGCACGCGCCTGTCCCTGCCCCCGGACCAGCTGCGCGCCCTCGTCGCCCGCATCCCCGACGCCGTCATCGCCTCCTCCGCACGCGTCCGCCGCAGCGCGAGCCCCGACGAACAGCCCGTCCAGCTCCTGGGCCGCGCCCTCTACGAGACCCTCACCGCCGGAGACGGCCGCGCCCTGCTGGCCGCCGCCCGGCACACAGCGGCCCGCGCGGAGGCGCAGCTGCGGTTGGTGCTGCGCGTCAGGCCCCCCGAACTCGCCCTCCTGCCCTGGGAGTTCCTGTACGACGCGGCCCACAGCGGCTATGTCTGTACGACCACTCCACTGATCCGGCACCCGCAAGTCGCCGTGCCACAGCGCCCGTTGCGGGTCGCCCCACCCCTTCGGGTGCTCTGCATGATCGCCCGCCCGGGGGACCAGGAGACCCTCGCCGTCGAGGCCGAACGGCAGCGGCTCGGCGCGGCGTTGGAAGGGCTGCGGCGCGACGGGCTGATCGAGCTCGACTGGGTCGGCGGCGAGACCTGGCGCGAGCTGAAGTCGGCTCTGCGGCGGGGGAGCGGGCCCTGGCACGTCTTCCACTTCATCGGGCACGGCGGCTTCGACCGTGCGGCCGGCGAAGGCACCCTCGCCCTCGACGACGGCGCCGGCGGCACCTACCAACTCGGCGCGGAGAACCTCGCGATGGTCCTCCAGGGCCACTCCTCCCTGCGGCTCGTTGTCCTCAACGCCTGCGAGACCGGCCGCGCGAGCTCGGCGGACCCCTTCTCCAGCGTCGGCGGCGCTCTGATGCGGGCCGGGCTGCCCGCCGCGCTGGTCATGCAGTACCCCATCTCCGACCAGGCGGCCGTCGAGTTCAGCCAGAGCTTCTACGAGGAACTCGCGCAGGGCCGCACCGTCGACGCGGCGGTGACCGAGGCCCGCCAGTCGGTCCGGCTGGCCCTGCCCGGCACCCTGGAATGGGGCACGCCGGTGCTGTACATGCGCTCGCTGGACGGCATGCTCTTCGCCATCGGCCAGGCACCGGCGCCGGTGGCGCGGGCCACCCAGGTCGGTGACCTGTACGTCCAGGGGCTGGCCGCGCTCTACACCCACCGGTGGAACGACGCGGTGGCGGCGTTCCGCGAGGTGCTCGCCGAGCGGCGGGACTACGAGAACGCGGCGGCCAAACTCGAAGAGGCGTTGCGCGGACGCCGGTTGGACCACCTCTACACGGCGGCGCTGGGAGCGGCCCAGGCCGGACAGTGGGCGGACGCGGCGGCCCATCTGACAGTGATCCTCGCGGAGGACCCGGACTACCGGGACGCCCGCGAACGCCTGGAGACGGCTCGTACACGGAGCGAGGTGGCGTCCCTGAGAGCGGAGGCACGCTCGCTGCACGCGGCCGGGCAGTGGGAGGCGGTACTCGCGGTCGGGGAGCGACTGGCGGCGCTGGTACCGCAGGACGCGGATCCGGACGGCGTGGTGGGGGAGGCGCGGCGGCGGGCGGAACCGCGGACGGGGACGGAA
>NZ_JABERD010000084.1 GCF_013044505.1 Streptomyces sp. S3(2020) | reverse complement strand
TCCCTCGCCCCCGCCCTCCTCCTGGCCCGCCTCACCACCGCCGCCCAGGCACTCGGCGTCGGTCTCGCGCTCCTCGACAGGACCGTCACCTACGTCAAGCAGCGGACCCAGTTCGGCGCCCCCATAGGCTCGTTCCAGGCGGTCAAGCACCGCCTCGCCGACGCCGAGATCGCCCTGGAGTTCGCCCGCCCCCTGCTCCTGGGCGCCGCCCTGACCATGGCCCCGGAGGACGTCGCCGCCGCCAAGGTCACCGCGTGCGAGGCGGCGTACCGGACCGCCCGTACCGCGCTCCAACTGCACGGCGCGATCGGGTACACGGCGGAGTACGACCTGTCGCTGTGGCTGACCAAGGCCCGCGCCCTGCGGACCGCCTGGGGCAGCCCGCAGGAGTGCCGGGCCGCCGTCCTGCTCAGTGGTGGTCGCCGCTGGTGATCCGCCGGTACTCCTCCACCGTCGGCTTGGGGATCCGCGTCTCGGGCCCGAACATCGCGTACGCCAGCCGCGCCCTGACCCGCTGGGAGACCGTGACCGGCCGCCGCACACCGTTGGTGTCGACGAGCGGTCCGATCTCGTAGGGCGGGTTCTGCTCGTGCTGGGTGAGGGTGTGCAGCTGGTCCTGCGCGAGGGGTTCGTGGATCTCGACGTACTCCCCGTGCGGCAGCCGTTTGATGACACCCGACTCCCGGCCGTGCAGCACCTTGTCGCGGTCCCGGCGCTGAAGCCCCAGACAGACCCGCTTCGTCACGATGAACGCGAGCACCGGCACCACGAAGACGGAGATCCGCACGAACCAGGTGATCGCGTTGATGGACAGATGCAGATGCGTGGCCACGATGTCGTTGCCGCCGCCGATCAGCAGCACGACGTACAGGCTCAGCCAGGCCACACCGAGGCCGGTACGCACGGGGACGTTGCGCGGCCGGTCCAGGATGTGGTGCTCGCGTTTGTCACCGGTGATCCACGCCTCGACGAAGGGATAGACGCCGAGGGCGAGCAGGATCAGCGGGAACAGCGAGAAGGGGATGAAGACCCCCAGCACCAGGGAGTGGCCCCAGGCGCTGATCTCCCATCCCGGCATCACCCGGATCAGTCCCTCGGAGAAGCCGAGATACCAGTCGGGCTGGGCGCCGGTGGTGACCAGGTCCGGACGGTAGGGGCCGAACGCCCACACGGGGTTGACCTGGGCGAGACCGCCCATGAGCGCCAGCACCCCGAAGACGAGGAAGAAGAAGCCGCCCGCCTTGGCCACGTAGACCGGCATGAACGGCATCCCGACGACCGTCTTCTCGTCCCGGCCGGGACCCGGGTACTGCGTGTGTTTGTGGACGAAGACCAGGATCAGATGCGCGACCACCAGGCCCAGCATGATCCCGGGCAACAGCAGGACATGGATCGGGAACAGCCTCGGGATGATGTCGTGGCCCGGGAACTCCCCGCCGAACAGGAAGAAGGAGAGATACGTCCCGATGATCGGGACCGACAGGATCGCGCCCTGTGCGAAGCGGATACCGGTGCCGGACAGCAGGTCGTCGGGGAGGGAGTAGCCGGTCAGCCCGGTCAGGATGCCGAGCATCAACAGGGTCCAGCCGAACACCCAGTTGAGTTCGCGCGGCTTGCGGAACGCGCCGGTGAAGAACACCCGCATCATGTGCACGAGCATCCCGGTGACGAAGACCAGTGCCGCCCAGTGGTGGATCTGCCGGATCAGCAGCCCGCCGCGCACATCGAAGCTGATGTCGAGCGTGGACTCGAACGCCCGGGTCATCACGATGCCGTTGAGGGGCTCGTACGAGCCGTGGTAGACGACCTCGACGCCGCTGGGCTCGAAGAACAGGGTGAGATAGATGCCGGTGAGAATGATGACGATGAAGCTGTAGAGGCAGACCTCGCCGAGCATGAAGGACCAGTGGTCGGGAAAGACCTTGCGCATGTTGGCCTTGGCCAGCCCGTAGAGGCCGAGTCGCCCGTCCGCCCAGTCGGCGAGTTTCTCGCCGTTCGCGGGGGTCCGTCCCCGCGTCTCGTTCACCGATCGCGCGCCGCCGTCCATAGGCCGTCGCCTCTTTCGTCGGATCACTCTCAGAGTGGCACGACGGCGCGGCCAAGCCAACGGGAAGGACCGCTTCCCGGCCGGTGGTTCGGACGCCGGTTCAGGCGCCGGTTCATACGCCGGGCGGGACGATCCCCTGCGCTCGCGCGGCCACCAGCCACTTCGGGAACTCGCCGACGATCCGGTCGTACAGCTCGCTGTCGGACACCTTCCGCGGCTCCGCTCCGGCGTGGAAGAACCCGGCGTTGTCGACGACCCGCTTGTCCGGCACGGACAGCTCGTCGAGCTTGCGCAGATAGTCGAACTGCTTGCTCCTGGTGTCCCCGAACCCGATGAACTGCCAGAACAGCGGCAGCCGGGCCGCCTTGCACAGGTAGCGTTCCGCGGCGAGTTTGTTGATCGGGCCGCCGTCGGTCTGGAAGACGACGAGGGCGGGTTCCCGCGAGCCGCTGTCGAGGTAGTGGTCGATGACCGCGTCCATGGCCAGGTGGTAGCTGGTCTTGCCCATGTGCCCGAGCCCGGCCACGATCCGCTCGATCCGCCCCTGGTGGTCGGCGAGCGCGATCTCGGTCTCGGCGTCGACCTCGGTGGAGAAGAACACCACCGGCACGGTGCCGTCGTCGTCGAGGTGCGCGGACAGTCCGAGCACCCGGTCGGCGAGCGCCTGCACACTGCCGTCCTTGTAGTACGGCTTCATGGACCCGGAGTAGTCGACGACGAGGTAGACCGCGGCCCGCAGCCCGTCGAGACCGTGCTTGCGCAGCGAGACCCCCGCGCTCTTGTAGAGGCTGACGAGTGCGGGCGCGGTCTCCTCGACCTTGGTGAGACTGATCGCCGCCATGTTCCCCCGCTTTCGCTCTCTTCACCGCTGTTCGCTATTTTGTTCGCCGCCGTCCCCACCGGCTCACTGATCGTCTCATCTCCCGAGGAGCCGCGGCTGTGGAACCCGAGTCCACCCTCACCACCTGCTACCGCCATCCCAAGGTGGAGTCCCATGTCCGCTGCACCCGCTGCGACCGGTACATCTGCCCGGACTGCATGCGCGAGGCGTCCGTCGGCCACCAGTGCGTGGAGTGCGTGAAGGAGGGCGCGCGGTCGATCCGGCAGGCCCGCACGGTCGTCGGCGGACGGGTGTCGGCGGTGCCGCTGGTCACGTACGTCCTGATCGGGCTCAATGTCCTGGCCTACCTCGGCGAGGTGGTCCGCCCGGAGATCGTCGACCGTTTCGCGATGCTCACCGCGGGGCTGGTGGGCCCGGACGGCGGCCACTACGTCTACCAGTCCTCCTACCCGTCGGACTTCCACGCGGAGGGTGTGGTGGCGGGACAGTGGGAGCGGCTGCTGACCAGTGGCTTCCTGCATCTGGAGCCCACTGCGGGAACGTTCGGCCTGATGCACATCGTGATGAACATGTGGTCGCTGTGGCAGCTCGGCCGGGTCGTGGAGCCGATGCTGGGCCGGGTCCGCTATCTGGCGCTGTACCTGCTGTCGCTGGTCGGCGGTTCGGTCGCGGTGCTGCTGCTCGCCGACCCGGGAGAGGGTGCCGTGGGCGCCTCGGGGGCGATCTTCGGGCTGGGCGCGGCGTACTACGTCATGGCCCGCCGGGTGGGCGCGGACATGCGGGCGGTCAACCGCTTCATGGTCTTCCTGCTGGTGTGGCTCGTGGCCTCCGCGGCCTTCACCTCCTGGGAGGGCCACCTCGGCGGCCTGCTCACGGGCGGCGCGGTGACACTGGCGTACGCCTATGTCCCCCGCGGACCGCGGCGCGGCCTGATCCAGTCGGTCGCCTGTGTGGCGCTGCTGGGGCTGCTGGTGGTCCTGGCGGTCGCGAGGGTCTCGGAGCTGACCCGATGAAGCGCCCCAAAGCCGTCCTGGTGTTCGCGGCCGTTCCCCTCGCCATCACGGCGGCGGCCTATCTCCTCGTCCCCTCGGACTCCGCCGATGCCCCGGCGCGACCGTCGGTGTCCGCCTCGCAGCTGGCACGCGAGGAGGCCAAGAGCCGTGCCGAGGACGAGCAGGCGGCGGACGACAAGGCGATCGCCGCCCTGCCGGCCGGGCTGTCCGCGCCCGCCAAGAAGGAGCTGGCCCAGCAGATCGTGGCGAGCGCCGAGAACTCCACCCTGGACTGGCGTTCCGCCTACGGCTACATCGAGGACATCGGGGACGGCCAGGGCTACACGGCCGGCATCATCGGCTTCTGCACCGGGACCAACGACCTGCTCACCCTGGTCGAGCGCTACACGAAGGCCCACCCGGACAACGGTCTGGCCCGCTATCTCCCCGCCCTGCGCGAGGTCGACGGCACGGACTCCCACGAGGGCCTGGACCCCGGCTTCACGAAGGCCTGGAAGGCGGAGGCCGGGGTCGAGGCCTTCCGCAGGGCCCAGGACGAGGAACGTGACCGCGTCTACTTCGACCCCGCGGTCCGCCTCGCCAAGCTCGACGGCCTGGGGACGCTGGGCCAGTTCATCTACTACGACGCCATGGTCTTCCACGGCCCGGGCACCAACTCCACCAGCTTCTACGGCCTGCGCGAGCGCGCGATCCACGAGGCCGACGCGCCCTCCGAGGGCGGCTCCGAGAAGGCCTACCTCGACATCTTCCTCGACATCCGCGAGCAGGCCATGCGCACCCGGCACGGGGACATCGACACGTCCCGCGTCGACACGGCGCAACGGCAGTTCCTGTACGACGGGAAACTGGACCTGGACACGCCGCTGACGTGGGCGGTGTACGGGGAGACGTACCGCGTGCCCTAGGGCGCGCGGGCTCTAGGGCACGCATGCTCTAGGGCGTGCCCCACGTCTCCCGCAGCACCCTCTCCGCCGGCTTCCCGTGCGGGGTGTACGCCAGCTTCGCGGGGGTCTCGGCGCTGTCCGGCCAGTCGTCCCACATCCACCAGCACACCCCGGCCCACCAGTCGCGTCCGGTGAACGTCTCCAGCAACGCCCGGTAGGCGGCGGCCTGTTCGGCGTCGCCGGTGCGACGGCTGAGGTCCCAGGCGTACGGCGCGGTGGTGGCGCCGCGCTGGCTGACGTAACCGGCCTCGGTGAACAGGATCCGCCGGTCGTGGCGCCGGGCGAACGCGGCGAGCTCCTCGCTGATCGGCTGCCAGGCGCGGCGCAGCCGTGCGGTGTCCTCGGTGGGTTTCCGGGACAGCGGCCAGTAGGCGTCGATACCGATGAGGTCGAGCTCCTTCCAGAAGCGGATCCCGCGGTACTCGTCGTAGTTGGCGGCGTAGGTCAGGGGGCCGTCGTAGTGGTCGCGGACGGTGTCGATGACCTCGGTCCAGGCCTCGGTGTCGCGGGAGACCCCGGCGAGTTCGGTGCCCACCGCGAGCTGTTCGGCGCCAGTGCCGGCGGCGAGGTCGGCGTAGTGGGTGAGGAAACGGCGGTACGAGGTGAACCAGGCGGGCCGGTCGCGGGGGCTGATCCCGGCGCGGTCGGCGTCGCCGGGCAGGTCCACATGGGGCTTGATCATCACCTTGAGGCCGGCCGCGTGCGCGCGCCGCACGATCCGCTTCAGGCTCGCGTCGCTCGCCGTCTCCTCGGTGGGGCGCATGACCGTGTCGGTGCGCCGCTGTTGGTACCAGGTCGGGGTGAAGGTGACCCAGCGGGCCCCGGTGGCCCGGATGTCCCGCAGATAGCGGTCGGCTGCGGGGCTGTCGTAGTCGGTGCGGTACCAGGAGGGCAGGGTGATGCCACGCATCGTCGAGATCGCTTCCTCACCGCGAGAGCCGCCGGAGTCGCTGGAGGCTTTGGTGGTCGTGCAGCCGGCGGCGAGGAGGGCCGCCACCGCGGCAGCGGCGACGGCCCTCCTCTTCATGAGCGTCGTCCTCACAGGCTCGTCGGGCTGACGAAGGTGTAGCCCAGGGCCTCGATGCCGTCGATCGTCTCCTTGAGCGGCTGGGTCGGGAAGTACGGGTGGTAGAAGAAGCTGGCGAACCCGTCCCGGACGGCCAGGTTGGCCTTGGCCGAGGCGATGAGATCGGCCGGCAGCCGTGCCGGATGGTTGTTGTACGCGTCCGGCTCGTAGTTGCCGATGTTCTCGGGCAGCACCTTGGTGCCGTACACGTCCTGCACGACGTACGGGAAGAACTGGCCGATGAACACGTTGGGTCCGGCGGAGTTGCCGCTGAGCGTTCCGGAGAAGTACAGCGAACGCTCCAGGCGGGCCGCGTAGTTGGCGCCGAACACCCGGTAGTCGGTGGCCGATGCCGCGTAGTGCGGGGTGGTCCACAGCGTCGGCCGCGGCAGCCCCGCGGCGGTGAACGCGGCGAGCGCGCTGGTCACCCGGCCCTGTGCCCAGGCGGTGGAGTCGCCGGTGACCGGGCCGTCGTACACCACGTTGTCGGAGGCGTCGACGTGGGCCCGGTAGAACTCGAAGTCGTCGCCGGTGACGCCGTTGTAGGGGTTGGCGGCATTGCCGTACTGGTGGGTGTAGCCGTGGTTCATGAGGACCGCGCCCCGGGCCAGCATGTAGTTCAGGGCGCTGACCACCTGCGGCCGCTGGGCGAGCGTCACCGTCTCCGGGACGCCGTTGTTGTAGGTGCCGTTGGGGTCGGTGTAGACGGGGATCACGTTGATGCCGTACGCGATGTTCTCCGCCTGCAACAGGTCGGCCATCGCCCGCAGTTCGGAGGGTTCGGAGTTGGGGCTGATGTCCTCCAGGCGCAGCAGCGCGCGGTGCCGTTCGGTGGTGGCCGGCGCGAGGGCGTCGAAGAGGAGGTCCTCCAGGACGATGATCCGGTCGCTCTCGGAGACGTACGCGAAGGGGATCTCACCGATGTAGGTCAGGTTGGACGACCGCACGGCCCACCCGAAGGTGTGCGCGTTGGAGGTGTCCAGGCCCTCCGCGACCCTGGTGACGGCGGGATAGCCGGGTCCGGTGAGGACGTTGGGGCGCAGCACGCCGCCGTCCTGGCCCACCGGGACCTTCCGGGTGAGGGTCTGGTTCTTGTACGTCACCTGTGTCACGGTGCCGATCGAACCGCCGTCCCCGTAGTACGACGTCGTCGGGTCCCAGCCGTACTTCTGGGTGAACTGGGCTACGCCCACCGAGTTCGCCATGTTCCAGATGTTGGCGCCCATCCAGATCACGGGCTTGGTCGTGGTGGAGGCGTCCTGGTAGAAGGCCGCCGGGATCGCGTCCGGGGTGTCGCAGCAGTAGTAGGTCGAGCCGATGTAGACCACGGCCGAGTACGACTCGACCATGCCGGCGGTGTACTGCTGGACGGGCTTGGCGGTGACCGTGCCGAAGTGGCCCGCGAGGTTGGCCGCGGCCATGGCGTACAGCTCGCCCAACTGCCCGTAAGGGCCTGCGGTGTCGTAGAGGACGAGTGTGGTCGGGTCGGCCGCGGCGGCGACGTCGGCGGCCTGGAGCAGGGCGGCCTGCCGGGTCACGGCCGACGCGGTCCGGACCGGGAAGCCGGTCGCGGTCGCCAGGGTGCCGGCGGACGCCTTCTGGCGGGGTTTGCTGTGACGTGCCCGGTCGGCCTTGAGCTGGGCCTTCGCCCAGCCCTTGAGGTCGACGCGGCTCAGTCCGGACGTCCCGGCGACGTTCTCGCGGCCGGGCCGGTCCCCACCGGGTGCGGCCTGGGCGCCCGCGGCCAGGAAGGTGCCGCTGAGCAGCGCGGCGACCAGCAGTAGGAGCATGGAGAACTTCGGTCTCACGATCATTCCCCCCACTTTGCCAATCCTTGGCAAAGGTTTTTCACAATAGGAAGTCACCGATTCTTATGACGGCCATGAAGAGTGTCAATGGCCTGAAGGGTGAATTCCTGCGGTGTTCAGGAGACGACACAAGAAGATCGGACATGTCCTTTTTCTGATTAACCTTCTGAGTCGCCCCCGGCGTCTGCTACGTTCACCTTCGCGCGTTGGGGACGCGTTGTGAAATGTGTGGGGGGACAATGTACGGACGACCCGCCCTGGGGGCTCTGCTGCCCCTGGCAGGGGCGATGGCCGCGCCAGAAGCCGTGCCCGGGCTGCCTTTGGCCAAAACCTTACAGGCGACGGCCGGGGCCGGATTCCTGCTCTATTGCCTGACCGCCTGTCTGATACTGCTGGCCCGGATACGGCTGCGCCGCCAGACGCGAAAAGCGCAGGCCACCGCTGGGAGCAGTCATGATCACTGAGCTGCTCCTGTGGTCGAGCATCACTTTGATCATCATGGCCGGCTGCTACAACACCAGTCTCTTTCTGCTGTCGAGGCGCAGAATTCGCCGTTCCCGAACAGACCGGAGAGACCGGTTCTATGTATTTCTTCTCGCCTGTCTCAACGAGGAGCAGGTGCTTTCGGAAAGCCTGGCGCGAATCACCTCACTGCCTGCCCGGAATTTTATGGCACTGGTGATCGACGACGGTTCGGACGACCGTACCTCCGAGATCGCGCTGGCCGCCGACCCGGATCTGGTCCGACTGCACCGGCGCAGTCCGCCGAATGCCCGTAAAGGCAAAGGCGCCGCACTCAATGACGGCGTACGCCACCTGCGGGAATCCGGTCTGCTCGCCGGTCATGACCCGGCGGACGTGGTCCTGTGCGTGGTCGACGCGGACGGGCGGCTCGACCCGCATGTGGTGCAGTCGGTCGACCCGTACTTCGACGATCCGAGAACGGGCGCGGTTCAGGTCTGCGTCCGTATGTACAACCGGCATCTCGGCCTGCTCGCCCGCATGCAGGACATGGAGTTCGTCGTCTACGGCGACGTCTTCCAGAGCGCACGCCGCTCCATCGGCAGCGTGGGCATGGGCGGCAACGGGCAGTTCATGCGGCTGTCGGCGCTCAACACCCTGGACGGCGAAGGGCCTTGGAGCGACAGCCTGACCGAGGACCTCGACCTCGGGGTACGGCTGATCGCCAAGGGCTGGACCAACCAGCACTGCACCACCGCGGCGGTCTCCCAGCAGGCCGTGCTCAGCCTGCGGCGCCTGATCCGCCAGCGATCCCGCTGGTTCCAGGGCCATCTCCAGTCGGCCGGTCTCGTCCCGCTCATCCTCAGGGACGTCCCGACCCGTGCCGCACTCGACCTGCTCTACCACCTCTCCAGCCCGGTGCTCATCCTGCTCACCTCGCTGCTGCCGCTGTCCTTCCTCGTCGCCGTCGGCGCCACCACCGTGGCCTCCGTCCGGGCAGGGCAGGCACTGGTCTCGCCCATGTGGCTGCTCGGCCCGTATCTGCTCTCGTTCACGGCCGCCTACGCGTACGGCTTCGTCTATGCCAAGCGTGAGCGGGAGCTCGGGCTGATGCGCTCGGTGCTCCTGGCCCATGTCTTCGTCTTCTACGGCTACATCTGGTTCGCCGCCGGCTGGTGGGGCTTCTGGCGGATGCTCACCGGCCAGCGAGGCTGGCTGAAGACCGCGCGCACCTGAGGACGTCCGGGCCGCGCCCGATCCCCGCGCGAATCCTCGACTCTGTGTCCCATCAGCTCTCCTGACGCCTCTCCCGTTACCTCTCTCATCACCTGTTACCTCTCTCATCACCCTCGACGTGGTCGCTGCGACGATCACGCATGCCCAAGGGGGGCACCCAACATGTCCACACCTCCGTCAGCCATGCCCGTACGCGCCATGCTGGTGCTCGGCACCCGGCCGGAAGCGATCAAACTGGCGCCCGTGGCGCGGGCGATGGCCGCCGGTCCGCAGTTCGAGCCGGTCGTCGTCACCACCGGCCAGCACCGCGAGATGCTCCACCAGATGCTCGGCATGCTGTGCGTCGACGTACGCATCGCCCTGGAGGTGATGCGCAGCCGGCAGCAGCTGTCCGACCTCACCGCCCGTCTGGTCGGGGAGCTCGGCGGTGCCATGCGGGAGCAGCGCCCCGACCTGGTCGTGGTGCAGGGGGACACCACGACCGCGCTGGCCGGTGCCCTGGCCGCCTTCTACGAGAAGATCCCGGTCGCCCATGTGGAGGCCGGACTGCGTACCGGCGTCATCGACAACCCCTTCCCCGAAGAGCTCAACCGCAGCCTCATCAGCCGTATCGCCCGCTGGCACTTCGCCCCCACCCCGGCCGCGGCCCGCCATCTGACCGACGAGGGCATCCCCGAGGAGCAGGTGTTCACCACCGGCAACACGGTGATCGACAACCTGCTGTGGGTGCTGGCCGAGGGCACCGGCGCCTCCGCGTTCCGTACCGCCGCCAAGCGGATCCTGGTCACCCTGCACCGCCGGGAGAACCAGGGCGAACGGATGCGCGGCATGGGACGGGCACTGACCCGGCTCGCCCGCCGGGGGGACGTGGAGATCGTGCTGCCGCTGCACAAGAGCCCGGCCGTACGGGACGTGCTGCTGCCCGAACTCGACGGTCACCAGGGCATCTCGCTCGTCGAGCCGCTCGGCTATCTGGACTTCGCGGCGACCCTGGCCGGGTGCGACCTCGTCCTCACCGACTCCGGCGGTATCCAGGAGGAGGCCCCCAGCCTCAGCAAGCCCTCGCTCGTGCTGCGGACGACCACCGAGCGGCCCGAGGCGGTCGAGGCCGGATCGGCCCGGCTCGTCGGCACCGACCCGGAGACCATCGTGGCCTGGGCGGAGAAACTCCTCGACGATCCGGTGGAGTACCGGCGGATGGCGGGCGCGGGCAACCCGTTCGGCGACGGCACGGCCGCGCGCCGGATCCTCGACCAGCTGGCCGAGGACTTCGCCGCCGATGTCCCGGTCGGCCTCACGGCATCCGGGCCATACTCGACGGCATGACGCCGTCACTCCTGCGCTCACGCCGACGGATTCCCCTGATTCCGCGGGGACTTCGGGCGGGGCTTCGGCCGGGACTTCGGTCGGGGCCCGCGTCGACGCGTCCACCAGGGCCTCCACCAGGACCTCCGCCGGAGCTTCCGTCGGGGCCGGGGCGCAGGAGCCGCGTCCTGGCCGGAGTCGCACTGGCTCTCACCCTGGCGGTCGGCCTGTCCGTCACCTTGAGCCGGTGCGGCTCGGACCCGGAGCCACGGCAGACCGCCCCCTGGGCCGACGGCTCCACCCACGGCCGCTGGACCTCCGTGTTCAACGGCCACGGCACCAACACCGGAGACGACGACTCCCTGACCCTGTCCCCGATGCCCGCCGAGGACCCCGGCACCACCCATGCCGGGCTGGTCGTCAGCACCGCGTCGTACGACGACGTGCGGTTCGCGTCCCGGATGCGCACCGTCGAGCAGCTGCGCACCCCGCACCCGAACCCGTGGGAAGTGCCGTGGCTGGTGTGGGCGTACACCGACGCGGAGCACTTCTACTACATCACCCTCAAACCGAACGGCTGGGAGCTCGGCAAGCGGGACCCGGCGTATCCCGGCGGGCAGCGGTTCCTGGCCACGGGGCACGAGCAGTACCCGGTGGGCGACTGGTCCTCGGTACGGGTGGAGCAGAAGGGCCCGCGGCTCACCGTGGAGGTGGACGGCAAGCGGCTCGTGACCTTCACCGACGCCGAACGCCCCTATCTCCAGGGCCGGGTGGGCGCCTACACCGAGGACGCCGCGGTGGAGTTCGAGGGGCTTCAGGCCTCCTGAGCATGCGACGGCGCCTGCCATCCGTCCGGTCGGGGACTGGGAGGCAGGCGCCGTCAGTGTTCCGTACGCCTTTGTACGGGACGTCTTTTGATGAACCGTCAGACCATCAGGGAACGGTCCGTCGGGCGGATCGGGGCCGGCAGTTCGCTGGCACCGGTCAGGAAGCGGTCGACGCCACGGGCGGCCGAGCGGCCCTCCGCGATCGCCCACACGATGAGGGACTGGCCGCGGCCCGCGTCACCGGCGACGTACACACCGGGGACGTTGGTCTGGAAGTCGGCGTCGCGGGCGACGTTGCCGCGCTCGTCGAGCTCCAGGCCGAACTGCTCGACCAGGCCGTTCTCCCGATCGGTGCCGGTGAAGCCCATCGCGAGGGTGACCAGCTGGGCGGGGATCTTGCGCTCCGTGCCCGGCTTCGAGGTCAGCTTGCCGTCGACGAACTCGACCTCGCTGAGGTGCAGCCACTGGACGTTGCCGTCCTCGTCGCCCTCGAAGTGGGTGGTGGAGACGGAGTAGACCCGCTCGCCGCCCTCCTCGTGCGCGGAGGTGACCTTGTAGAGCATCGGGAAGGTCGGCCACGGCTGGTGCGGGGCACGGTCCTCGCCCGGCTGCGGCATGATCTCCAGCTGCGTCACCGACGCCGCGCCCTGACGGTGGGCGGTGCCCACGCAGTCGGCGCCGGTGTCGCCGCCGCCGATGACCACGACGTGCTTGCCCTCGGCGGTGATGGGGGGCGCCACGAAGTCGCCCTCCTGCACCTTGTTGGCCAGCGGCAGGTACTCCATCGCCTGGTGGACGCCCTTGAGCTCGCGGCCGGGGACCGGGAGGTCACGGGCGGTCGTCGCACCGGCGGCGATGACGACGGCGTCGTACCGCTTCTTCAGGTCGGTCGCCTTGAGGTCGCGGCCGATCTCGATACCGGTACGGAAGCGGGTGCCCTCCGCGCGCATCTGCTCGATACGCCGGTTGATGTGCCGCTTCTCCATCTTGAACTCGGGGATGCCGTAGCGCAGCAGGCCGCCGACGCGGTCGGCGCGCTCGTAGACGGCGACGGTGTGGCCGGCCCGCGTGAGCTGCTGGGCGGCGGCCAGGCCCGCCGGGCCCGAGCCGATGACCGCGACGGTCTTGCCGGACAGCCGCTCGGGGGCCTGCGGCTCGACGTCACCGCTGTCCCACGCCTTGTCGATGATCGAGACCTCGACGTTCTTGATGGTCACGGCCGGCTGGTTGATGCCGAGCACACACGCCGACTCGCAGGGAGCCGGGCACAACCGCCCCGTGAACTCGGGGAAGTTGTTGGTCGCGTGCAGACGCTCGCTCGCGGCCGCCCAGTCCTCGCGGTAGGCGTAGTCGTTCCACTCGGGGATGAGGTTCCCCAGCGGACAGCCGTTGTGGCAGAACGGGATACCGCAGTCCATGCAGCGGCTGGCCTGCTTGCTGATGATCGGCAGCAGGGAACCGGCGACGTAGACCTCGTTCCAGTCCTTCAGACGGACGTCGACGGGGCGGGACTTGGCGACCTCACGGCCGTGGTTCAGGAAGCCCTTCGGGTCAGCCATTGATCGCCGCCTCCATCATCTTCTCGGTGATCTCGGTCTCGGAGAGACCGGCCTGCTCGGCGGCGGCCTTGGCGGCGAGCACTGCCTTGTACGTGCTGGGGATGATCTTGCTGAAGCGCTCCACGGACGTGTCCCAGTCGACGAGCAGCTTCTCGGCGACGGTCGAGCCCGTCTCCTCGGCGTGGCGGCGCACCACGTCGTGCAGCCACTGCTTGTCGGCCTCGTCCAGCGTCTCGACGGCGTCCACGTTGCCGACGTTGACGTTGTCGTGGTCCAGGTCGATGACGTAGGCGACACCGCCGGACATGCCGGCCGCGAAGTTGCGGCCCGTCTCGCCCAGGACCACCGCGTGACCGCCGGTCATGTACTCGCAGCCGTGGTCGCCCACGCCCTCCGAGACCACCAGCGCACCGGAGTTGCGGACGCAGAAGCGCTCACCGGTACGACCGCGCAGGAACAGCTCGCCGCCGGTCGCGCCGTACGCGATGGTGTTGCCCGCGATCGTCGAGAACTCGGCGAGGTGGTCGGCGCCCCGGTCCGGGCGGACGACGACACGGCCACCCGAAAGTCCCTTGCCGACGTAGTCGTTGGCGTCGCCCTCCAGGCGCAGCGTGACACCGCGCGGCAGGAAGGCGCCGAAGGACTGGCCCGCGCTGCCGGTGAAGGTGATGTCGATGGTGTCCTCGGGCAGGCCCGCACCGCCGAACTTCTTCGTCACCTCGTGGCCGAGCATGGTGCCGACCGTGCGGTTGATGTTGCGGATCGCGACCTGGGCGCGCACCGGCTGGGCGTCGGTGGCGCTGGACGCGGCCAGGGCGTCGGCGGCGAGCTTGATGAGCTCGTTGTCGAGCGCCTTCTCCAGGCCGTGGTCCTGCTCGATCACCTGGTGCAGAGCGGCGCCCTCGGGCAGCTCGGGCACGTAGAAGAGCGGGGCCAGGTCCAGGCCCTGCGCCTTCCAGTGGTCGACCGCGCGGGTCACGTCGAGGGTCTCGGCGTGGCCGACGGCCTCCTCGATGGAGCGGAAGCCCAGCTCGGCGAGGAGCTCGCGGACCTCCTGGGCGATGAACTGGAAGAAGTTCACGACGTACTCGGCCTTGCCGGTGAACCGGTCGCGGAGCGTCGGGTTCTGGGTGGCGATGCCGACCGGGCAGGTGTCCAGGTGGCAGACGCGCATCATGACGCAGCCGGAGACGACGAGCGGCGCGGTCGCGAAACCGAACTCCTCGGCGCCCAGGAGCGCGGCGATGACGACGTCGCGGCCGGTCTTGAGCTGACCGTCCGTCTGGACCACGATCCGGTCGCGCAGGCCGTTGAGCAGCAGGGTCTGCTGGGTCTCGGCGAGGCCCAGCTCCCAAGGACCACCGGCGTGCTTCAGCGAAGTGAGGGGAGAAGCACCCGTACCACCGTCGTGACCCGAGATGAGCACGACGTCGGCGTGCGCCTTGGAGACACCCGCGGCGACCGTGCCGACACCGACCTCGGAGACCAGCTTCACGTGGATCCGCGCCTGCGGGTTCGCGTTCTTCAGGTCGTGGATCAGCTGGGCCAGGTCCTCGATGGAGTAGATGTCGTGGTGCGGCGGCGGCGAGATGAGGCCGACACCCGGGGTCGAGTGACGGGTCTTCGCGACCCACGGGTAGACCTTGTGGCCGGGCAGCTGGCCGCCTTCGCCGGGCTTGGCGCCCTGGGCCATCTTGATCTGGATGTCGTCCGCGTTGACCAGGTACTCGGAGGTCACACCGAAGCGGCCGGAGGCGACCTGCTTGATGCTGGACCGGCGGGCCGGGTCGTACAGACGGTCCGCGTCCTCGCCGCCCTCACCGGTGTTGGACTTGCCGCCCAACTGGTTCATGGCGATGGCGAGGGTCTCGTGCGCCTCCTTGGAGATGGAGCCGTACGACATGGCGCCGGTGGAGAAGCGCTTGACGATCTCGGAGACCGGCTCGACCTCGTCGACGGAGATCGAGGGACGGCCCTCAGGTCCGGTCTTGAAGCCGAAGAGACCACGCAGCGTCATCAGCCGCTCGGACTGCTCGTTCACCCGGTCCGTGTACTTCTTGAAGATGTCGAAGCGGTTGGTGCGCGTCGAGTGCTGGAGGCGGAAGACCGTCTCCGGGTCGAACAGGTGCGGCTCGCCCTCGCGGCGCCACTGGTACTCGCCGCCTATCTCCAGGGCGCGGTGGGCCGGCGCGATGCCGGACGCCGGGTACGCCTTGGCGTGGCGGGCGGCGACCTCCTTGGCGATGACGTCGATGCCGACGCCGCCGATCTTGGTGGCCGTGCCGTTGAAGTACTTCTCGACGAAGGCGGTGTCGAGGCCGACGGCCTCGAAGACCTGGGCGCCGCGGTAGGAGGCGACGGTCGAGATGCCCATCTTGGACATGACCTTCAGGACGCCCTTGCCGAGCGCGTAGATCAGGTTGCGGATCGCCTGCTCGGGCTCCAGGCCGTTGATGAAGGTGCCCGCGCGCAGCAGGTCCTCCACCGACTCCATGGCGAGGTACGGGTTCACGGCCGCGGCGCCGAAGCCGATCAGCAGGGCGACGTGGTGGACCTCGCGGACGTCACCGGCCTCGACCAGCAGGCCCACCTCGGTGCGCTGCTTGGTGCGGATGAGGTGGTGGTGGACGGCCGCGGTGAGCAGCAGCGAGGGGATCGGCGCGTGCTCGGCGTCGGAGTGCCGGTCCGACAGGACGATCAGCCGGGCGCCGTTGTCGATGGCGGCGTCGGCCTCGGCGCAGATCTCGTCGATGCGGGCGGCGAGGGAGTCACCGCCGCCGGAGACCCGGTAGAGGCCGGAGAGCGTGGCGGCCTTCATGCCGGGCATGTCGCCGTCGGCGTTGATGTGTATGAGCTTGGCCAGCTCGTCGTTGTCGATGACCGGGAAGGGCAGGACGACGGAGCGGCAGGAGGCGGCCGTCGGGTCGAGCAGGTTGCCCTGCGGGCCCAGCGAGCTGCGCAGCGAGGTGACGAGCTCTTCACGGATGGCGTCCAGCGGCGGGTTGGTGACCTGCGCGAACAGCTGGGTGAAGTAGTCGAAGAGGAGACGCGGACGCTCGCTCAGCGCGGCGATCGGCGAGTCCGTGCCCATCGAACCGAGCGGCTCGCCGGCGGTCTTGGCCATCGGCGCGAGGATGATGCGCAGCTCTTCCTCGGTGTAGCCGAAGGTCTGCTGGCGGCGGGTGACCGAGGCGTGGGTGTGCACGATGTGCTCGCGCTCGGGCAGGTCGGAGAGCTCGATCTCGCCGGCCTCCAGCCACTCCGCGTAGGGGGCGTCGGCGGCGAGCTGCGCCTTGATCTCGTCGTCCTCGATGATGCGGTGCTCGGCGGTGTCGACGAGGAACATCTTGCCGGGCTGGAGGCGGCCCTTGCGGACGACCTTGGCGGGGTCGATGTCGAGGACGCCGACCTCGGAGCCGAGGACGACGAGGCCCTCGTCGGTGACCCAGTAGCGGCCGGGGCGCAGACCGTTGCGGTCGAGCACCGCGCCGACCTGGACGCCGTCGGTGAAGGTGACACAGGCCGGGCCGTCCCAGGGCTCCATCATCGTGGAGTGGAACTGGTAGAAGGCGCGCCGGGCCGGGTCCATGGAGTCGTGGTTCTCCCACGCCTCCGGGATCATCATCAGCACGGAGTGCGGCAGCGAACGGCCACCGAGGTGGAGCAGTTCGAGCACCTCGTCGAAGGACGCCGAGTCGGAGGCGTCCGGCGTACACACCGGGAAGACGCGCTCAAGAGCCTTGTCGTCGTTGCCGAACAGGCTGGAGACGAGCTGCGACTCGCGGGCCACCATCCAGTTGCGGTTGCCCTTGACGGTGTTGATCTCACCGTTGTGCGCGACGAAGCGGTACGGGTGCGCGAGCGGCCACGAAGGGAAGGTGTTCGTGGAGAAGCGCGAGTGGACGAGGGCGACGGCCGAGGCGAAGCGGCGGTCGGACAGGTCCGGGAAGAAGGGCTCCAGCTGGCCGGTGGTCAGCATGCCCTTGTAGACGATCGTTCGCGCGGAGAGCGACGGGAAGTAGACGTCGACCTCGCGCTCGGCGCGCTTGCGCAGCACGAACGCCTTGCGGTCGAGGTCGATACCGGAGCTTGAACCGTCGGCGACGAAGATCTCGCGGAAGGCCGGCATGGTCGACCGGGCGGTGGCGCCGAGCAGTTCGGGGGCGACGGGAACCTCACGCCACCCGAGGACGGTGAGGCCCTCTTCACCGGCGATGGTCTCGATCCTCGAGACGGCGTCCGCGGCCCCGTCCTCCGGAAGGAAGGCGATGCCGACGGCGTACGCACCGGCCTCGGGCAGCTCGAACCCGGCCACCTCGCGGAAGAACACGTCCGGGACCTGGGTCAGGATGCCCGCGCCGTCACCCGAGTCGGGCTCGGAGCCGGTGGCACCGCGGTGCTCCAGGTTGCGCAGAACGGTCAGCGCCTGCTCGACCAGCGCATGGCTCGCCTCGCCGGTGAGGGTGGCCACGAAACCGACGCCACAGGCGTCCTTCTCGTTGCGGGGGTCGTACATACCCTGCGCAGCAGGGCGAGCATCCATGAAGGACCACTTCTGGCCATTCGCGGAGTGCTGGGACGGCTGGCGCGGCGTACGCATCGGCTCTCCCGTCGTCGTCTCAAGTGGCATATCTGCGTGCCGAGGGACGACGTTGGCCCTCTGCGTGTGCGCAAAATTTCGTGCAGGTTACATGATGGAGCGGATCTCGGGAACCGGATACCCCGTTCCAACATGCGGACGCCACGAGATCGCGAAGCGGGTATCGCGGACGTGGCTTGAAGTGTGTGGGACCGAACAGGACAGATCGGTGTCTGACGGTCCAGAGAGCGGGGGGAGCGGCGTCGCCCACCTCGCGGGTGCGCGGCAGGCGTCATTGCCCACAGCGCTTACGGCTCATGCCCAGTGGTTAAGCATTCGAAACCAGTGAGTAACGGCTACTTATGCGGCCCAACGCATAAGTTCCAGTCGACCTATCCTACGGCCGTTCCGAACAAACCGCCCAGGGCGTACGTCACACCGGCCGCGGCACCCCCGAGCGCGAGCTGCCGCAGTCCACTGAACCACCAGCTCCGCGCGGTCACCTTGGCCACGACGGCACCACAGCCGAAGAGCCCGGCCAGCGCGAGGAGTACGGCGGGCCACAGCGTGGTGGCACCCAGCAGATAGGGCAGCACGGGAAGCAGGGCCCCCAGCGCGAAGGCCCCGAACGACGACACGGCGGCGACGAGCGGCGACGGCAGATCCCCGGGGTCGATCCCGAGCTCCTCGCGCGCGTGCATCTCCAGGGCCTGCTCGGGATCGCGGGAGAGCTGCTCGGCGACCTGCCGGGAGAGCCAGGGCTCGACACCCCTCGCCTCGTACAGGGCCGCGAGCTCGGCCTCCTCGTCCTGCGGATGCTTCCGGAGCTCCCGCCGCTCGACATCCAGCTCGGCCTCGACGAGCTCTCGCTGCGAGGCGACGGAGGTGTACTCACCGGCGGCCATGGAGAAGGCGCCGGCGGCGAGCCCCGCGAGCCCGGTCACCACGACGGCCTGCTGCCCGACGGATCCGCCGGCGACACCGGTCATCAACGCCAGGTTGGAGACGAGCCCGTCCATCGCCCCGAAGACGGCGGGCCGCAGCCAACCGCCGTTCACATCGCGGTGCGTGTGGTTGTCCCGGTGCGCCTCGTGCAGCGGCGCCTCGGTCTCGATGATGGCCATGCGAGATCCCCCAGAGAGCTGAGCCTAAGCTAACTTTAGACTGATTCTAATTCTTGATAACCAGACTCTATGTGCCGAAATTCCCGCCCGCCAGCAAGGAAAGGCTGGGCTAACCTGCGGCTTTACCATCGAATGCGCATACGATCGCCATGCCGCTCAGATGTCGACCGGGTGACGCTGGGGCCTCCGATGCTCTGGTGACGTGCGCCGGTGGGACACATCCGCAAAGGCCCCGCACCCTCCGCGGAGCCTCCGGAGAGAGGCCGCGTATGGCATCCATCGCCTGCATTCCCTCGGTCCCGGCGCCCGGGGACGCCGCCGGACTCCGCGAGCGGGCACGCGGCGCACTGCTGGGCCTGGCCGTGGGCGACGCGCTGGGCGCCCCGGCGGAGAACATGAAGCCCTCGGAGATCCGGGCCCGCTGGGGCCGCATCACCGGATACGTGGCCGAGACCCCGGCGGGCACGGACGACACGGAGTACGCGATCTTCTCGGGCCTGCTCCTGTCCCGCCACGGCTCGGCGCTGACGCCGTCCCATGTGGAGGCGGCGTGGCACGAGTGGATCGCGGACCGGGACGAGGGCCCCTTCCGGGGCGCCGGCTTCAGCGAACGCGGCACCCTGGAGAACCTCCGCAGGGGGCTGGCGGCGCCCATCTCGGCCCAGCACCGCCACGCCTGGAGCGACGGCCTGGCCATGAGGGCGGCCCCCTTCGGCGTCTTCGCGGCGGGGCGCCCGGCGGAGGCGGCACGACTCGTGGCGATCGACGGCTCGGTGAGCCACGACGGCGAGGGCATCTACGGAGGCCAGGCGGTCGCGGCGGGCGTGGCGGCGGCGATGGCGGGCGCCCCCACCATCGCGGTGGTGGCTTCGGCGCTTGCGGTGGTCCCGGACGACTCCTGGACGGCGAGGTCGCTGCGCCGCGCGGTGGCGGTGGCCCACCGGGGCGAACGCGCGGTCCGCTCGGCCGTCGTGATCGGCGGCTACCCCTGGACCGACCTGGCCCCCGAGGCCGTAGCCCTGGCCTTCGGCGCGTACGCGGCGGCCGACGGCGACTTCGTGGAGGCGGTCCTGACCGCGGTGAACATGGGAAGAGACGCCGACACGACAGCCGCGGTGGCGGGCGCACTGGCAGGCGCGACCAAGGGCGCCTCCTCGATCCCGGACGACTGGGCAGCGGCCATCGGCCCGGCCCGCGGCAGCTGCCTGCCCGCGATGGCGGGCCATCACGTACTGGACGTGGCGGACCGCCTGACGGAGGCGGTACGAGGAACGCACTCGACGACGTTCACGCTGGAGGCCGCGGAATGAGACCACCGGGACCGTGGGGAGAAGGAACGAACACAGCCGCGGCCGCCGACGGCGAAGCAGCCCCACAGGGGCCACCCGCACCCGACGACGAAACCCGCACGGGCGGTGCGGGCGGGAACATCCGGGCCGAAGGCGAAGCCGAGGCCCGCCGGATGGAAGGCCTCCTCCTCGGCCTCGCCGCAGGCGACGCCGCCGGCTGGCCCGCCGCCCGCCACCGAGCCGCCCGCATGCCCGACTGGACCCGCCGCCTGACCCGCGAACTCGACACCTTCGCGGAGCAGAACGCGACGACGACCCTCCCCGTCCCCATCGCCCTGAACCAACCCCCGGAACCCCTCCGCCTGGGCCCCTCGGACGACGCGGAATGGGCGGCCTTCGCGGCAGAGGCCCTCCTCCGGGCCGGCGACGACACCGCCCTGGGCGACCTCAGCCGGGAACGCCGCGCGAGAGCCGCGATCGACCTCACCTGGAACGCCCTCGCCAGCGAGGTCGCCGCCGCGGCGGACCGCGCCCCCGAGATCGAGTCCGCCGTACTCCCCCTACGCGCCCGCATCTCCGTAAGGGCGGGTCTCGGCAACCTCGCCACCGGCCTGCGCCCACCCGCCACCGGCCACGACAACCCCCACTACTTCGACGACGCGGCCTGCGTCCGCGCCTGCGTCCTCGCCGCGGCCCACCCCGGCAGCCCCCGACTCGCCGCGGACCTGGCCGAGTTCGACGCCCGCTACACCCAGGACGGCGACGGCGTACACGGAGCGAGAGCGATGGCAGCGGCCCTCTCCCTCGCCCTCACCGGCGCCGACGTCCACACCTGCACCGCGGCCGCCCTCACCGAACTCCCCGAGGGGACGGAGATCGGCCGCAACGCCCGCCACGCCCTCAAGCTGGCCCAGGACGCCGAGAGCGCCTTCGCCCTGATCCCTCTCCTGGAACACCAGATCGTCGACCACGTCTACAGCTACGGCATCGCGGCGGCCGAAACCGTCCCGGTGGCCCTGGCCCTGGCCACCGCGGCGAACGGCCGCATCGCGGAGGCCGTACCGGCGGCCGCCTGCCTCTCCCGGGTCGCCGACTCCGCCCCCGCCCTGACCGGCGCCCTCACCGGCGCGCTGAGCGGCGGACCGGCGATCCCCGCCACCTGGCGGGACACCTGCCGCACCCTCTCCGGCTGCGCCCTGCCCCGCTTGACCGGCACCGACCTCGTGGAACTCGCCGAACTCCTGGAAGCCACACAACCGGCCCCGCCGGGAGGATGATTCGGTGCATGACGCCCAAAACCCAAGAAACCAACCTTGAGGATCGGATCACCGGGTCCCTCGTTGGCGCGGCGGTGGGTGACGCCCTCGGTGGTCCCGTCGAGGGCTACTCCCCCGACCAGATCCTCGAACGCCACGCCGGCCGCGTCCACGGCATCGTCGGCCCCTGGAACGGCGACGCCTGGCGCACCGCCCGCCCCATCGCCCCGTACCACAAGGGCGACGGCCACGTCACCGACGACACCTTGATGACGCACGCCCTGATCAGGGTCTACGCCAAGGTCCGCGACCATCTGGACGCGTACGCGATCGCGGACCACCTGGTCCCGGACCTCATGACCACCCCGCGCTGGATCCCGGAGCTCGAACAGGAGGCGCTCCCCCTGCACCGCGTCTTCCTGGCGGAGAAATGGCTGGTGACCCGCCTCCACTACGGCCATGTCGACCCCCGCGAGGCAGGCGTCGGCAACATCGTCAACTGCGGTGCCACGATGTACATGGCCCCGGTCGGCCTGGTCAACGCGTGCGATCCGCGGGCCGCCTACACCGAGGCCCTGGACATCGCGGGCGCCCACCAGTCGTCGTACGGCCGTGAGGCGGCGGGCGTCTTCGCGGCGGCGGTGGCGGCGGCCTGCGCCCCGAACGCCACCCCGGAGTCGGTCGTCACCGCATGCCTGTCCCTGGCGAAGGACGGCACCCGGACGGCGATCCTGAAGGTCTGCGAGGCGGCCCAGGACCACACGGACTTCGAGTCGGCCCTGAAGCCGCTCAGGGAGGCGATCGCCCCGTACGACACGGTGGGCCCCGACTACCGCACCCCCTCCCTCGGTGCCCGCCGCCCCTCCCGCCTGCACGCGATCGAGGAACTCCCCGTCGCCCTGGGCATGTTGCTGGTGGCCGGCGGCGACTACCGGCACGCGGTCCTGGGCGCGGTGAACTACGGCCGTGACTGCGACTCGATCGCGACGATGGCGGGCGCGATCGCGGGCGCCCTCGGCTCACCGCCCCCGGACGACTGGGCCAAGCAGGTCGCGGAAGCCAGCCGCCTGGACCTCCGGGACCCGGCGACCACGCTCACCGAGGTGACCCGGGAGATCTTCGAACGGGACGTACGCCGCCGCCGCGCCCACGAGTCCGCCTTCACCGAGATCGAAGGCCCGAGATGCTCCGACTGACCTGGGTCCAGCCGGAGGACCTCCTGGGCCACGAACTCCGCCAGGCGGCACTGGACGGCCGCGAGGCGTCGGTGATCGCGGCGCGATGGACGGCGGCGGGCGGCAAGGAGGCCCCCCTCGGCGCGGGCGCCTCCCCGGAACCCCCGTCCCGGTACCTCCGGCAGCTGGCGAAGGACCTGCTGGACGAACTGGCGGACCTGCCGGGCAAGTTGGAGGACCACGAGCCGACGGACCTGGCGAAGATCAGACGACTGTGCCCCGACTGGCCGTCCGCCGCCCACGCCGTACCCCTGCTGCCCTGCTCCCGCTTCGAAGCGGCCTGGCTGGGACGGGCCGTCGGCTGCCTCCTGGGCAAACCCGTCGAGAAGCTCCCCCTGGAAGCCATCCGCGACCTGGCCAGGTCCACCGGCAACTGGCCCCTGAACACCTGGTTCACCGCCCGGGGAGTCCCGTCCGACCTCCTGAGGGCCCACCCCTGGAACCGCCGCTCGGCCGCCACCTCACTCGCCGAGAACATCGACGGCATGCCCGAGGACGACGACCTCAACTACCCCCTCCTCAACCTCCTCCTGCTCCGACGCCACGGCAGGGACTTCACCCCCACGGACGTGGCAGGGCTCTGGCTGGACGAACTCCCCGCCGGCCGCACCTTCACCGCCGAACGCATCGCCTACCGCAACCTCCTCCTCGGCCTGAACCCCCCGCACACGGCCCGCCACCGCAACCCGTTCCGCGAATGGATCGGCGCCCTGATCCGAGCCGACGTCCACGGCTGGACCAACCCCGGCGACCCGGCGGCCGCGGCGGAACAGGCCCACCGGGACGCCACCCTCACGCACACCGCCAACGGCGTCTACGCGGCGATGTTCACGGCGGCCACGATCGCCACCGCGACCACCGGCACCCACGACATCCACGCCTGTCTGCGCACCGGCCTGACCGTGATCCCGGCGACCTCCCGCCTGGCCCGGGCGGTCCTCCACGCGATCCGGCTGGCCCGGAATACCGACGACTTCGAGAAGGTCGTGGACGAACTCCACGCCACCTACGCCGGCACCCATCACTGGGTCCACGCCATCCCCAACACCGCTCTCATCGCCGCCGCGCTCACCCACGCCGACGGCGACTTCACCGGCTCCATCTGCCGTGCGGTGAGCGGAGGCTGGGACACCGACTCCAACGGCGCCACCGCGGGCAGCATCGCCGGCCTCCTCACCGGCGCCCCCGAGCGACTCCCTGACCGCTGGACCACCCCCCTCAAGAACCGCCTCGCCACCTCCGTCGCCGACTTCGACGGCACCGGCTTCGACGCCCTCGGCCACCTCACCCACCTGGAGGCTTCCCGCCCATGACGCACATCGCCGTACTCGGCAGCACGAACATGGACCTCGTCGCCTACGTCACGAAGGCCCCGCAGCGCGGAGAGACCGTGACGGGACGGGAGTTCCGCACGATCCCCGGCGGCAAGGGCGCCAACCAGGCGATCGCCGCGGCCCGCGCGGGCGCCACCGTCTCGATGATCGGCGCGGTCGGCAACGACGCCCACGGCACCCAGCTGCGCTCCACCCTCGAACACTCCGGCGTCGACACCGACCACCTCCGCACCGTCGAGGGCCCGTCCGGCACCGCCCACATCGTCGTCGACGACGAGGGCGGCAACTCGATCGTCGTGATCCCCGCCGCGAACGGCACGGTCGACCACCTGGCCCCCGGCGACGACGGCCTCATCGCCAGCGCCGACGCCCTGCTCCTCCAACTGGAGATCCCCCTGGCCGCGGTCATCGCGGGCGCCGAGGCGGCCCGCGCCCACCGTGTCCGCACCATCCTCACCCCGGCTCCCGCCCAGCCCCTGCCCATCGAACTCCTCGCCGCCACCGACCTGTTGATCCCCAACGAGCACGAGGCGTCCACCCTCACCGGCCGCACCGACCCGCACGCCGCGGCCCTCGCCCTGCTCGACGAGGTGCCGGAGGTGGTCGTCACCCTGGGCTCCGCGGGCAGCCTCTACGTGGCCCGCGACGCCGAGCCCCTCAGCGTCCCCGCCCCCCAGGTCACCGCCGTGGACTCGACCGGCGCGGGCGACACGTTCGTCGGCGCCCTCGCGGTGGCACTCGGCGAGGGCCGGCCGATGCGCGAGGCCCTGAGGTGGGCCTCCGCGGCGGCGGCCCTCTCGGTCCAGCGGGTGGGCGCCTCGGCGTCGATGCCGTACCGCCCCGAGATCGACAAGCAGGGCCCGGCGTGAAGGTCCCGCGGGGCACCGCCCCCCTCACCGGCCTTCGCGTCCTCGACCTGGCCACCCTCTTCGCCGGCCCCCTCGCCGCCACGATGCTCGGCGACTTCGGCGCGGAGGTCATCAAGGTCGAGCACCCCTCCAAGCCCGACCCCTCCCGTGGCCACGGCCCGTCGAAGGACGGCATCGGCCTGTGGTGGAAGCTCCTCGGCCGCAACAAACGCACCATCACCCTGGACCTCTCCAGGCCGGGCGGCCGGGCGACCCTCCTGCGCCTCGCCGCGACCGCGGACGTCGTCATCGAGAACTTCCGCCCCGGCACCCTGGAGAAATGGGACCTGGGCTGGGACCGGCTCTCCGCGGCCAACCCCCGGCTGGTCCTCACCCGCGTGACCGCCTTCGGCCAGTTCGGCCCCTACGCCCACCGCCCCGGCTTCGGCACCCTCGCCGAGGCGATGAGCGGTTTCGCCGCGATCACCGGCGAACCGGACGCACCCCCGACGCTCCCGCCGTTCGGCCTCGCCGACTCCATCGCGGGGCTGGCGACGGCGTACGCGGTGATGACGGCGCTCGCCGCCCGCGACCGCACGGGCGAGGGCCAGGTCGTGGACATGGCGATCATCGAGCCGATCCTCAGCGTCCTCGGCCCCCAGCCGACCTGGTACGACCAGCTGGGCTACGTCCAGCAGCGCACCGGCAACCGCTCCGCCAACAACGCCCCGCGCAACACCTACCGCACCGCGGACGGCGGTTGGGTCGCCGTCTCCACCTCGGCCCAGTCGGTCGCGGAACGCGTCATGCGCCTGGTGGGCCGCGAGGACCTGATCGCCGAGCCGTGGTTCGCCACGGGCGCCGACCGGGCCCGCCACACCGATGTCCTCGACGAGGCGGTCGGCTCCTGGATCGCCGAGCGCACCCGCACGGAGGTCCTGGCCGCCTTCGAGAAGGCGGAGGCCGCGGTGGCCCCGATCCAGGACGTGCGGGACGTGATGACGGACCCCCAGTACGAGGCCCTGGACACGATCACCACGGTCACCGACCCCGACCTGGGCCCCCTCCGCATGCAGAACGTCCTCTTCCGCCTCTCCGAGACCCCCGGCGCGATCCGCTGGGCGGGCCGCCCGCACGGCGCGGACACCTCGGAGGTCCTGGCGGAACTGGGCCTGACCGAGAGCGAGTTGGCGAGGCTGCGTGAGGAGGGCGCGGAATGACACCACTGACCTGGCTGTACGTCCCGGGCGACCGCCCGCAGGTGGTGGCGAAGGCCCTGACGGCGGGCGCCGACGTCGTGGTGATCGACCTGGAGGACGCGGTGGCCCCCGACCGCAAGGCCTACGCCCGTGACGCCACCGCCGAACTCCTCGCCGAACCGCAGACACAGTCACCGTCACGGACGCAGCCTGTCCACGTCCGGATCAACGCCCTGGACGGCCCCCTCGCGGCCGCCGACCTCGCAGCCCTGGCCACCCTCCCCGGCCTCACCGGCCTACGCCTCCCCAAGGTGACCTCCCCGGCGCAGATCACCGCCATCGCCGAACACACGGCCCCCGCCGCCGGAGGCGCCCTCGCCCTGTACGCCCTCCTCGAAACAGCCCTCGGCGTGGAACGCGCCTACGAGATCGCCGCCGCCCATCCGTCCCTGCGCGGTATCTCCCTGGGCGAGACGGATCTCCGCGCCGACCTGGGCGTACGGGACGACATGGGCCTCGACTGGTCCCGCTCCCGAGTGATCGTGGCGGCCAGAGCGGCGTCCCTGCCTCCCCCGTCCCAGTCGGTCCACCCCGACATCCGCGACCTGGAGGGCCTGGCGGCCTCCTGCGCCCACGGCCGCGCCCTGGGTTTCCTGGGCCGGGCCGCCATCCACCCCCGCCAGCTCCCCGTGATCGAACAGGCCTACCTCCCGACGGCCTGGGAGATCGAACAGGCGGAGACGATCGTGAAGGCGGCAGCCGTGGAACAGGGAGCGCAGGCCCTGCCCGACGGCCGGTTCATCGACGCGGCGGTGGTGGCGACAGCCCAGCGCACCCTGTCCCTGGCCCACCGCATCTGACCCCGTACGACGTCGAGGGGCGCCCCGGAATGGATCCGGGGCGCCCCTCGACGTCGTACGACTACGACCGATACTCAGGTCTTCTTCGCGGAGCCCGCCTCGTCCTTGACGTCGTCCTCGACGTCGTCCTTCGGCTCTTCCACGGCCTCGGCGGAGTCGGCGTCCTCGGCCTTCTCCTCAGCCGCGGTCTCTCCGTCAGAACCGTCGGAACCGTCAGAGCCGTCGGACTCCTCGGCCGCGGGTTCCACGACCTCTTCCCGGCCCGGCCGCTTCTTCGCCGACACCACGATGTAGACCACCGCGAGCAGGAACACGACCAGCGCGGTCCAGTTGTTCAGGCGCAGGCCCAGGATGTGGTGGGCGTCGTCGACACGGAGGTACTCGATCCAGAACCGGCCCACACAGTACGAGGCGACGTACAGCGCGAACGCCCGCCCGTGCCCGAGCTTGAAGCGGCGGTCCGCCCAGATGACGAGGACGGCGACGCCGATGCACCACAGCGACTCGTACAGGAAGGTCGGGTGGTAGTAGCCCGGCACCCGGCCGTCCGTCGAGGACGTGATGTGCAGGGCCCACGGAAGATCCGTCTCCCGCCCGTACAGCTCCTGGTTGAACCAGTTGCCCCAGCGGCCGATCGCCTGGGCGAGGGCGATACCGGGGGCGATGGCGTCGGCGTAGGCCGGCAGCGGGATGCCCCGGCGGCGGCAGCCGATCCACGCGCCCAGCGCGCCGAGCGCGATCGCGCCCCAGATACCGAGACCGCCCTCCCAGATCTTGAAGGCGTCCACCCAGTCGCGGCCCTCGCTGAAGTACAGCTCGTAGTCCGTGATCACGTGGTAGAGCCGGCCGCCGAGCAGACCGAACGGCACGGCCCAGACGGAGATGTCGGCCACCGTGCCGACCCGTCCGCCCCGGGCGATCCAGCGCTTGTTGCCGAGCCAGACTGCGACGAAGACACCGATGATGATGCAGAACGCGTAGCCGCGCAGCGGAATGACACCGAAGAGGTGGTACACCCCGCGCGACGGGCTGGGAATATAGGCAAGTTCCATGGCAGGTCCGACGCTACCGTGCCGGGCCCCACCCACGGCAGGCACCCCGGCTACGGGTCCATAACGGGAGGGTCGGAAAACTCTTACCCCTAGGGCCTGCCCGGCGGATCATGCCGGCGTCGCGGGCCCTGGCACGCGCATCTGCCGGGCAGGCCCTAGTTCGCCTCCAGCACCTGCTGCTTCAGCTTCGCCGGGGTCATGGTCTGGTCCTGGTAGATGTTCTTGCCGTCGAGAAGGACGGTCGGGGTGCCGGAGAATCCACCGTTGCGGAAGGCCGCCGCGGACTTGGTGACCCAGCTGTCGTGGGTGCCGCCCTCGACACAGGTGCGGAAGGTGGCCGTGTCCAGGCCGTCGACCTTCTTCGCCAGCTCGATGAGCTTGCTGTCCTTGGCGAAGGCGTCGTCGGTCTCCGCCGGCTGGTTCTCGTAGAGCACGTCGTGGTACGCGGTGAACTTGCCGGTGTCCTGGGCGCAGGCCGCCGCGTTGGCCGCCTTGCGGGAGCCGGAGCCGCCCATGTTGCCGTCGATGATCGTGGCGAGGTGGTACTGCACCTTCAGGTCGCCGGAGTCCGTCAGCTCATGGATCGTCGAGCGGTACGCGTCCTCGAAGGACTTGCAGGCCGGGCAGCGGAAGTCCTCCCAGATGGTGAGCGTGGACTTGGCGCTCGGCTTGCCGACCGGGATGGCGAGGTTGTCGTCGCCGTTGGCCCCCGAGGGCGCCACGACCGGGCCGTCCGCGGAGTCGGCGGCATCGTCCTTGCCCGAGTTGGCGGCGACCACTCCGATCACCGCCGCGAGGCCCAGGACACTGACGACGCTCGCACCCACGATCAGCGTCCGCCGTCGCTTCTCCGAGACCTTCTGCTTCTCTCGCTCGACCGCCAGCCGCTCACGGGCGGTGCGCTTTCCCTCACGGTTCTTCTCGCTCACACCCGCAGAACGAACCGGGGAGGCGCACCGCGCCTCCCCGGTCCCAGGTCCACCCGTTCGAGTGACCTGTACGAAATGTCCGACCTTGCTATGCCTGGCCGCGCACGCCCTTCGCGAGCTCACCCGCGAGCTCCCGGACGGCCTCGACACCGGCCTTGTCGTCCGGCGCGTCCAGCATCCGCTTCACGAAGGCCGAACCGACGATCACCCCGTCGGCGAAGCCGGCCACCTCCGCGGCCTGCGTGGCGTCGGAGACCCCGAGCCCGACACAGACGGCCAGGCCGGTGCCGGTGGCACGGGTGCGCTCGACGAGTTCCTGCGCCTGCGCGCCGACCGAGGCACGGGTGCCGGTGACGCCCATGAGCGAGGCGGCGTACACGAACCCGCTGCCCGCCGCGGTGATCTCGGCGAGCCGCCCGTCCTTGCTGCTGGGCGCGACCACGAAGACCGTGGCGAGCCCGTGCTTCTCCGCGTGCTCCCTCCACAGCGCCGACTCCTGCACGGGCAGGTCGGGCAGGATGCACCCGGCCCCGCCCGCTTCCGCCAGCTCGGCGGTGAAGCGCTCGACGCCGTAGCGGTCGATCGGGTTCCAGTACGTCATCACGAGCACCGGCTTCCCGGTGGCCTCGTACGCCTCCCGCACCGTCCGCATGACGTCGGCGATCTTGACGCCGCCGCGCAGGGCGATGTCGTCGGCGGTCTGGATGACCGGGCCGTCCAGGACGGGGTCGCTGTGCGGCAGACCCACCTCGACGACATCGGCACCGCCGTCGAACGCGGCCTTGACCGCCTCGATGCCGCCGTCGACGGTCGGGAACCCGGCCGGGAGGTAGGCGATGAGCGCGGAGCGGCCCTCGGCCTTGGCACCGGCGAGGGTGTCCGTCAACAGCTGGATGTTGCCGCTCACTTGGCGTCCCCCTCGATCTCGGCGAGGTCGGCGGCGTCGGCCGCGACCTCGGCGTCGGTGTCGTACAGGCCGAAGTAGCGCGCGGCCGTGTCCATGTCCTTGTCGCCGCGCCCGGACAGGTTGACGATGATCAGCCCGTCCTTGCCCAGTTCCTTGCCGACCTCCAGCGCACCGGCCAGCGCGTGGGCGCTCTCGATGGCCGGGATGATGCCCTCGGTGCGCGACAGCAGACGCAGGGCCTGCATGGCCTCGTCGTCGGTGACCGCGCGGTACTCGCCGCGGCCGCTGTCCTTGAGGTAGGAGTGCTCGGGGCCGATGCCCGGGTAGTCCAGACCGGCCGAGATCGAGTACGGCTCGGTGATCTGGCCCTCCTCGTCCTGAAGGACGTAGGAGCGCGAACCGTGCAGGATGCCGGGCTCGCCCACGGTCAGCGTGGCCGCGTGCTCACCGGTCTCCACGCCGTGCCCGGCGGGCTCACAGCCGATGAGGCGTACGTCCGCGTCCGGGATGAAGGCGTGGAAGAGGCCGATGGCGTTGGAGCCGCCGCCGACGCAGGCGACGGCCGCGTCGGGGAGCCGGCCGGCCCGCTCCAGGATCTGCCGGCGGGCCTCGACCCCGATGACACGGTGGAAGTCGCGGACCATGGCCGGGAAGGGGTGCGGGCCCGCGACCGTGCCGAAGAGGTAGTGGGTGCGGTCGACATTGGCGACCCAGTCGCGGAACGCCTCGTTGATCGCGTCCTTGAGGGTGCGCGAGCCCGACTTCACCGCGATGACCTCGGCGCCGAGCATGCGCATCCGGGCCACGTTGAGGGCCTGGCGCTGGGTGTCGATCTCACCCATGTAGATCGTGCACTCGAGGCCGAACAGCGCGCAGGCCGTCGCCGTCGCCACGCCGTGCTGACCCGCGCCGGTCTCGGCGATGACACGGGTCTTGCCCATGCGCTTGGTGAGCAGGGCCTGGCCGAGCACGTTGTTGATCTTGTGCGAGCCGGTGTGGTTGAGGTCCTCCCGCTTCAGGAAGACCCGGGCGCCGCCCGCGTGTTCCGCGAAGCGGGGTACCTCGGTGAGGGAGCTGGGGCGACCCGTGTAGTTGAGCAGCAGGTCGTCGAGTTCGCGGGCGAACTCGGGGTCGTGCTTGGCCTTGTCGTACTCGACGGCGACCTCGTCCACGGCGGCGACGAGGGCCTCCGGGACGAACTTGCCGCCGAACGCGCCGAAGTAGCCCTCGGCGCTGGGGATCTGACCCTCGGGGTCGGGGATGAAGAACTCGCTGGGCATGCGGAAACCTCACGGTGAGTGCGTGGAAAAGACACTATTCGCCGTGGGGGCGGGGATGAGTTTGTTGGCTGCGGGCCGTCAGTGGCTGGTCGCGCCCGCGCGGCGGTAGCCGCAGATCAAATACAGCCCCGCGCCCCTATGGGGCGCGCTGCCATCGGCGGCCGTTTACCTGCCCAGGTTCGTCACCGATGACATACCGCACCCGGCGGCCGTGCACCCGGCGGGCCGGGGCGCGGCAGCCGCGGGGACGGCAACCGCGCGCGAGGCGCGCGTGCCGGTCCGCGGTCGTCATGGTGAGAGTCATCGGGGTAAGCCTAGCGGGTGATCAACTGCGCCCGTGCCGCAGTGCGGGGTGCTCGCCCGCCGCGACCAGGTCCGAGACCGCGGACTTGGGGTCCTTGCCGGTGACCAGGGACTCGCCGACCAGGACGGCGTCGGCGCCGGCGTTGGCGTAGGCGATGAGGTCGTGGGGGCCGCGGACGCCGGACTCGGCGATCTTGACGATGTGGTCCGGGATCTCGGGGGCGACGCGCTCGAAGGTGCCGCGGTCGACCTCGAGGGTCTTGAGGTTGCGGGCGTTGACGCCGATGACCTTGGCGCCGGCGTCGGCCGCGCGCTCGACCTCGTCCTCGTCGTGGACCTCGACGATGGGGGTGAGTCCGATGGACACCGCCCGCTCGATGAGGGACTCCAGGGCGGGCTGGTCGAGGGCCGCCACGATCAGCAGGGCGAGGTCGGCGCCGTACGCGCGGGCCTCCCACAGCTGGTACGACGTGACGATGAAGTCCTTGCGCAGGACCGGGATGTCCACGCGGGCGCGGACGGCCTCCAGGTCGGCGAGGGAGCCGCCGAAGCGGCGCTGTTCGGTGAGGACGGAGATGACGGCCGCGCCGCCCGCCTCGTAGTCCGCGGCGAGCCCGGCCGGGTCGGCGATCGCGGCCAGCGCGCCCTTGGAGGGGCTGGAGCGCTTGACCTCGCAGATGACCTTGACGCCGTCGCCGCGCAGTGCGGCGATCCCGTCCTTGGCCGCGGGGGCCTTCGCCGCGCGTTCCTTGAGCTCGTCGAGGCTGACGCGCGCCTGCCGCTCCGCGAGGTCGGCACGGACTCCGTCGATGATCTCGTCGAGCACACTCACGCGAGCGGCCCCCTTCCAGACGGTTGACAGTTCCAGCGACCAGTGAAAAGAGGTGGTCACTGCGATGGTATCCGGAGGAAGGGCTAGGCCTCGCATCCGGTTGACGCCGGTCCCACTACCTGGACGTTCACCAATTGATCAAGGGTGCAGCCAGCCAGCGAACGGCAGGTTCCGGACAACCGTGAAGACCAGCAGCAATGCGCCGACGGTCCAGAGGTGCACGGGCCCGAGATCGAGCCGCAGCGGTCGCCCGCGCGCGGCACGGACCACCCAGACGGTCCACAGCACGGCGAAGCCCAGATAGCCCAGCACGGCGGGCGCGTTGGCCTGGAGCGCGGTCAGGAGGTCCCCGTGGACGAACGCGTGCGCGCTGCGCAGTCCGCCGCAGCCGGGGCAGTACAGGCCGGTGAGACGTAGCAGCGGACACACGGGGTAGTGGCCCGGCTCGTTGGGGTCCACGGCCGCGACGTACGCGAAAGCCCCGGCGACGGCCGCCATGAGCCCCGCGGGCACGGCCAGCCGCCCCGCCCTCGCCGCGTACGGCGTCACCCTGTGACTGTCGGCGTTCACACCTCGCATTGTGCCTCGCCCGGGCCCGGACACGCGTGAGGGGCGGCACGGGGCCGCCCCTCAGGAAACTCGTACGCGACTGCCGTACGGCGATCAGCTCTCGGTCTGCGCCGAGGTCACGAGCGCCTTGTGGGCGTCCTTCGGCATGCCCAGACCCATCGCGCTCATGATCCAGCCGATGACGCCACCGGCGACCACGATCACCATGCCCGCCCAGAATCCCAGCGGCTCGGCCAGCACCATGAAGGCGCCCGCGACGCAGAAACCGATGAAGGCGATGGTGACACCGGTCCAGGCGGCCGGGGTGTGACCGTGGCTGCTGCCCGCCATGACTTGCTCCTCGTTGCTGTAAACGTGTCTGAGCCGGACGCTCGCAGACCATTCTTCCGCACGCGCACGGCAGAGGGACGCAGGGGTAGCCCTAGCGAGTCAACGCCGGGATCTGTGGCATGCCCAGGGGCGCGGGGCTGTATCGATATGCGGCTCCGCCGCGCGGGCGCGACCAGCCCCCACCGGCGCGCGGCTTCCGTACGACCGCTACGCCCCCGTGGGGTCTTCCCCTCGATCCAGCGCCTTCCACATCTCCTCGGGCCGATCAGGATCCGCGGCCTTGGGCCTACGGACGGTACGCGGCGCACCGTTCCGCTCGTAGCGACCGGACATCGCGGGCCACATCCGCCCGTAGCGCAGGGCAAGCAGCCCGGCCAGAAGGATCAGCGCCCCGCCGGCCGCGGCGACGTACGGCCATGCGGTATGGCTCAGCGCAGCGACCGTCGCAGAAGCGTCACCGGACGCCTTCGCGGCCTGCTCGTCCAGCGCGGACGAATCGTTCGCACCGAGCAGCGCCGCGGCGACGATCCCGGCACCGGTGAGCGCGAGCAGCCCGGCGACGGCGAAACGGCCGGCCTTGCGGACGGCGAAGACGGCGACGAGCGCGGCGAGGCCCACTATGGCGAGGGCGGCCGGGAGTCCGGTCACGTCGCTGCCCTTGGCGGTCAGCGGGAAGTCGCCGCCGGCGACGGTCGCGGTGCCCTCCGACCACTGCTGGCGGGTCGCGAGCAGCGCCACGGCCGCGCCGAGCGCGCCCGAGAGTAGGGCTACGGCGAGGCTGAGCCGGCCGGCCCTGGCGGGTCCGGCGGCTTCGGAACGGGGATGAGGAACGGCAGTCACGTACTCCACTATCGCCCGAACCCCGGGCGAACCGTCACCCGGGGTTCGTATGAGAAGCGCCCTATTGCCCGAGTCGGTTCGCCGTGTGCACCGCGCGCAGCACCGCGGCCGCCTTGTTCCGGCACTCCTGGTCCTCGGCGACCGGGTCGGAGTCGGCGACGATTCCGGCACCGGCCTGGACGTAGGCCGTGCCGTCGCGGAGGAGGGCCGTGCGGATGGCGATGGCCGTGTCGGAGTCGCCCGCGAAGTCGAGGTAGCCGACGCAGCCGCCGTACAGCCCGCGCCGGGACGGTTCGAGTTCGTCGATGATCTGCATCGCGCGGGGCTTGGGGGCGCCGGAGAGGGTGCCCGCCGGGAAGCACGCCGTCAGGACGTCGAAGGCGGTGCGGCCCTGGGCGACCTTGCCGGTCACCGTCGACACGATGTGCATGACGTGCGAGTAGCGCTCGATGGACATGAAGTCCACGACCTCCACCGAGCCCGGCTCGCAGACGCGCCCCAGGTCGTTGCGGCCCAGGTCGACCAGCATCAGGTGCTCGGCGCGCTCCTTGGGGTCGGCGAGCAGTTCGTCGGCGAGGGCCTGGTCCTCCTGCGGGGTGGCCCCGCGCCAGCGGGTGCCGGCGATGGGGTGGACCATGGCCCGCCCGTCCTCGACCTTGACCAGGGCTTCGGGGGACGATCCGACAACGTCGAAGCCGTCGAAGCGGAACAGGTACATGTACGGGGAGGGGTTCGTCGCCCGCAGCACCCGGTACACGTCCAGCGCGCTCGCCGTGCACGGTGCCTCGAAGCGTTGCGAGGGGACGACCTGGAAGGCCTCGCCCGCGCGGATGCGCTCCTTGATGTCCTCGACGGCCTCCTGGAAGTCCTCGCCGCCCCACAGCGCGGTGTACTCGGGGAGTTCGGAGGGCGGGAGGACGGCGGGCGGCTGGGCCACCGCGCGGGACAGGTCCGCCTGCATGGCGTCCAGGCGGGCCACGGCGTCCGCGTAGGCCTCGTCGACGCCGGTGTCGAGGTCGTTGTGGTTGATCGCGTTGGCGATCAGCAGGACCGAGCCCTCCCAGTGGTCCATCACCGCGAGGTCGCTGGTGAGGAGCATGGTCAGCTCGGGGAGCTTCAGGTCGTCGCGCTCGCCGGGGCCGATCTTCTCCAGACGGCGCACGATGTCGTAGCCGAGGTAGCCGACCATGCCGCCGGTGAAGGGCGGCATGCCCTCCTGGTGGGGGGTGTGCAGGGTCTCGATGGTGGCGCGCAGGGCGGCGAGGGGGTCGCCGTCGACGGGGACGCCTACGGGCGGGGCGCCGAGCCAGTGGGCCTGGCCGTCCTTCGATGTGAGGGTCGCGGCGGAGCGGACGCCCACGAACGAGTAGCGGGACCAGGAGCGGCCGTTCTCCGCGGACTCCAGCAGGAAGGTGCCGGGGCGCTCGGCGGCGAGCTTGCGGTAGAGGGCGACCGGGGTGTCGCCGTCGGCGAGGAGCTTGCGCGTGACCGGGATGACGCGCCGGTCGGTGGCGAGCTTGCGGAAGGTCTCGAGGTCCATGGCGGCTGACCTTACTGATCCGAGGCGGACACGCCGGAATCGGCGTCCTTGAGCAGCACGTCGACGTCGAAGCAGGTGCGCGCGCCGGTGTGGCAGGCGGCGCCGACCTGGTCGACCTTGACCAGCACGGTGTCGGCGTCGCAGTCGAGCGCGACCGACTTGACCCACTGGAAGTGGCCTGAGGTGTCGCCCTTGACCCAGTACTCCTGGCGGCTGCGCGACCAGTACGTGCAGCGGCCGGTGGTCAGCGTGCGGTGCAGCGCCTCGTCGTCCATCCAGCCGAGCATCAGCACCTCACCGGTGTCGTACTGCTGGGCGATGGCGGGGACGAGCCCGTCGGCGCTGCGCTTGAGGCGCGCGGCGACGGCCGGGTCGAGGCTGGTGGGGGCGGGCGTGCTGGTCATGGGTGCCATTGTGCCGCGCGCCACCGACAGTCCTGGCGTGGTGTCCACTGTGCGGACCCGGTACGCGGTCGTAGGCTGACGGCATGTCGACTTTCGCCAAGCGTGAACGACTTCTGCTCGCCGATCTCCTGGAGACCGCCGGTCCCGAGGCCCCGACCCTGTGCGAGGGCTGGCAGACCCGGGACCTGGCCGCGCACGTGGCGGTGCGCGAGCGCCGCCCCGACGCCGCGGGGGGTCTGCTCATCAAGCAGCTCGCCTCCCGTCTGGACAAGGCGATGGAGGAGTTCACGGCCAAGCCGTACGAGGAACTGATCCAGCTGATCCGTACCGGCCCGCCGCGCTTCTCGCCCTTCAACCTCAAGCAGATCGACGAGGCGTCCAACACGATCGAGTTCTACGTCCACACCGAGGACGTCCGCCGCGCCCAGCCCGACTGGACGCCCCGCGAACTCGACCCGGTCTTCCAGGACGCCCTGTGGACCCGTCTGGAGCGCACCGCCCGGCTGATGGGCCGCAGCGCTCCCACGGGCCTCGTCCTGCGCCGTCCGGACGGCCAGACGGCGGTGGCCCACCGGGGCGCCCCGGTCGTGACGGTGACCGGCGAGCCCTCGGAGCTCCTGCTGTTCCTGTACGGCCGGCAGGAGGCCGCGGGGGTGGAGCTGGACGGCGACAAGGACGCGATCGCCAAGCTGCACGAGGCGAAGGAGCTGGGGATCTAGGTCGTGTCCGCAAAGTCCCGTCGTCCGCCCGGAGGGCTGGGGGCACCCCCTCTGGGGGAGGGAGTTTGCGGACACGACCTAGGGCAGACCTAGGGCTGCTTCGGGAGCTCGGCGCGGCGCAGGTCCCGTACGCACAGGGCCACGACCCCGCCGAGCCCGCAGACCACCGCGCTGACGGCGAACACCGGGCCGGTCCCCCATGCCCCGATGGCCGCGGCGGACAGCGGCATGCTCAGCGGGGCGAAGCCCAGGCTCACGAGACTGGCCACGGCGGTGACCCGGCCCAGGTAGGCGGGGTCGGCCTGGGTCTGGAGCAGGGCCCCGCACATCGCGCCGCTGAGCCCGGCGAGCAGCCCGACCAGCAGGGCCGTGCCGACGGCGACGGCGATGCTCGGCGCCTGGGCGAGGGCAGCGATGGCGACCGAGCCCGCGATGATGGTGCACGCCGCCACCCGGCCCGCGTGCGGCAGCCGCCCGCGCACGGTGAGCAGCAGGGACGCGGCCCCCGCGCCGACGCCGAACCCGGAGAGCAGCCAGCCCATCCCCGCGGCGCCCCAGCCGCGCTCGTCGGCGAGGAGGGTCAGTCCGACGTTGAGGGGGCCGACGAATCCGAGGTCGCCGAGGGCGATGGCCAGCATCAGCGGGGCGAGGACACGGTGGCCGCGGATGTAGCGCAGGCCGGCCGTGAGGTCGCTCCAGGCGGTGCCCCGGGCCCCGGGCGTCCTGTCGTCGGCGGGCACCTCGCGTATGCGTACGGAGACCAGCAGCGGCACGGACACGGCGATGAGCAGCCCCGCGAGGCCGAACGCCGCCGCCGGGCCGCCGACCGCCACTCCGAGGCCGCCGAGCGGTCCGCCGACGACGCTCGCGAAGCGGATGCCCAGTCCCCGCATGCCCTGCACGCGCGCGAGCTGGTCGCGTGACGTCACGCGCGCGGGGAGGGCGCCCACGGCCGGCACGAACACCGCGTCGACGGCGCCGAAGACCAGGGCGAGCGCGGCGAGCGGCCACAGGCCCGGGCTGGTGAGGAACAGCAGCGCGGCCGCCGCCAGCACCGCCGCGCAGCGCACCGCGTCGCTCCCGATGACGACCCTGCGCGGCCCGAGCCGGTCGGCGATCACTCCCCCGCCCAGCATCAGGACGGCTCGCGGCAGCGCGCTCGCCGACAGGACGAGGCCGGCCTGGGTGGGGCTTCCGGCCTGTACGGCGGCCCAGGACAGGGCGATGTAGTACACGCTGTCGCCGACCATCGAGGAGGTGTAGGCGGCGAGCCAGCGCAGGACGTTGCCGTCGCGATGGGCGGGGCGGGGGGCGGTCTCTTATACACCTCT